>DASRWO010000037.1:0-8124 GCA_035654555.1 Candidatus Deferrimicrobiaceae bacterium | reverse complement strand
TCTACGGCCTGCCACGGCATCCGCCGACGCTCTGCGGCCAGTGCGTCTCGAGAGCGGGTCAAGGCCTTCTCCTTCACGAGGAGTTGCTGGCGCGCAGCCTCCCACTCCTGCGCTGACACGATTGATGGTGTGTTCTTTGGGAGATGCTTTCTGCCATTTTCCATGTCTCTCTCCTTGCTAGTAGCCATTTTATTTCTCCTTGATTTTCTGAAACAGGCCGAGACCATTCGCCCTGAACAATTTTCTGAGTTTGCCGATGCACACCGCCACTATTCCTCCGGTCGATACGGCTCCGGCGGCCACTACTGCTGCGCTTTCGATGCATACGGGGCACATGTTTACCTCCTATAAACTTCTAAGTACGTTCCGCGACTTATTGTGGCCGCGGGGCTTCTGCGCGTTGCTTTACTTTCTCGTGGATGTGACCCCAGCCCTGCTTCGCGTTGCGATATTCCTCAAGAATCAATCCAAACGACTGGTGCCGAAACGTGATCAGTGTTACGCCGCGCGATTCCTTCAGCCGATACTGCAGATTGGTTATTACTGGATTGGACATAAACAGCGGCCCGCAAATTTCCAGCAGCGTCGGTTTCTTGATCGCCTGTACCGTTCCCCAGTAATGGCCGTTGTTGTCTCCGAGATCGCGATACCATCTGCCGCCTGGCCATGCTTCCAGCTTCATCGGCATGGGCCTGTCCACTTCAGTCTCGTTATACGGCCCCAGCTGATCCAGCAACGCGGCAAATGTCACTTCGATCGACGCGCGCACTTCAATTTCCTCCGTTATGTGGATCGTTGTCGCTTCCAGCGATAGTGTGGATGAACTCACGGTTTCCTCCTCGTTTGAAATTCCACAAGATCATTGTTTCTGTGCATTGTTGGCCTCGGCCCGTTCCTTGATTCGCAGCAGCTGGTGTTTCCACAGCCGCTCGAACCTGCTCGTCCATTCGTGCAACGGCCGGATTGCCATGGCATTCACTTTGTAAAGCATCTGCCGACCCTCTCTCCGGACCTCCACCAAGCCAACGTCTTTCAAAACTTTCAGGTGCTTCGAAACCGACGGCTGCTCCATCTCCATTGCGTCCACAATCTCGTTGACCGACCTCTCCTGTATCGCAAGATAGTTCAGGATGTCCCGCCGCCGCGGTTCCGCCACAGCATTGAACGCGTCCGAGGTTGTCGTCGCCCTTGCCATGCTCCAAATATATTCCTATATAGGAATATGTCAAGCTATTTTTTACCGCTTTTTTCGCCGCCATTGTTATTGCTGCGGGCCGCTCAAAATGGATTTGTCCAACGGCAATGCGGAAGTAATGCAAATTACCTCCAACTTGACGACAAACCGGGGGGCTGTTGTGTCCCGAAAGATGGTCGCCCATATAATGGCCGCATGCACACGCCTCAGGCTGGAATTTTTGCGCTTGGAACGTCCTCGCATGCGTACCTTGAGTTTGACCTGTTGGACGCGAAGAAACGCAGGGAGTTTGCCTCTACGATCTCGGCTATCCGGGAACCACGAACCACCACGGGAGGAGTGAATTTCGTGATCGGCTTTCGGCCTGAGCTGTGGAGCGAGATCGCTCCAGATGACGCCCCTGCGGGCGTAGAGGGCTTTAACAAGGATATACAGGGCACAGAAGGATTCGTTATGCCAAGCACGCAACATGATGCGCTGGTATGGCTCTCTGGCAGCGCTTATGACGTGATCTTCGATATGGCGCGCTCGGTGGTTCGGGACCTCGCGGGCCTAGCGGCGCTAGGGGAAGAGACATCGAGTTGGTCTTACCGGCACGATCGCGACCTTACGGGTTTCGTCGATGGCTCGGAGAATCCGACGCTGCTCGACGCTCCCATGGCAGCGCTCTTGCCCGAAGGAGTTCCGGGCATGGCGGGCTCAGTGTTGCTGCTGCAAAAGTGGAAGCATAAGGCAACTGAGTGGGAAGCTCTGCCGATCGAGCAGCAAGAGCGCATTATGGGACGCACCAAGCTGGACAGCATCGAGCTTGAGAACAAGCCATCAGACTCGCACGTCGCTCGCACTGATCAGGACGAGTTTGGGGACATCTTTCGTCGCAACATGCCCTACGGGAGGGTCGACGACCATGGAACGATGTTCGTTGGATTCAGCGCGGATCAGAAGCGGCTTTCCAGAATGCTGGAGAGTATGGCGGGCCTGGTCACGGGCACGCGCGATGCGCTCACACGTTTTACCCAGCCATTGACAGGCTCGTATTATTTCGTCCCTTCCGTCGAGAGTCTGCGGCGATTGCGGTAGGATGATCGCGCAAAGATCAGCGCTCGGCGTTATAAAAGGGCGCCCCGCCGGTAGGTTGTGAAGCGGAACTCTACCGAAAGGAACACCCTTTCTGTTGGGACTCAGGCTAGGTCGTAGCGATCGAGATTCATTACTTTGGTCCACGCGGCCACGAAGTCCTTCACAAACGCGCTCTTCGAGTCGTCGCATGCGTAGACTTCGGCGATGGCCCGGAGCTGCGAGTTTGAACCGAAGACGAGATCGACACGTGTGCCGGTCCATTTAATTTCGCCCGTCCCGCGATCACGTCCTTCATACACGCCTGCAGCAGTGGTGGAAGGCTTCCAATCCGTATTCATCCCGAGCAGGTTGACAAAGAAATCATTGGTCAGCGTTTCTGGCTTGTTGGTGAAGACGCCGTTTTTGGACTGCTTGTAGGTGGCGTTCAGAACCCGCAGACCGCCGACGAGAACTGTCATCTCGGGGGCGGTGAGGGTGAGCAACTGCGCCTTATCCAGGAACAGCTCTTCGGCCGATTTCCTGTGTCCGATGCGGAGGTAGTTGCGGAAACCGTCCGCAGTCGGCTCAAGTACGGCGAAGGCATGTGCATCGGTCCGCTCTTGCGAAGCATCGGTGCGCCCCGGCGAGAAAGGTACTTTTACATCGTGCCCGGCTCTTTTCGCTGCTTCTTCAACGGCTGCATTGCCGCTGAGAACGATCAGGTCAGCCAACGAAACTCTCTTCCCCTGGTTGCCGTTGGACTGCGAGCTGTTGAAGTCTCTTTGGATGGCCTCCAGCTTTTGCAGGACCTTCGCAAGTGCGGCCGGCTGGTTCACGTCCCAATCTTTTTGCGGTGCCAGGCGAATGCGCGCCCCGTTTGCGCCTCCGCGCTTGTCGGAGCCACGAAAGCTCGCCGCCGAAGCCCAGGCAGTCGTCACCAGTTGGGAGATCGACAGTCCGGAAGCGAGGATTTTCGCCTTGAGAGCAGCTATGTCCTTCTCCTCGACCAGTTTGTGATCCACGGCCGGAATGGGATCTTGCCACAGCAGGGTCTCCTTGGGAACGAGCGGGCCAAGGTAGCGCGAGATCGGCCCCATGTCGCGGTGGGTCAGCTTGTACCACGCCCTGGCGAACGCGTCTGCGAACTGATCGGGATGCTCGTAGAAGCGGCGTGAAATCTTTTCGTAAGCTGGGTCGAAGCGCAAAGCGAGGTCCGTTGTCAGCATCGATGGCGCATGACGCTTGGAGGAATTGTGGGCATCGGGCACGGTGCCGTTGCCCGCGCCGTTTTTGGGTGTCCACTGGTTCGCGCCAGCGGGGCTCTTCGTAAGTTCCCACTCGTAGCCGAAGAGATTTTCGAAGAAGTTGTTGCTCCACTTGGTGGGCGTGGTGGTCCAAGTGACTTCGAGGCCGCTGCTGATGGTGTGGTCGCCGTTGCCATTGCCGAAGCTGTTCTTCCATCCGAGACCCTGCTCTTCGATGGCGGCGCCCTCGGGTTCTGCCGCTACATACTTCTTGGGATCGGCTGCACCATGGGTTTTGCCGAAAGAGTGGCCGCCAGCAATGAGCGCGACGGTCTCCTCGTCATTCATGGCCATGCGGGCAAAGGTCTCGCGGATATCACGTGCCGCAGCGATTGGATCGGGCTTTCCATTCGGACCTTCTGGATTTACGTAAATCAGGCCCATTTGAACGGCGCCGAGAGGATTATCGAGTTGACGATCGCCGGTGTAGCGTTTGTCTCCCAGCCACTCGGTCTCGGGTCCCCAGTTGACGTACTCTTCGGGCTCCCAGACGTCCTCGCGCCCGCCGGCAAAACCGAACGTTTTGAAACCCATCGACTCGAGGGCGACGTTGCCGGTCAGAATCATAAGATCGGCCCATGAGATCTTCCGTCCGTATTTTTGCTTGATGGGCCAGAGCAAGCGGCGCGCCTTATCGAGGTTCACATTGTCAGGCCAGCTGTTGAGGGGTGCAAAACGCTGTTGTCCCGAGCCTGCGCCGCCGCGGCCGTCGGCAATGCGGTACGTGCCGGCGCTGTGCCACGCCATACGAATGAAAAGGCCCCCGTAGTGGCCAAAGTCGGCAGGCCACCAGTCCTGGGAGTCGGTCATCAAGGCACGAAGGTCCTTGATCACGGCATTCAGATCGAGGCTCTTGAATTCTTGCGCGTAATCAAAATCCTTGTCCATGGGATCGGACAGAGGGGAGTTCTGGTGAAGCATCTTGAGGTTCAGCTGACTCGGCCACCAATCCGCATTGGAGGGAGTCCAGCCGGTTGTGTCCCTGCGACCGGTGCCGACGACCGGGCATTTGGATTCGGGTGATATCTCAGGCTCAGTGTTGCCGGGGCCGGGCACGCCAGCGAGTACTTGCTTTTCTTCAGACATATATCCTCTCTCGATTATGAAGTTGTTCTTTAGGTTTTGGCCCTGCATCGCCGGCAGATACCAAACACTTCCACCAGCGGTTGGGTCAGATCGAAGCCACGCGGCGCCTGCCGCGAGAGCTTTTTGTAGTTGATGAAATCGCCTTCGACATCCTGCACCGCTTTGCAGCGCGTGCATACCAGGTGATGATGGGGTTCCAGATTGCCTTCCACGAGCAGCATGGAAGTGTGCGGACTCACTTCGCGCAGCAGTCCATGCTCTACAAATAATTTGAGATTGTTATAGACGGTGGCCAGTGAAATCGACGGAATCCGCTTGCGAACATCAGCGTAGATCTGCTCGGCGGAATAGTGTCCCGGGGCAGCCACAATCGCCTCGTAAATCACCTGCCTCTGGTGGGTGGCCGCCAAGCCACATTTCCAGGCAAGCTCCCGAAAATTTTCGTGACTCAAATGCATGACAGGTAGATAGGAATCATTATCAAACAAGTTGGTTTATTTAGCAATCGAGGTTATGCTGGGGATCTCATAAACCCGCCCGGCAGTCCCTTTCGCTAGGGGGCGAATGGGCGTCTGCGCTCACGACTGACTTGGCTACGGAGGATTCTGATCAGACCACGGGGAGAGAAGAAGAAAGCGGTTGCTTTTCTCGTCGAGGCCGTTTGCACCGGAACGGGTAAATACTTCTTTGGCGACCTCCGCAATACGCTCGCGATTCCGCCGCGCATCAGTGCGCGGCTTGGCTGGATCGATTCTGAAGCCGCGTAGCCATTAATAAAGAATTTGCAACCGGAGACAGCCTCCGATTATCTTACCTACTAAGTTTGGCGGTCAATGGCGACTGCTTACTGCCAAAGGTTGTGGCGCGGTTTGCAAATCGAGTGAAGGCGCCATCCAAGTCGAATGTATCGCAAGTATTCGCATTTTTAGACTAGAGCATCCTTATTACCAGAGCGTCGTTGTATTGGAGGAGAAGCAAAATGATCGCAAAGACAAGGTTGGGCGGCAGCTTCACATTTCCTGGCACATCGGTAACTTTGAATCGCATAGGATACGGCGCGATGCAACTCGCGGGGCGAGATGGGAACAAGCTGGTATGGGGGCCTCCCCGCGATGTTGAGGGAGCGATTGCGCTTCTGCGAGAAGTGGTTGCAAGCGGCGTAAACCATATCGATACGGCCGATTTTTACGGTCCCCATGTCACGAACCAGATCATACGAAAGGCGCTGTCTCCCTATCCCGATGATCTGGTGATTGTCACTAAGGTCAGCGCGCGGCGCGGCGAAGATGGATCATGGATTCCGGCTTTCTCAGCCGAGGAGCTGACCGTCGCGGTTCACGACAATCTTCGCAATCTTGGTCTGAATGTGCTGGAGGTGGTCAACCTGCGCAGTATGTTGAGCATTCATGCGCCCGCCGAGGGGTCGATCGAGGCACCGGTCACAGTGCTAGCCGAGCTCCAGCAACAGGGTTTGATCCGTCATATCGGGCTGAGCAACGTTACGCCCACACAAGTCGCGGAAGCCCGACGGATTGCTCCGATCGTTTGCGTACAGAACCAGTACAACCTCGCGCAACGAGCCGACGATCCGCTCATCGCCGATCTTGCCCGTGATGGCGTCGCCTATGTGCCGTTCTTTCCACTTGGCGGGTTCACGCCACTGCAGTCGGATACGTTATCTGACGTGGCCGCGCGCCTAGAAGCCAAGCCCATGCAGGTTGCGCTGGCGTGGCTTCTGCAGCGCTCGCCGAATGTGCTGGTGATCCCCGGAACATCCTCCATGCAGCATTTTCGCGAGAATCTAACAGCTGCAACGCTGGAGCTTCCTCAGGAAATGATCGCCACTCTCGACTCAATCGGTCTCGCCTGAAACGCGGTTGTCAGATGCCGGCGTACCAGGCATAGCCTGCTTCTGGAGACGCAGAGCCCAGACCCTTGCCGAAACTTTTCAGACTGTCGGTAACCGTCATGTGGGTGATGAATTTCACGTTCTTGTAGCCGAGCTGGCGTGGAACACGCAGGCGTAGCGGCCCGCCGTTGCCCACCGGGAGTTCATCGCCATTCATCCCGTAAGTAAGAAAAGTCTGCGGATGCATCGCATCGGCCATATCGATGCTCTCCCACCAGTCGGGCTCGATCGAGAAGTAGACAACGTATCTGGCTTGCGGGTGAACTTGCACGGCCTCGAGGACGTGGGAGAGGGGTACGCCGTTCCACTCGGATATATACGACCAGCCCTCTTCACACTGAATCATTGTGATTTGACTGCGAGTTGGGTAGCTCTTCAGCTGGTCAAGCGAAAACGAAGCAGGCCTGGCGACCATGCCGTTGACCGAGAGCCGCCAGTCAGCGAAACCGCCGCTTTGTAGGCGCTTGAACGCATCACTCGGAGGCGCCATTTCATTCGGGAAAGGACGCTTCGAAATCTGGCTCCTGGAGAATTCACGCGCTAAAGAGTGTGTTGTCAGCAGCCGCTGCGAAGCATAGGTCAGCGTTTCGCCGAGGCCGTAGATGCCACCGTGATCGGGCGGCACCAATCCATACTTTTGCGCAAAGCCCGCGACCACGCCTATCGCTGAGACCCCTGCGGTGGCCGCCAGACCGGTTGTGATTAATTTTCGGCGCGACAGTTTACGGGTTGAGGGCTCGACATGTGAAGGTTCGGTCATGTGCGCTCCAAGTGTGTAGCGGCGCGGCCTGTGATCATCGCCCGCATGCGGCTTCTGAACCCTGCAAGCCAAACCATCACGACGTGGACGAGCAGGAAGAGCAGGAGAGCCAGCGAGACGAAGAAGTGAAGCGTGCGCGCGGATTGCTGGCCGCCTAACACGTTGACGGTCGCCGGAAATGCGGAAACGAAGGCGGGAGACATTGCCAGGCCCGTCCAAATTACTAAGGGAAACAGAATGAAGATCACCAACAGATAGGCAATCCGCTGGACAACATTATACGACCAGGCCTCTGCCTCGCCGGGCCGCCTGAAGCGCAAATGTTTAGCGATCGTGCTCGAGAATTCCCTCCATGAAAGATCAGTCCCTCGCGGAAGCAAGTTTTTCCGAAAATGCCGAGTAAATAGGCCCCAGATTAAGTAGAGTAATCCGGTAAATACCACTACCCAAGCTGCTTGAAAGTGGAGATAGCGGCTCCAGCCGTTCTCGTCCGGGAGCACGTACCCGTAGCCGGTGGGCACCAACTTCCTCGAGGCAGGCAACGGAAGTTTAAACAACGGTTGGGTCAAATCGTTGCCAGTTTCGCCCCAGTAGAAGCGCGGGTGCGAGACGACAAGTTCAGCTCCGCTGAGGAGCAGGGCAAAAAAACAGAAGGTCGTGATCCAATGAGTAACACGGACCAGGCCAGAGTGCCGCGCACTAGCCGTGCTGGCGGAGACGGCCGAAGCAGAAACCGGAACGCAAGCGGAATCGCCCACCGGGGAATCGTATCATGTGCCGCGCCATCACGTGCGACGGCGTGCGAAATCTG
>DASRWO010000036.1:0-2596 GCA_035654555.1 Candidatus Deferrimicrobiaceae bacterium | reverse complement strand
ATTCGCCGGCCTGTGGTCGCGGTGGGCGACTTCTTCCAGGCTGGCATTGCGCCTTATCTCAGCCGGCGCGCGCCGCGTGCCTGGGTGCAGTGGGGCATCCGGCTGTACTATGGTTTGAAGTCTTCACGAAAATAATTTGCTTTATCGCCATGAGTTTCCTGGCATGACGCGCTTCATGAATTCGTCGAACATGGGAACCGTGAACCGTGAAGGCGGTATCGCCGTGATTAGGGCTCCCAGAACGTAGCCTCCACAAATTAGACAACTCTGCCCGATTTTCCGGGCGCTCCTCACTTCAGCCAGCGCACGCTGCGCGCCAGGGTGCAGTTGCGTCCGACACGGGCGTCTCACGAAGCGGGTTTACTCCGGCGACCGCGGCGACCGAGTAATGACGACGCGCCTGTTACCGTGGCTGTAGGCCGTGCGGGCCCCGCGACGAGTACCCCTTGGGCGCCAGCCGCCGTCAAGAAATCAGGCACTACAATCGAGCGCCGGGCGGCAAGCCGCTGCATGCCGGCGTGCCACTCGCGCACCATTCGGCCTCCGGTATCGTTGAATCCTGGCGTGCTGCGGATGTGTCTGAGCAGGACTGGAAAGAACTCCGCAACGGCAGTGCAAACACGATCGACGAGTTCGCGTTGATGCTTGGGCTCGATCCCCAAGCTCTGCTGCATGAAAATCCAAAACGCTTTGCCAGGAGTCCAGCTCTTGACACCCCCCACGTACATGCCCGGGTCGTTGCGCGCGTAGCTGTCGTAGGCGCGAATGGTCAGCATGTCGTAGATCGGCGCGACTCGCACATCGCCGAGGCTCGAGTAAAGCAGCCCCAAGTTCTTGGTGTGGCAATCGGCGTTGCCGAGTGCGTAGGTGAGTAGTAGCGTAATCGCCAGTTGCTCGCGTGCCTCTGCAAGCCGAGTCGCTGGAACGTGTTCGGCAACGAGCCGCGCGACTCGCTCCCAGGTCGATTGATATTTGTCGTCGGGCGACAAACCCAGCAAGCTGCAGCAGTCCTCAAATCCCAAGCGCGCGCCGGCCGCATCGATATCGAAACGTTCCACCACCAGCACTTGGCCGTCGTCTGACACTTGTGTCGCGGGTACTGCTGCGCCGGTGCGGCGGGCCACCTCCATGCAGAGGTGCTCGTTCAGGGCAATGAATGGCAGCCGTTCGGAGCCCCCTTTGACGATATGCCGTTCTGTGGAGAGCGTGCCCTTGCGAAACAACGCCTGAGTTTCGGGCGTCAGGAACTTGGGGACAACACCGGAAATCCCGGAAGCGGCGTAGGTATGCAGTAGCTCAGTGAACAGCTGCGTCGAATCTGCACTGTGCAGGAGCCCTTCCACATCGAGCCGTCGGACTGAATCGAGCAGCGTGGCTTGCGCCGATACTTGCACCCGGCCAACAGTATTTTGACCCACCACCGCAAGTAAATCCAAGGGCTCGCTGCCGAGGAGTGGCCCCAGCTGTTCTTTGAGCAGCCCGAGCAAAAAGCCTTCCGGCAGACTCACTTGAAAGAACGGATGCAAGGTGGGCCAGGTCCAGCTCTTCGGTCTGACCGGCATCAAGAGGGAGACGAAGTCCTCTGACCGAGTGTTGGGGTGATAGGTCAAGTTGTGTTCAAAGCCATCCGTGGTACTCAACGTCGCGGTCAGACGACCGCCGACAAAGACTTGCAAGCTGGAGACGCTCATCGCGACTCAGGTCCCACGTTAGCTCCCTGCTTGCGCTCTGTGAGGACCGATTCCAAGGTGGGGCGGGCACTGGTTGAAGGTACCAAGACTACCTCGACACCGAGCGCTTGCGCCAAGCGCAGTAGCTTCGCCACCGAAAAGTCCGCGCTTCTGCCACGCTCTAAACGCGAGAGGGCCTCTTGCCGAGTAAGCGTCTCAGCGGCAAGTTCTCGCTGCGGCTTGCCGCTCGCTCTGCGCAGGGCTTGGAGTTCAAGTCCCAAATCCGCTACGGTTTTCATGTTATGTGTTCCAATACATAAAATGGCTGTGTATGGCCTCATTATGCGCTGTAGTGCATCTTGCGGCTACTTTAAATTTGCGTTTAAAAGCATATTTCGGCCTCTTGTTCCAATTTATGCGCCTAAAAGCAAATTAAAGTGTGTTGGAGAACGAGCCCGTTCTCGGCATCCAGCCGATAGGCAGCGAGGGGGTGCGAACGCCGGTCCACGGCGCCTGGCTTCAGAGAACGGGCTTAAAGCCCTTCGTCCTTGATCACCGCAAATGCCTCGTCGGCCATGCGCAGGGTGGCGGTGATGTCTTGCGGCGTGTGCGCCGCGGAGAGGAACCAGTTGTGGTGCGGATGGAACATCGCACCGCGCCGCGTCACTTCGGCGCAGAAACGCTGCTGGCGGCGCAGGCTGGGATCGTCCACAAAGCTCAAGAACGGAACGGCTGGCGGGCCGGAGGCCAGCATGGCATAGCCGTACTTCTTTCCGGTCTCGACCAGGCCGTCCATCAACATCGTACCCAGGTTGCGTACTGTGGAGACCGTGTCCTCTCTCTGCATGATCTCCAGGCAGGCCATCGACGCCGCCATGGCGGGAGGGCTGTTCCAGTAGCTGCCGGTCAGGAATACCTTGCTGGCG
>DASRWO010000035.1:0-26101 GCA_035654555.1 Candidatus Deferrimicrobiaceae bacterium | reverse complement strand
TTGTCGCCACCGCGGTATGCCAGGGCATGTACTTTTCGAAGAAATCGATCTTTGCCAGAAAAACAATAAGCAGCAGGTGGACAATAATCGAAATCCACGCCGCTTCCCGCCGGCGCGAACGCGTGAGATCATCCTGCAACTGAATGAGCAGGTGCGGCACACGGGCATCTTCATCAAGATCGCGGTAGGCCGTTTCCCATCCCTGAGCATCATAGAGTCCGAGTTGCTCCGGCTGCGGCTTCTCCGGAGGTGCCACTGGATCCTGGAATGGGATTTGCGTAATCGGCATGAACTAAGTTTGCCCCGAGCTGGCTGGTCCGTTAGACACACATTCCCGAGGCTGCGTTGCATCCGTTTTGGCTGGGGCGACGCAATCGTCGAGCATGCTCAAGCTAGTCTTATTTTCGCATCTTTCACGCGATTCTGCTCACTGACAAACGGCGCGGGACTTAGGTGTGTAAACATTTGTAAAACACAGCCGGAACCTTGGGCTGTGCAGCTCGGGGAAGCCCTTGAACTCAGGAAATATTCTTACCATGGATTGCTACCTGCGCAGGAGATGTCGGATACGACCGCTAGCTGTCTTTGCGGTAGAGCAAGTCACGCATTGCTTTTCTCCGGGCCTCGTTTGCTTCCGCCAGAGCCTTACGTTCGTCGGCATCCATCCCCTGTTTCGCCGTAGGCTCGGCGTTTTCGGGGTCGCTGCAAGCTGGACAGCGGTTGGCAAAGCCGGGCTTATCCGGCTTCAGTTCGAACTCTTCTGAACAGACAGCGCAGACTCGAATAGGAAATGCCATCCCACTCTAATGATACAACCAGGGCAATTATTCTTGGAGCGAGTAAGCTTACGTAAAAACAGCCTATCGATCCAACGGGGTTTGCCTAGGCTTTCTTCCCTGCTAAGGTGGCGAGCCCGACTTTCTTCCCGTGTTCGCGAATCGCGCCCACAATGTCGAGCGCTAGAGCAAGCGCGCGGCGGCCATCTTCCATTGGCACCACGGGCGTGGATCGTTGCCGCACCGCATGGAGAAACGATCGCAATTCCGCATGCAGAGGCTCTTCTGAAGTCACTGGAGGTTTTCCAACGCCAATCTGCGGATTGACAGTTGGAGTATTCAAGGCCGATCCGTCCTCCCCGACCGTGAAGACCAGAACTTCCTGCCGTCCATAGTCGACGGACACATACTGATGGGGCTGGAAGAAGCGCAGCTTGCGCACGCGCTCGGTAGAAACGCGACTAGCGGTGAAATTGGCCACGCATCCTGACTCGAATTCCAGCCGCACATTGGCGATGTCAACTTTGCCGGAGAGGATGGGCAAACCGACGGCGCGAACCTCTTTCACCGGAGAATTGGCAAAAGACATCACGATATCAAGGTCGTGGATCATCAGATCGAGCACCACATCCACATCCAGCGAGCGCGGTGTAAACACGCTAAGCCGGTGCACTTCGAAGAACATGGGCCGCGTAAGCAAAGGAATAGTGGCGCGAACCGCGGGGTTGAAGCGCTCAAGGTGTCCAGCTTGCGCAATACGTTTGCGAGTGGCTGCAAGTTGAACCAGTTCATCCGCCTCCGCCAAAGACGCGGCTAGCGGCTTTTCGATGAGGACATCTACTCCTGCCACCATGAGCGCGCGCGCCACGTCGAGATGATGGACCGTGGGCGCTGCCACCGACGCCGCGTGCACTTCGCTGTGCGTGGTAAGCATCTGCTCCACGGAACCGAAGGCACGGCATCCAAACTCGCGCGCTACAGCGTCGGCCCGGTCGAGATCAGGATCCACCACTCCCACCAGACGAACGGGTTCGCCCTGTTGTTCCAGTTCGTGATAGACGCGGGCATGATTGCGCCCAAAGACGCCTACACCCACGACCGCGACGGAAATCGGATTTTCAGCTTGCAGGAAAACTCTCGGATGGCCGGTTGCCAGCGGGAACAAGGAATTGTAAATGTAAAGGCGCTGCTGGGATTGGTTAAATTCCCTTTACTTGGCGATTTGCATTTTTTTCAGGATAGCAATCTGACCGGCGTGGTAAAGCTCGTGCTGAGCTATGCCGTGCAGCATGAAGTAGAAATCATATTTCTTGCCGGGGACGCGCTCGCGAAGTCGAGATTCAGGCAAAGCCCTGACTGTTTTAACCAGCACCTCGTGCGTGCGCTTGGTGTTCGCGATGGCCTTGTGCCATGCCGCTTCGGTTGGTTTTGGCACGACAGGAAAATTCGCGGTGCCAGTGGGCTGAGTTTTCTCTCCGCTTAGCCGGCGGCAGGCCGCCGCATCCCAGACGGCGACGTGAAGAACAAGTTCCCAAATGCTGTGTACGTCTGGCGAGGGTTTGGCCGCAGCCGTGGCGGCATCTATACCTTGCAACAACTCCAGCAGCGCGGGGCCGTGCCAGGCATCGCCATCGAAAGCGCGGCGAAGTTGCTCGGCAATCAGAGCAGGTTCGGAGGAGGAAGTCATATATTTGACCTTTCGCGCGATAGATTGATCCAGAAACCGAATTCTAGATAGAAAATTCAAGGGCCAATCATTCAGCCACAACTGCGATTCCCGCCGCCCTGGCCGCGTCCAGAACCTTCTCTCCATCCAGCAGAAGGCATTTCCCAGCGTCGAGCGCGAGGCAAGTAGCACCCGCGCCGCGCATTACTTCAATAGTCTTCACTCCGATGACGGGAACATCGAAACGCATATCCTGGTTTGGTTTTGCGATCTTCACCACTGTGAGGTCGCGGCTCAGTGCGGAGGCGTCGCCGTGCAACGATTTCATGATCTGTCCCGCGCGCTCAATAGCAGCGTCGGTTCCTTCCATCGCTTCGACCGCCACGCAAGCCGATTCGGCAATTACAACTGTCTGTCCAATGTCATGCTGCGCCAGGTCGCGGGCAACGGCGCGACCGTAATCGATGTTCTTGCGCTCCTGCTCGGAGGGCAGGCGCGTAAGAATTCCGGCCTTCACCAACAGCGGCTCGAGCAGCCAGGTCGAATTCTCTAGAGTAATGCCTTCCTCCGCCAGAACTTTGGCCACGGCGCCCAGCAGGCTGTCGGTATTCCGTGTCGTCAGGGAAAGTAGGAGTTTGGCCAATCGCCAGTCGGGGCGGATGGCGGAAAAAATTTGTTTGTGTTTGACCTGACCCGCCATGACTGCGCGCCGAATTCCTTCGCGCTGAAAAGTCTCAATCAGCTTTGAAAGTTCCCCCAGCGATAGCCAGTGGACCGAAGCAGCACCGTGAGACTCGATCTCAGAAAAAGCTTCTTCCTTGATGGCTACGACGACGACTTCATAACCCGCGGCGCGGGCAGCGTCCAGCACGAGAAGCGGAAATTTGCCGTTGCCGGCGATAAGGCCCAGGCGTTCCATGGTTAGAATCGTACGGACATTGCTTGCGTGACGGCGTCGAAAGACGCAGCGAGCCAGGTCTCTACGTAAGCTGTTATTTAATCACTCCCCGCTCCGATGCTTCGATAAAGCGGATCAGCATATCCACATCCTCGCCGCGATCATCTTCCGACTTCAGTTTTTCCAGCGCTTGCGACGTGTTCATCTTCGACGCCAGCAGGATTTTATAGGCATGGTGAATCTTGCGAATGCGCTCCGGCGAAAAGCCACGCCGCTCCAGGCCAACTTTATTCATCCCGTAGGCGTGCGTGTTACGCGCGGCGGACGTCATGGAAAAGGGCAACACGTCCTGCGTGATCGTTGTGCCACCGCCAACGTAGGAGTGCGCTCCGATGCGCACGAACTGGTGTACCGGACAAAGCGCTCCCACCACGGCCCACTCCTCTACCGTGACGTGGCCGCCCAAAGTCGCACCGTTGACCAGCATGCAGTGGTCACCGATAAAACTATCGTGTCCAATGTGCGCATACGCCATGATCAGAGTGTGACTGCCGACTCTGGTCAGCCCGCCGCCCTTTACCGTACCGCGGTTGATGGTCACGCTCTCGCGAATCTCGTTGTGGTCGCCAATCTCCAGCCGCGTCGGTTCGCCTTTATAAGTGACATCCTGTGGCGCCATGCCGATGGCGCAGAACGGAAAAAATGTGTTGTGGGAACCGATTTTTGTCGGCCCTTCGATCGCGACGTGAGACACCAGATGGCACTCCTCCCCGAGTTCCACGTCCCGGCCAATCACGCAGTAGGGGCCAATCTTGCAAGACGCCGGCACCCTGGCTCGTGAATCGATGATCGAAGTGGGATGGACCGCGCTGGGATGGGCATTCATGATCGCTGCCGGGCCAGGTTTCATTCCGTCGCCGCGCCATCACCGCGTCCGCGTGAACTGTCGATGAGCTGGCACGATACGGTCGCTTCCGCTACCCGCTTGCCCGCAACATAGGCGACGCCATGCATCTTCGCCGCAGTCATCCGGGGAACGACGCGCCAGCCCTTCACTTCCACCTCGATACGCAGCTGGTCGCCGGGGCTCACGGGACGGCGAAACTTCGCGCGCTCGATCCCAGTGAAGACCATTACTTTGTCGTTGCGATCTTCCACTTCGTTAAGCAGGAGCGCGCCGCCGGCCTGCGCGATCGCTTCCACAATCAGAACGCCCGGCATGATAGGCAAGCCGGGGAAATGCCCGTTGAAAAAAGGTTCGTTGATCGTGACATTCTTGATCGCGATGATACTCTCTCTAGGCTTCAGTTCGAGCACGCGGTCAATCAGCAGAAGAGGATAGCGGTGGGGCAGAATTTTTAGAATGTCGTGAATATCCAGCGCTATCTTCGGCGCCGAACTATTGTCCTCCGGTGGAGTGGTCTCAATCATGGATTCGCCCCAAACAGCCTGAAGATTATACTGTACCGCGTTGCGTGCACAACGGCTGGGAGTATCACAAGAACTTCGCAGGCAGATTTCTTCGTGTGACTTTGTGCCCTTCGTGGTAAGAGCTGTTAAGTCGAGCCACTAGCAAACTCCTGCCGACTAGGTAAAGACGAGGTAAATGTGTCCGGCAAGAAAACAAGACCGTCAGCAGTTTCCCAAAACCTAGGAAACGAGCGTTTGCACCACTTTGAACAATGTCTGGATCACATGGTTGCCACTGTGCGCGAAGTGGTCGAAATCGAATCCCCCAGCGACAACCAGCAGGCCGTCAATTACATTGCGAGATTTCTCGCGCCTAAGTTTGAAGCGCTTGGCGGACGAGCCGAACTGCACCCCAGCAATGACTTCGGCGACAGCCTGCAAATTAACTTCACCAGCGCGTCGCGCGGCAAGCCAGTTTTGCTGCTCGGTCATTACGACACCGTGTATCCGATGGGGACTCTGGCGAAGATGCCGTGTACGATCGAGAGCGGGCGATTGCGCGGTCCAGGCGTGCTCGACATGAAGTCAGGCATTGCGCTCATGTTGCACGCCATTGAAGCGCTGCAGGAGTGGCACGGCGGCTTGCCACGGCCTGTCACAGTGTTTCTAGTCTCCGACGAGGAGGTCGGCAGTCGTTCTTCGCGAAAGATCACAGAAGCCTTGGCAAGAAAATCAGCCGGAGTGCTGGTACTGGAGCCCGCTGCAGGGCTTCGAGGCGCAGTCAAAACTGCGCGCAAGGGCGTTGGAGAATACATGCTGCGCGTAAAGGGCGTTGCGGCGCACGCCGGGCTCGATCCCGGAAAAGGACACAGCGCCATTCTTGAGTTGGCGCGGCAGATTGCGGTAATTGCGGAGCTGAACGACCTCCGGCAAGGCGTGTCGGTAAATGCAGGCGTGATCGAAGGCGGAACGCGAACGAATGTAGTTGCGGCCGAGGCGTCAGTTGAGATTGACGTGCGAATCAAAAGGGCGAAACAAGCTGACGCAATCGACCGCAAACTGCGCTCCCTCAAACCATTCGACAAATATTGCAAACTCGAGATCACGGGAGCGATCAACCGCCTTCCCATGGAACGAACTGCAGGAGTGGCGGCGCTGTATAAAATCGCCCGGGAGATTGCCGGCGAAATCGGATGGAACCTCGAAGAAGCGGCGGTGGGTGGCGGCTCCGACGGCAATTTTACCGCTGGAATCGGTGTTCCCACGCTCGACGGTCTGGGCGGCGTGGGGGATGGCGCGCATGCAGTGCACGAATTTATTGTGATCTCCGAACTGCCGCGTCGGGCTCTCCTACTCGCAGAAATGATTGAACGGGTTTGAGCACCATCTTTGACTCCGCAGGAGGGGTGGCCTAGAATTTTCTTAGCGACAGACGAAGTACGCGTCCTGCGGCTACGGTCGATCAGATGGAGGACTTATGGGTGAGGGTCTCTTTCAGCCTTTGCATTTAATTTTGATCGTGGCTATCGCCCTTCTGGTCTTCGGGACAAGCAAGTTCTCCGCGCTCGGCAAAGGCCTGGGTGAAGGCATTCGTAATTTCAAGTCGGCGATGAAAGAGCCGGAAGAAGAAAAGCCGGGACAAGAAAAAAAAGAGACAAAAGAGGCAGAGGCAGAGGCAGAAAAAAAGTCCTAACCGGCGTATGCCTGATCCGCTTCACCTCTGCCCATAGGTTCTATGCGTGATCGATAGAAAATTATCGGCCAATCAAATTGCTCCTCTTTTTTTCAATATGCCGTAAACCAGTGCCACTGGCAGCCCCACCACATTGCTGTAGTCGCCTTCGATGCGCGGGATCCAACGCGAGGCGATGCCCTGGATCGCATACGCTCCCGCTTTATCCATCGGTTCACCGGTTGCAATGTAATCTCGAATCTCACCGTCGTGGATTTCACACATCGTCACCCGCGTAGTCTCGGAAGCTTGTTCGCCATCCCCTGCAGTTGGGCTGACAAGGCAGACTCCCGTGATCACTTCGTGGGTGCGTCCCGACAACAATCGCAGCATGCGCGTAGCATCGGCAGCATCTCGCGGTTTGCCGAGGATGTTCTCATCGATAACAACGATCGTATCCGCCCCGAGGACATAATCTTGTGGCCGTTGACGAGAGATTGTAAGCGCCTTTTCCCGCGCCAGACGCTCGGCACAATCGCGCGGTTTTTCACCTGGGAGCGGCGTTTCGTTGATGTCAGCGGGCTGCACCGCAAACGGGATCGCGGCATTGCGCAGTAACTCTTGGCGGCGAGGCGAGGCGGACGCGAGAATAAGCATGCGCTGTGATTCTAATGAACTCAAAACTCAGCGGCTGCCGACCACGCCGCGCACCGATTCAATCAGCTTGACGGAATCGTAGCCGACGCCATCTTTAAACACGGTCTCGACGTTCTCAATGTCGTCGATCCGTTTGGACGGATCGCCCTTGATCACAACCAGGTCCGCTTGCTTGCCCGGCGCGATCGTGCCGATCTTGTCAGCCTCGTTCAGATATTGAGCGCCGTTGAAAGTCGCGATATGAATCGCCGCCAGCGGTGTGAATCCCGCCTCCACCAGCAACTCGACTTCTCGCTGATCGCCGAAGCCGGCGATCACGCCTCCCATGCCCGTGGGATCCAAACCGGCCAGCAGCAAACCTCCAGCTTGCGCGAACGCATGTTCAAACTCCATTTCCTTCTTGAAGGCCGCCCCCCAGGGCGAGGATTCCGCGTGGTATCGCTTCTGGGTTGAACTCAAATCGCTGGCACGAACTTTATTCTCGAGCACCGCGCTACGGGCGTCCGGAGAAAGCGCATCGAGAATACGCTGCTGAATCGTCGGCCGTCCGGGAACAAACATTTCGAACACGGGAAGCGTAGAGGTGACCGCGACGTGGCGCTGAACCAGATCAAGGATCATATCGTGCGGCGGGCCGCTGGTAAGATCCAGTTTGGAAATGAACGCATAGTCGAGCTTCTCGGGACATTCACCTGCCTTCTTCCAGGGAAAGAATTCTGTATCCACAAGCAACCCGTGTTCCAGGTCGTCGATGCCAATCGTGCCAGCTTCTCGAAAGCCGATCGAACACAAATGTCCGGTCACCTTCGCGCCTCGCTTATGTGCCGCGGCTACGGCGGCAGAAAGCTCCGTAGGAGTGATGAACATATACGCCTTGAAATTGTCGACGCCTTGGTCCAACCAGAAATTAACCGTCTGGGTTGCGTCGTCCGGGCCAGTTAACTGGTGCATCTGCAGCGCCCACGAGCCCGCGCCCTCAAGATAGGGTCCGGTCACATGAATCTTCGGCCCCGGCGTGTCACCCTTATCGATCTGCTTCTTGAGTTCGAGATCGGTGTAAGGTTCAATCGAACCGGTAGTTCGGATGGTGGTCACGCCGGCAGCGAGGTATAAACGGGGAAAGCTGAATGCCATTTCGCCAAAGATGCCATTGCCCATGGGATAAAACATATGGTCGTGCATGCCCACGAGTCCAGGCATCACGCTGTAACCGTGAAGGTCGAGCACCTGCGCATCTTTAGGAACATTGGCCGACGCGGAGTCGGACATCGAGTCAATCTTTCCTTGTCTGAGAACGATGGTTTGATCTTCACGTGCAGCAGCGCCGGTGCCGTCGATCACGCGCACATGCGTGAGGACCACGACGGGTGCGTCGACCTTCACGAAACCGCGCACCAGCGGCGAGAGAGTTTGCGCCGAACTGGTGCCAACTGCGATCAGACAACAAGCAAACAACCACGCCGCTTTGCCCATAAGCTGCACCCTCGACTGAGAGAAATCTGGTCGAAGGATTGTACCGGATCAAAGGATCGTCGGCGAGCGTCAGAATGCAGCCTCCTAGCCTGCTAAAATCAGAGATTAGCCCTTCATCCTATGGACGCCGCTTTCCTTCGCAATTTTGCCATCATCGCGCATATCGACCACGGTAAATCCACGCTGGCAGACCGTCTGCTGGAGTTGACCGGATCGCTCACCGCACGCGAGATGCAAGCCCAGGTGCTCGACTCCATGGACCTGGAGCGCGAACGCGGCATCACCATCAAAGCCCACGCCGTCCGCATGATGTACACCGCGCAGGACGGTCAGACCTATCAACTCAACCTGATCGACACCCCCGGCCACGTGGATTTTTCCTACGAAGTCTCGCGCTCGCTGGCATCATGCGAAGGCGCGCTCCTTATAGTGGATGCGTCTCAAGGAGTGGAAGCGCAAACGCTCGCCAACGCCTATCTGGCAATTAATAACGGCCTCGAAATCATTCCCGTCATCAACAAGATCGATCTGCAAAGTGCTGACATTCCGCGCACCAGGGAGATGATCGAAAGTGCCGTAGGACTCGACGCTTCCGATGCCGTGCTCATCAGCGCCAAGACCGGTCAAGGCGTACCTGACGTATTAGAAGCCATCGTAAAACGTGTCCCGCCGCCAAAAGGAAACCCTGACAGCCGGCTGCAGGCCCTGATCTTCGACTCCTGGTTCGACCCTTACCGCGGCGTCGTGATTCTCACTCGTGTCTTCCAGGGAACGCTGCGCAAGGGGCAGAGAATTCGTCTGTGGTCAAACGGGACTACGTTTGATGCGGAGACTCTCGGCGTACTCACGCCCAAGCCGGTGGAGATCGGCGAGTTGAAAGCCGGCGAAGTTGGATTCCTCATTGCCAACATCAAGAACGTCGCCGATACAAAAATTGGCGACACGATCACCGATGACGCGAATCCCGCCTTCGAAGCACTTCCTGGCTTTGAAGAAATCAAACCCATGGTATTCGCCGGGCTCTATACAGTGGACGCGCACGAGCACACTCGGCTCCGCGAAGCTTTGGAAAAATTACGGCTGAACGACTCTTCGTTTTTCTTTGAGCCCGAAAGTTCTGTCGCGCTGGGCTTCGGCTTCCGCTGCGGATTTCTCGGCTTGCTTCACATGGAGATCATCCAGGAGCGACTGGAGCGAGAGTTCGCTCTCGAACTGATCACCACTGCCCCTGGCGTGCGCTACAAAATCACCAAAACCGACGGTGAACTCATCGAGGTCGATAACCCCTCTCGTTGGCCCGATCCCAGCGAGATCGCCAAGGTCCAGGAGCCGGTCATCCTGGCTACCATTCTCACCAACGAAGAATATGTCGGCGGAATTCTCAAACTAGTGGAAGACAAGCGCGGCAAGCAGAAGACCTTCGAATACGTCAGCTCGTCGCGCGTAATGTTGCACTATGAGTTACCGCTGAACGAAATCGTGCTCGATTTTTACGATCGCTTGAAATCAGTTTCGCGGGGCTATGCTTCGCTGGACTATCACCTCGCCGATTATTGGGAGTCGCCGATGGTCAAGCTCGACATCCTCGTGGCCGGCGAACCTGTCGACGCGCTTTCAATTATTGTGCATCGCGATTTTGCTTATGATCGCGGCAAAGCGCTCGTAAGCAAAATGAGGCAGCTTATTCCCCGGCAGATGTTCGAAGTGGCTATCCAAGCCTCCATCGGGGCAAAAATCATCGCTCGCGAAACCGTTTCTGCCATTCGCAAAAACGTGATCGCCAAGTGCTACGGCGGCGATATTTCACGCAAACGGAAGCTGCTGGAAAAGCAGAAGGAAGGCAAAAAACGAATGAAGCGCATCGGCCGCGTCGATATACCCCAGGAGGCCTTTCTGGCTGTTCTTAAGGTCGGCGAGGATAGTGATTGAAACGATTTCGAACCGTATTTCCTGGCCGGATGATCCCGAAAAATGCCTCCGAAAATATGTGCAAATTGGAGGTTACAGCCAGCCTTTGTGATTGCCGGATGAACGATCAAACTCGGTTCACGTCGAGGGCAGAAAACCCCGAAAATGTGCAAATCTCCAATTCAGGAACTAAAGCGTCCCCGCCGGGTTCTAACCACGTTAACGCGCGGTTAATTGTATAAATGGTTACTACTCATGGATTTAAGAGGGTCCCAGCCGTCCCGTAACAATTCCTGAATTGAACCTGGGCTTAAAAGCCGCCACCGCCATCCAGCCATTCCACAACCTTTTCCACAGCCTGCCCCGATGCTCGCAACTCAAAGCGGGTAAGGTACTTACCGGACACAACTACAGTAAGTCCTGTAACACTTAAATCAATCCTCCGGCGGCAGCCCGCCCTCGACCATCGTCTCGAATCTGGTGCAGCTTTTCAGGAACGCGAGATTCACCCGGCCGATGGGACCATTGCGTTGTTTGGAAATAATGATCTCGGCTTTACCCTGCAGGTCGGGGTCATCCTGCTTGTACACTTCTTCGCGAAAAATGAACATCACCAGGTCCGCGTCCTGTTCGATCGAACCGGACTCGCGCAGGTCGGCGAGTTGCGGACGATGGTCGCCGCCACGGCTTTCCGGAGCCCGGCTTAACTGCGAAAGTGCGATCACTGGCACGCTGAGTTCTTTCGCCAGCGCTTTCAATCCCCGCGAAATGGCCGACACTTCCTGCGTACGATTCTCGTAGCGTTTGCTTCCGCCAGACATCAGTTGGAGATAATCGACGATAAGCAGGTCGAGTTTGCCTTCCGATTGCTTAAGGCGCCGCGCCTTTGCGCGCATCTCACTCAGCGAAATGCCGGGAGTGTCATCGATAAAAATTGGCGCGTGAGCCAACTGCTCCATGGCGCGCACGACTTTCCGCGTGTCATCCTGCCACAGCGAACCGGTGCGCATTTTGTGCGCGTCCACTTTCGCCTGGGAACAAAGCAGGCGCAACAACAAAGCCTCCCGCGACATTTCGAGTGAGAACACTCCTACAACTTGTTTGTCTTCTACCGCCGCATTTTCGGCAATGTTCATTGCGAACGCAGTTTTGCCCATGGAGGGCCGAGCCGCGATGATCACCAGGTCGGAGCGCTGCAAGCCGCTCGTCATCTCATCGAGATCGGTGTAATGCGTAGCCAAGCCAGTAATCCTCTGCCCGCGTTGGAGCAAGGCATCGACCGATCCAAACGATTCGCGGACAATCTCCTGCACGCCCATGAAGCCGCGGCCGATGCGCTTCTCCGAAAGTTGAAAGATCGCAGCTTCGGCGTCGCTGAGCACTTCCTCGGCCGCGTCCGATTGATCGGCGGCCCGCGCGATCGCGGTGTTGGCGGCATGAATCAATCCGCGCAGCAGCGCCTTATCGCGCACGATCTTGACGTAGTGCTCAATACTCGGGCGATCCGGCACGCCATCCAGCAGGCTCGAAACGTAGCCCACATCGCCGATCGCCTGCAGATCCTTGTGCCGATCCAATTCTTCGATCAGCGTGATCATGTCGATCGGACGCGAAGATTCCGCCAGATCGACCATGCGCCCGTAGATGCGCCGATGAGAGTCGAGGGAGAAATCTTCGATGCGCAAATGCTCGGCAGCTTGGTTGTAGGCAAAGTTGTCGAGCAGGATCGCGCCTAGAATCGATCGCTCCGCCTCTACGTTCGCGGGAAGAGTGCTGATGTTGTAGTCAGTGGTTGCCACGATGTGAATATGTTCCCCAGCTCTCAAATGCAAATGGAACACTAATCGGCTGCGGCTTGTGAATGCGAAGCGCAACCATTGGAAAACCAAGCTCCAATTCGAAAAATCTGTCGGATCATCGAATCGAATCGGGGTTGCAAAATTTAGCTGCTCAAGCTAGGAGAACAAACAGCGAATACGAAGTCAAGGCAGAAAACAAATGCGGCCCGGGCCAGCCACCCGAGCCGCATCGTTTCGTGGATTTTCAAGGTTGCCTTCCCGCAGCTTAGGGCAACGGGACGACTGTACCGGTCCGACAGCACTCACTATGAATGAGCGCCACATTTACCGTTACTGCTGCGGAACCTTGGTTCAAAGAACCTGGCTCTGCAACCTCTACGGCTGCCAGCGGCCCAACCCAACTCATAGAGCGGGAAGTGGAGGAGGCCGCAATGCCCAGGTAACCAGATACGCTCGCGCGTTCCGATTTCCCTCCGGCAATTCACCCTCGAGAATTGCCGGTCTGCCACCGCTCGCCGCAATGATCGTTTGGCAAGCCTTGAAAAATCCTACGTTTTCGGTGAACCCACTCTGAAGCAGACAGTGCCGAGTCGCAACAGAAAAACGTCTCGCACTTGTGCAGAAACTGTGGACGAAAGGTCTTCCTTGTGGAAGGCTGAGGAAAAACGTGGAGAGTTACAGCCCGCTGGGTTGTGGCAATTGAAAAATATCTACTAGCCGCCTGCAATCGACGGCACCAACAACACTTCGTCTCCATCCTGAAAGGCATAACCAGGCCCGCCCAGGAAGCGGATGTCTTCTTCATTGACGTAAATGTTAAGAAATCGCCTCAGTTGTCCGGCCTCGTCGCGCAGGTGAGGCTTCAATGCCGGAAACTTTTCATCCAGGACGGAGAACAGTTCTCCCAGGTTCGTGGCGGCGCACGCGATCGAACTCACGCCCGCAGTGTGCCGCCGCAACGCGGTCGGAATTTGTACAGTGATCGCCATCGCTTATGCTCCCACCGTCGCCGGAATTTCTTTTGCAGCCTCGATCGTATCCAGCGTTTCGCTCAGATACTTTTCGAACTCCGCCAGCTTCGGGGCGATAGGCCTCTCCACTTCAAACACGCCAGCTAGCACATCGGTTGTCTTCAAACCATTCCCGGTGATGCACAGCACCGTCGTTTCCTCCGGCAAGATGCGATCCTGCCGATACAGCTTGCCCGCGGAGCCCACGGTCACACCTCCAGCAGTTTCGGTGAAGATGCCTTCGGTCTCTGCCAGCAGACGGATCGAATCGATCACCTCAGGATCACTCACGTCCTCGCTCCATCCGCCGCTGTGCTTGATGGTCTTGATCGCGTAGTGTCCGTCGGCAGGATTGCCGATGGCCAGCGAACGCGCAATCGTCGCCGGTTTCTGCGGATCAATCTCCGAACTTCCGGTTTTTACCGCAGTCGAAATCGGCGAGCATCCGGTCGCTTGTGCCCCGAAGAATTTCACCGGCTTTTCTTCGACCAATCCAAGCTTGCTCAATTCATCGAAAGCCTTCTTGATCTTCACAATCAGCGACCCGCCGGCCATGGGAACGACAACGTTGTCCGGAAGGCGCCAGCCCAGTTGCTCGGCGATTTCGAATCCCACGGTCTTCGATCCCTCCGCGTAATAAGGCCGCAGGTTCACGTTGACGAAGCCCCAGCGCCGCTCTTCGGCAATCTGCGAGCACAGCCGGTTTACTTGATCGTAGTTACCCGCGATGCGAACCACGTTCGCGCCAAAGACTTGCGTGCCCAGAATCTTGGCCGGTTCGAGATCGGACGGAATAAAAATCCAGGCTTTCAAGCCCAATCGCGCCGCGTGTGCCGCAACCGCATTCGCCAGGTTTCCAGTCGAGGAACACGCAACCGTATCGAAACCAAAAGCCTTCGCTTGCGCCAGTGCAACCGCGACCACTCGATCTTTGAAACTGAGCGTCGGCAGGCACACTGCGTCGTTCTTGATGTAAAGATTTTGTGCTGCCGCCTTGGCATCATTCTGGCTACCCGCCAGCCGCGCCGCAAGAGTCGGAGCATGCAGCAGCGGCGTGAACCCAACCGGTAGCCGCGGCTCAAAGCCCTCGGGCAGCGGCAGCAGTTCCGAATAGCGCCACATGTTCGGCGGACGCTGCGCAATGCGCTCCCGGCTGAAAGTTCCCTCAGAGATTGAGGCTTGGATCGAATCGTAATCGTAGGTGATTTCGAGAGGAGAGAAACACTCGTCGCAGATTGAGCGGGGCTGGTTTCCCCAACTCCTTCCGCATTCCCGGCAGCGCAGTTCGTATTGAGCCATTGGACTACTCGCTTTCTGTGACAGCGAGTAGCTGAGGACGAGCGGCCCGAAAAAGCGCCCCAAAAATACGAAGGCCTCTTTTCCAGGAAATGGGAAAAGAGGTCGGAATGCAAATAAAAATGAAGCTCGCATCCGAATCTCATGTTCCCCGTTTCCGGGCGGGAGTTGGCACCTGGCGGTCGGGATATATGATCCCGATCCGGTTGCCGTGGCGTCTCAGGGCTCGTCCCTCAGCCACTCTGCATGAAATTCCGGTTTGCCCCGAAGAGCAAACTTATCCTCATGATGCTACACAGCGGAATGCTGCCCGTCAAGAGGTGATTTCCCGGCCGCTAATATGAAACGTACACGTTCCACAACCGAATCGAGGGGGAGTTCAACGAGCTTGTAACCAAGAGTGGAATAAGTTTTGACCATCACTTCATAAGTCGCCTGAGCTTCATCGAAAGATTGTTTTCGTTCTGAGTCGAGAGCAAAAATCTCCGGCCATGGCGGCGCAATAAATACCCGGCGATGATAGCGAAACATCTCGACGGCCTTCTCCACGTGAGAAGGAATTGGTAGCCCGGTTAAGCGCAAGTAGCCCAGCCACATCGGGCACGCCACGATCGAAAATCACAGGGCCGCTAAGCGCGAGTGCCATCCGATACGATCGCATCTCCCAACTCAGCATCAGCTCCGCGAAAGCGCCCCGATCCGACCACGGCAAGGCGTTGCCACCGATGGCCACCTGATCCTGAATAATCGCCCGACCAGCCTCAGGCACCGTGGAGATACCGCGTTCTGCCAACGCATCGATCACCGTGCTTTTTCCCGAACCCGGCCCGCCGGTAATGATGTAGAACCGATCGGAATCTATCGTGTCCATTTCTTCCTTTGGCATTCATGGGTTGACATGTTCACAACATTGTTTCTCAATCTCGAAATCCGAATTCTTGAGTATCCAAATTCGCCGTGACGATCTCTCCGTTCGCATCGAAGTTGTTCCTGAAGCTTTCTACCAGTACACTCTTCATTCGCCGAGGTGAGCATGGGAAAGCTGGAGATGTTTCTTAGCAGCTGCACAAAAGGTTCGCGGTTTCGGATTATCCATCTTCGCATTGAACTAATCCTCGGACTTCTACTCGCGTCACTCTTGGTGGCGCCACCATGTTCAGCACAGAGCTCAGCACAAAGCCCAGCACAGAGCTCAACACACGATGACCTGCCCAGCGAAACTCCAGCCACTCTCACGCCCGTCACCACGAGCTTTGACTACGTCAAGCGCGACGTCATGATTCCCATGCGCGATGGCGTCAAGTTGCACACCGTCATCGTTCTGCCCCAGGGGGCTAGGAATGCGCCTATGTTACTCACGCGCACGCCTTACAGTGCCACGGCGCAAACCAGCCAGGCCGCCAGCGCGCACCTCGGTCCGATTCTTTACGGCTACGACAATGCAACCGATGTGATCGTCGAAGGTGGCTACATCCGCGTGGTGCAGGACGTTCGCGGAAAGTACGGCTCTGAGGGCGATTATGTGATGAACCGCCCGCTGCACGGGCCGCTGAATCCCACTTCTGTCGATCACTCCACCGATACCTACGACACCATCGACTGGCTGGTGAAAAATGTTCCCGAGAGCAATGGCAAGGTCGGCATCATCGGAATTTCCTACGACGGATTCACCGCGCTGATGGCGCTGGTCAACCCGCACCCTGCTCTGAAAGTTGCGGTGCCGATGAACCCCATGGTCGATGGTTGGATGGGCGACGACTGGTTCCACAACGGCGCCTTCCGCGAACAGAACATGCCGTACATCTACGAGCAGGAGGCCACACGCTCGAATGAAGAAAAATGGTGGACCGATCATTTTGATGACTACGACGTTTACATGGAATCCGTCTCGGCGGGCGAACTTGGCCGCCGCCACGGACTCGAACAAGTTGGATTCTGGCGCAAGCTTCTTGAGCACCCCAGCTACGACTCGTGGTGGCAAGAGCAAGCCATGGACCGCATTCTCGCGGGGCCACCGCTGAAAGTTCCGACCATGCTGGTCGACAGCTTGTGGGATCAGGAAGATATCTACGGCGCGCCTGCGGTCTACAAAGCGCTTAAAGCAAAAGACCCCAACAACGATAAATTATTTCTAGTCCTCGGTCCCTGGCATCACGGCCAGGAGATTGGCGATGCGAGTTCGCTGGGCGCAATAAAATTCAACAGCGACACCGGGTTTTATTTCCGGCAGGAAATTCTGCGGCCTTTCCTGGATAAGTATTTGAAAGACACGCCACCAAAAGTAGAAGTCTCCTCCGTCACGGCTTTTGAAACCGGCACGAATATTTGGCGACGCTTGCCCACGTGGCCGGCTGGATGCTCCAGCGGCTGTAAAATTCAATCGACGCCGCTCTATCTCACGGCCGGGCTAAAGGCGAGTCTATCGGCGCCCAAGAGTGGCGACGCCGCATTCGATGAATATATTTCCGACCCCGCCAAGCCCGTGCCTTTCCGCGCGCGCCCCATCCAACCCGTCGGCTATACCAATGGAATGACGTGGCCGGAATGGCTGGTGGACGACCAACGCGAACCCTCCGGCCGTTCAGATGTTCTGGTGTTTACTTCCGACGTCTTAAGCACGCCCATGAAGATCAGCGGACTGCCGGTGGCCAATCTCGTCGCCTCGACCAGTGGTACCGATTCCGACTGGGTGGTCAAGTTGATCGATGTCTATCCCGATGAAGTGGCGGGCGATGCCCGAATGGGCGGCTACGAGTTAATGATCTCTGCCGATATCTTCCGCGGGCGCTATCGCGAGAGCCTTGATACCGCCAAGCCCATCGCTGCCGGCCAGCCACTGCTCTACCGCTTCAACCTGCCCACAGCAGATCATGTATTTCTGCCGGGACATCGCATCATGGTGCAAATTCAGTCGAGTTGGTTCCCGCTCTACGACCGCAATCCGCAGACTTTTGTGAAGAATATTTTCTGGGCGAAGCCGGACGACTACCGCAAAGCGACGCAGCGGGTATATCACGCCCCGGGTCAGGCAAGCTTCATCGAACTCCCGCTGGTGACAACACCTTAGAGTTTTTTGCGGCAATCCTGCAATTCCATCTCGTGGGCAAATGCCTTCGAGGTTTCTCGCAACCGCTGCGCCAGGATCACCGCCAGCGAGAGATAGAAGCGGGAGGCGAGCCCAGGAAAAGCTGCCAGCAGTGCTCTGAGCTCGCGAGCCTCCACTTCGTCGACCTCTACCTCTTCCTCGCTCGCAATTACCGCCGCAGTGGCTTTTCCTTGCTCCAGAAAAGCCATTTCTCCGCAGATGTCGTCAGGTCCCAGCGCAGCCAATATGGATCGCGAACTGCTTCCTGCCAATTCCACAGAAGCTTCTCCGCTGCGGATAATGCAAATGCCCTTGTTCGGCTCACCCTGTTTGATGATTTCATCGCCCAGCTTATACGTACGCCGGCTCGCTCTTGCTCGAAGCAATATCCAATCATTTGTAGTCAGGTGTTGCAGGCGATTTCCGGCCATAGCCAATAACATCGGCAGAAATTCATCTGCTCTGAAGTTACTTTCGATGCTGGGAAATGAGCGAGGCTTCTGAACTAGGTCTCTGAACTAGAGCGCTACGGCATCTTACCGGCTGTACTGGTTCCTCTTCTTATCTTCATGCCGCTCCAGCCCAAACTGGATCAACCTGTCGATCAAGTCCGCATACTCAAGTCCTGAAGCGGCCCACAGCTTCGGATACATGCTGATCGCCGTGAAGCCGGGCATGGTATTGATTTCGTTCAAATAAATCTTGCGCGTTTGTGGATCCATCAGAAAATCAACACGCGCTAAGCCGGAACAATCCACAGCCTGGAAGCAACGTACAGCCAACTCCTGAACTTTCTTGCTCTCCGCCTTTGTAAGCTTGGCCGGAATGATCAGCTCTGAACCTTCGTCGAGGTACTTGGCGTTGTAATCGTAAAACTCTTTCACCGGAACAATCTCGCCCGGTATCGAAGCTGCCGGCTCATCGTTGCCCAGCACCGAGCACTCGATCTCGCGCGCCTTATTCTTTTTTCCACCCACGCCTTGTTCGATCACAATTTTACGGTCGAACTTCGCCGCCTCTTCAATCGCTGGACCCAGTTCCTTTCGGTCGTGTGCCTTGCTGATCCCTACCGACGATCCCAGGTTCGCCGGTTTAACGAACACCGGATACTTCAGCTTGCTCTCCACAAATTTCTGAACTCTCTTGGGATTTTTTTCCCAGGCGCTGCGCAGGATCGTGACGTGTTTCACGATCGGGATTCCCGCTGCGATGAACAGCGACTTCATAACGTCCTTATCCATACCCGCGGCCGAACCCAGCACGCCCGCGCCCACATAAGCGATGTCAGCCAGTTCGAGCAGGCCCTGAATCGTTCCGTCTTCCCCGAACGTTCCGTGGAGCACCGGAAAGATAACATCCACGTCGATGGCACGATCACTGGCGCGGCGGGTAAGGGTGGCGTCCGTCTGAAATGGGACGAGGCCGCTTTGCCGATGCACCGGCTCCGGGGGAACGACAACCGATTCGCCGCGCGCCAGCACCGCCGCAGGCTGCGTCATTTCCGGATCGCCGGCACGAAGATGCCGCGCCTCCAGCATCAGCTTGCCCTGCAGCAGATTCTCCGCGTCCCCGGCGGTCAGCCAACGGCCATCTTTGGTGATGCCGATAGGCACTACTTCATATCTATTTTTGTCGATGGCTTGCAGCACGGATGCCGCCGAGAGCAAAGAGACTTCGTGCTCACCGCTGCGCCCACCAAAAAGAATTCCAACTCGAAGCTTTTTCATAGTCGCTTACAGGATCTTTTTTCCAAACGCCGAGAGCGCCAACTCCACCGCCAGGTCTGCGGTCTGGTTGTGCTCATCGATTACCGGATTCACCTCGACGATCTCGAAACTCAACATGCGTCCATGATCGGCAATAATTTCCATGGCAAGATGCGCCTCGCGATAAGTTGCGCCGCCGCGCACGGGTGTTCCGACGCCCGGCGCGTCTTCCGGATCAATCCAGTCCATATCGAGTGAAATGTGGTAACCGGCAGTTCCGCGGCCAGCCATGCGCAGAGCCTCTTCCATCACGGTTCGCATGCCGCGCTCGTCAATATCACGCATGGTGAAAACCCCGATGCCGGCGCGCCTGACATTTTCTTTTTCCACCGCGTCGATGTCGCGCACGCCCACCAGGACACAGTTCTCCGGCTTTACTTTGGGACAAAACTCGAAAATATTGCAAAGCTCTTCCGGGCCCAGCCCCATCAGCGCTGCGAGGGGCATTCCATGCACGTTGCCACTGGGGGAACTCTCGGGAGTATTGATGTCGGTGTGTGCGTCGATCCAGATCAGGCCGACTCGCTGGTTCTGCCGGCGATAAAATTCCGCCACGCCGGATACGGTTCCCGCCGCCATCGAATGATCTCCGCCGAGTGCAAGCGGAATTTTTCCCGCCTCCAGCGTTTTGACCACCAGCTCCGCGTGTTTGGTGCAGGTCGCCGTGATCTCTTTCAAATACTTAGCGTGAGTGTCGCCTTCTTTCTTCTGCTCCGGAATCGCTACTGCAACGTTGCCGCCATCCTCAACTTCGTGTCCTAACGCCTCAAGACGCGCCTCCAGTCCGGCTACTCGGACCGCCGAAGGCCCCATGTCAACACCGCGCCGCGACTGGCCCAGATCGAGGGGCACTCCGATCACGCGAATTTTCTTGGGAGCGATGTTGGTGGGGCTGATGTTGGTCGTCATAAGAAATCTGTAACGGAGACAAAATTACCCCATCACTCAATGTTCACGGATACAACCGGTGCAGCATCCTGGGAAATGGAATCGTCTCCCGTACATGCTCGAGCCCGCATATCCACGCCACGACTCGCTCAATGCCCATGCCAAAGCCGCCATGCGGCACGCTGCCGTATTTGCGCAAATCCAAATACCACTTGAACGCTTCTTCCGGCAAACCGTGCTCATGAATTCTTTGCACAAGCAATTCATGCGACGCCATACGCTGCGAGCCGCCAATGATCTCGCCGTATCCTTCCGGCGCCAGCACATCCACGCAAAGCGCCAACTCCGGACGCTGCGGATCGGGCTCCATATAAAAAGCTTTCACCTTCGCCGGATATCGATGCACCATTACCGGCTTGTCGAATTGCGCAGAAAGATATGTTTCATCGGGCGAGCCCAGATCGCCACCCCACTCGAACTTGGCTTCCATCGCACCTTTGGCGTGGCCTTCCTGCAAATTCTTCACCGCATCGTCATAACTGATCCGCGGAAACGGAGCCTGAATCTTTTCGAGTTTGGAAATATCACGGCCGATCGCCTGCAGATCCACACGCCGACGCTCCAGGCAACGCTTCACCACGAAGCTGATCAATCCCTCCGCCAGATCCATCAGGTCGTCGAGTTCCGCATAAGCAATCTCCGGTTCGACCATCCAGAACTCAGTAAGGTGACGCCGCGTCTTCGATTTCTCCGCGCGAAATGTTGGACCAAACGAATACACCTTGCCCAGCGCCATCGCCGTGGCTTCAATGTAAAGCTGGCCCGACTGCGTGAGGTAAGCCTGTTCGTCAAAATAATCCACCGGAAATAAAGTGCTGGTGCCTTCGCAAGCGGCCGGAGTAAGAATCGGAGGATCGGTAAGCGTGAAACCGCGTTCGTCAAAAAAATCGCGCACCGCTTTGATGATCTCCGCGCGCACGCGCAGAATCGATGCCTGCCGCTGGGACCGCACCCATAGATGCCGGTGCTCCATCAGAAATTCCGTTCCGTGTTCTTTTGGAGTGATGGGATAAGGATCGGACTCGGGCACGCGCTGCACGACCTGTACCGTCATCACATCAAGCTCATACCCGCCCGGCGCGCGCTTATCGGCGCGGACTTTTCCCTCAACAATTACGCTTGATTCCTGGGTCAGCGTCTTGATCGCTTCGAATACCTCAGGCGTGACCGCGTTCTTCGGCACCACGCCCTGAATCACGCCAGAACCATCACGAAACTGCGGAAATAGAAGCTTACCGCTTTCGCGCAGATTGTAAAGCCAGCCACGCAGCGTGACCGACTGCCCGTCGTGCTTTCCGATCTCAGCAATAGTAGTAATAGGCGAAGACATAAATTGAGGATCTGTTTACCGCCAAGCCGAGAGAAGAAATGACGAGAAAAGAAATAACCTTGATCAACTCTTCTCAGCGATCTCTGTGTTCCCGGCGATGAAAGCTCTTAGGCCGCCTCCAGCTTGTCGAAGGTCTCTCTCAATTTGTCCAGCGGATGCACTTTCTCATTCTCGCCGAGTTCCAGCATCAGGGGCGGCGTTTGCGGCGCCGAGCGTAACAACTCCATGGCTTCCTTCCAATCGATGGTGCCTTCTCCCGGCCACAAATGAGAATCCTGAACTTTGGCGTTATCGTGAACATGCGTCGAGCAAATCAGTTTGCGCAAAATCTCGAACGCCTCGCTCACCGAACCCATGATATGGGCATGCCCGAAATCGAAGCAGATCCCCACGTCGTCAAAATGCGCGGCCCGAATCATTTCGATTAACCGATCCGGCGTGGAGAGTTCGTTCGGAATATTCTCCAGCAAAATGCGCACCCCCAGCGGCTTGGCAAATGCGCGCAGATGTTCTATCGAAGTCATTGCCGATTCGAACTTCTTCTCGCTGAAACTCTCATTGGGTACTCCGAGATGCTGCACCAGAAAACGAAATGGAATCTGCTCCGCGATTTCCAGCGCCCGCTTCACTTCATCCATCGCCTGTACCAGTCCCGATCGATCGGTCGAGGCCAGGTTGATGGGAGGCGCTCCCGCCCGTCCCCACTCATAGTCTGCATAGAGCGGCGAGTGCACGGAATTCAGCGGCACGCCACTGCCACGAAACCACTCGGCGATCTCCTTCACATGAGCCTTGCGGTTGGCATAGTCGAGATGCTGTCGCGCGGCGAAAATCTCAATCGCCTGTACTCCGCTGCGAGTCAGCCCATCCAGGATTCCCGGATGCAGCCGCTCTTTCACGTACAGATAAGTTGATACCGCTTTCAACATGCGTGATCCTTATCGAGAATTTCTTTAATATCCGACAGCCTTACCATTTTCCCTATAGTCGGTTGCACCCAAACGTTCGCCAGTTTTTGGATCGACCGCAATGCACTCCGCGTCGCTCCAATAAGGGGAAACATTCCCGTCATCGTGGAGCCCGAACTCCACGTTGTAACCCATGTTCTGCAACCGCTGCACTGTGTCTGGCGAGAACCATTGCTCGACATTCAGCACGTCGGGCATCCATTGGTTATGAAAGCGCGGAGCATCCACCGCCTCCTGGATATTCATTCCATAATCGACCATGCCCATCAGAACATTCGCCACCGTGGTAATAATCTTGGAACTCCCCGGTGAACCGAGGACCAGAAAAGTTTTGCCGTCATGAACCACGATAGTCGGCGTCATCGATGAAAGCGGCCGTTTCCCGGGCCCGATAGCGTTTGCGGCACCCTGAATCAGTCCATCGGAATTCGGCGCGCCCGGCTTCGCGGAAAAATCATCCATTTCGTCGTTCATCAAAAAGCCTAAGCCATCCGCTGTCACTCGCGATCCGAACCAGTCGTTGATGGTGGTCGTAACCGCAACCGCATCTCCTTGCGCATCCACTACAGAATAATGTGTAGTGTGCATCGACTCGTGATTCGCCAACGGCTCCGGATGCGCCGCCGCATACTGCTCCAGTTCGCTGAAAATGGCGGGCCGCTTCAAAGCCTTGCTGGCGGTAGCTTTCGCGTCGTCAATCGACTCCCGCCACGCCGTCGCGTACTTCTTGTCAATCAGTTGGGCCACTGGAAGTTTAGAGAAGTCCGGATCACCGAGAAATTCCGCGCGATCAAAAAACGCCCGGCGGAAAGCCTCCGTGGTGAAGTGAATGGACTCCGCCGATCGGTCGCCGAGTTTGCCCAGATCGTAACCTTCCAAAATGTTCAGTGACTCAACCAGAACCGTCCCACCCGAAGACGGCGGCGGAGCGCTTATGATTTCATATCCTCGATAAGTCCCGCGAATCGGCTCACGCTCCTTCACTTCGTAATGCGCCAGATCGTCAGCCGTGATCAGCCCCCCGCCCTTTTTCATGGCGGCAGCCAACTCCCGCGCCAGCGCCCCATGATAAAAATCGTCGGGCTTGGCCGCAATCCGCTCCAGCGTCCGCGCCAAGTCTGGCTGGCGGAAAATCTCGCCTGGCTGATAGTAATTGCCATCGCGCTGGAAGATCCTGCGTGACTCAGCAAACTGGCTCAAATACCTATCATGCAGGTCGCGCGCCTCTTGCCAGCTCAGTTGATAACCCTCGCGTGCCAGCCGGATTGCGGGCGCCATCACCTGTTGCAGCGTTAGCTTGCCATATTTCTGCTCGGCATAGACCATGCCCGCCACCGAGCCCGGAACACCAATGGCCTTATATCCGTATTCACTCGCGCCATCGATCACATTGCCTTGCGCGTCCAGGTACATATCACGCGTTGCGGCCGCCGGAGCCTTTTCCCGGTAATCGAGAAAGTGTGTCTTCCCATCGGCCATGCGGATCAGCATGAATCCGCCGCCTCCGATGTTTCCCGCAGCCGGGTGCACCACGCCCAGCGCGAACCCCGTCGCTACGGCCGCATCGATTGCGTTGCCGCCAGCCTGCATGATTTCCACTCCCGTCCGCGAGGCCAGCTCGTGTGCGCTGACCACGATTCCATGCTGTGCGTGCACCGGCTGCGTGGAAGCCGGCGCCGGCGGCGCGCCACAAACCAACGCTGCCGCCATCAGCAGCAAAATCAATAACTTGTGCTGGGATCGCATTATGATCGAAGGCGTCCAGGAACCGGCCGACTCTTGAGGCTAGCCGAGGTCGGCAAGCAGAGTCAAATGAAGCCTGCCGCACAAATCTCAGTGAGCTTTTGTCCGTTTGCGCCGCGGACGCTTCTTTCCGCTTCGCTTTTTCTTGGCTTTTTTCCCAGGCGCTTTGGCCGCCACCATCTCATACGATGCCTGGATCAACTCTCGCAGCTCATTCCACCGCAACGCATCAAGTCGGTCAAGCATCACCCACTTGTACCGCCCCACATACGGCGCCGGACGAATGTCCTCTCGCTCGATCAATTCCGCAAAAGTCTCCGGTGTGCATTTGAAACACAGGCGCGGATTGTCCAGACCGAGCATTACAAAAATCTTTGCCCCAATTTTAAAGCAAAGCTCATCGCCCCACTGCAACTTTTCCGTAGCGCGTGGAAGCGACAGGCAAAATTCGCGAATTGCATCGACATTCATTGCTCTTCAGCCGTTACTTTTAATTCCGAGCTCTTTCGCGGCGTCCACTGGATCGATCCCGTGTCCCCCGAAACTGCGGCTTACTTCTCCACCTTCACGCCCTTCCAGAACGCCACATATCCCTTAATCTGCTTCGCCGCGTCCTTGGGCTCGGGATAAAACCACGCCGCTCCCGCGTTCCGTTTTCCATTCACTTCCACATCGTAATAACTCGCCGTGCCCTTCCACGGACACACCGAATGCACCTCACTCGGCTTGAAATACTCCCGGTGAATCGCATCCGGCGGAAAATACTGATTTCCCTCCACTTCGACCGTGGCACCACTCTCAGCCAACACCGCGCCTTCCCACATTGCTTTTGCCATAATGCCCGTTTAGATTCCTATCAGCTTCGTCGGCTTCAGAACGTTTGGGGGACAAGATGCACACGGCAACTAAAACTCATTTCAACGGACATTCGATGGTCGGAGCTCTTGATCGCGTGCTGGTATGCTCGCCACGCTCCGCGGGTTGGGACCGCCCGGTTCACTGGCGCGAACTCGGCTTTCATCACACCCCCGATTTCGAGATCGCGCAATCTCAGCATGACGCTCTCTGCCACGAGTTGCGAACCGCCGGAGGCGAAGTCATCGAACTCCCGTCCTCACCCGATCTTTCTCTCGATGCCGTCTACACCCACGACTCGACTCTTTCCACTGACTTCGGCTTAATCGTGATGCGTCCCGGGAAGCCCAACCGTCTGGCCGAAGGTCCCCACCAGGCGTCGTTTAGCCAAATCCTGGAGATCCCGATTCTTGCTTCCATCACTGCACCCGGTACCACCGAAGCCGGAGACATCCTCTGGCTCAATTCCAGGACTCTCCTGATCGGACACGGCTACCGCACCAACCTCACAGGGATTCAGCAGATGCGCGATCTCCTCTCGCCGAAAGGCATGGAAGTTCTCACCGCGCCACTCCCTCACGGTTCCGGGCCATCTGCCTGCCTCCATCTGATGTCCCTGATCAGTCTCCTCGACGATAGCACCGCCCTCGTCGATCTCCCTTGGCTCGCCGTAGAAACTGTAGAACTACTGAAATCGCGTGGATTCAACCTCATCGAAATCGATCCCTCTGAGCGCGACAACCTCGCCTGCAACGTCCTTGCTCTGGGAAACAACCGTCTGCTCGCCATCGAAGAAAATCACAAAACCAACTCCCGCCTCCGCCAAGCTGGATTTGACCTC
>DASRWO010000034.1:0-5618 GCA_035654555.1 Candidatus Deferrimicrobiaceae bacterium | reverse complement strand
CGGCATCGAATAACTGACCTGGTTCGGACTTGCGGAGGAATTTTTTGCACCATGCGCAGGGAGCGACCCCCAGCAGCCCCAAGGCATCTTTCATTCGTTCAATTTCCAGCGCTTGCCCCGCCACCAGCTCTTCTTCCCGTTCGTTAGATTCTGCAGACATAGCGGACCTAGGCAATAAGAACTAAAGAAGCAGGATCTTCAATCCACGTGCTCCCCGATTTCAAAACTTTCTTCCGACCTGGGCAGCACATCCCGTTCCCTCGCCACCCACACATAAAGCGTCGGCAACAAAAAAACGCTCATAATCAAAGCCGCAATCAGACCTCCAACAATAACAATCGCAAATGGCCGCTGCGAGTCCGATCCAATCGCGTGCGACAACGCCGCCGGCAACAATCCTAAAGTTGCCACCAGCATCGTCATCATGATTGGCCGAAGCCTGAGTACTGCTCCCTCGACTGCCGCGTCCTCAACCGTGAATCGCCGCGCCCGCAGCTGGTTAATGTATTCCAGCATGATCACTCCCGTTTGCACCGATACTCCGAACAGCGCCAGAAATCCTACGCCCGAGGAAACGCTGAAATTCGTTCCCGTGAACCAAAGAGCGAGCAGACCTCCGATCGGCGCAATGGCCACGTTCACCATGATCAGCAGCGCCCATTTGAATGACTTGAACATTGTATAAAGAAGAATAAAGATGATGAGAATGGTGATCGGCAACACAATCAGCAGCCGCGCGTTCGCCCTCTTCTGGCTGGCGTATTCTCCCTCCCATTTCAGACTGTAGCCGATGGGCAGTTTGACCTGTTCGTCCACCTTCTTGATTGCTTCTTCCACCGTACTGCCCAGGTCACGGCCGCGCACGCTGTATTTAATCGCCACATAGCGCCGGTTGCCTTCCCGATAAACTTCCGAAGCGCCATCGCTAACTGCAATCTTGCTCAACTGCGCCAGAGATACCCGTTCTCCAGAAGGTGATAGCAGCCGGATATTCTCGATCGCATCTTCAGTATTTCTATACTGCGGTAAGTAACGCAGCGTCAGGTCGTATCGCGCCTCCTCCTTCAGCACTTGGGTAAGTGCGTTTCCGCCCACCGCCGTCTGGATCGCATCCTGAACATCGGAGACGTTGATCTGATAACGCGAGCACGCCGCCCGGTCCACCGTCACATTCAGATTAGGCTGCCCCAGCACGCGAAAGACTCCAAGATCTTCAACCCCTCTGATCCCTCGCATGACCTTGGCGACCTCGTCCCCCTTTACCTCCAGCACTTTCAAGTCATCGCCATAAATCTTCGTGGCCAGCGAGCCCTTTACGCCGCTCACCGCCTCTTCCATGTTGTCTTCGATGGGCTGCGAGAAGCCCCATGTCACGCCGGGGATTTTATCCAGTTCGCGTTGCATCGCGGCAATCAATTCATCTTTATTCTCATGAAACACCGGCCGCCAATTTTCTTTCTGCTTCAGGTCAACGAAGAATTCAGTGTTGAAAAACCCCGTGGTATCGGTTCCGTCATCCGGCCGCCCCACCTGGCTGGTGCATTGCGGAACTTCGGGAAACGAACAAAGAATGATGCGCGCCTGATTCGCCACGCGTATGCCCTCGTCCGGACCGGTGCTGGGCGCGAGCGTTCCCCGCACCCACAGCGCGCCTTCATCCAGATGGGGCAGGAATTCAGAACCGATCGCGCCGCTGAAGGCGAGATAGTTTCCCACCGCCACCATAAATAAGACCACACCAACCGTAATCGCCCGATGACGAATCGCCCATCGCACCGACGTCCGGTAACGCTCAATCACGAACTGCATCGCCGGGTTATGCCACTCGCTTGCCCCTTTCTGGAAAGCGAAGCTCGCCAACACCGGCGCAATCACAATCGAAAACAACAATGCCCCCAGCAGAGCAAACGCCACCGTCCACGCCATGGGATGAAACAGCCTGCCCTCGACCCGCTGCAGCGTGAAGATGGGCAAGTACGCAGTAATAATGATGGCGATGGCATAAAACACCGGCCGCTGCACTTCGTGCGACGCCTCGCTGATCTTTTCGCTGGGAGTTTTTCCATCCCCGTTCTTGTGTCCCAAATGGCGGACAATGTTTTCCACCATCACCACCGCGCCATCCACCACCATGCCAAAATCCAGCGCGCCCAGAGACAGCAGGTTTGCCGGAATATGCCGCAGATCCAAACAAATCGACGCGAACAATAAAGAGAAGGGAATCGTCGCCGCAACAATCAGCGCGCCGCGAATATTTCCCAGGAATAGGAAAAGAATGATCGACACCAGGATCATCCCTTCCGTCAGATTGTGCAGCACGGTGTGGCTGGTGAAGTGAACCAGATCGCTGCGATCGATGAAAGGAACAACTTTCACGCCCGGCGGCAGAATATGATCGTTCAGTTCCTCCGCCTCCTTGTGGATGCCTTGCAGCGCATTGTCCGCCGGCGCGCCTTTGCGCAACAACACGATGCCTGAGACCACATCGTCGTTGTCGATAATCTTTCCGTCCTCGCGATGAAGGGCTCTGGCAAACTGTCCCAGCCGAATCTTCGGACCCTGCGAAACCACCGCAACATCCTTCACTCGAAGTGGCGTGCCATTCTTGGTCAGGATCACTGTCTCCGCAATATCCTGCGACCGGTCGACCAATCCCACAGCGCGCACATTGATCTGTTGCAGACCTTCCTGAATAAAACTTCCACCCGCGTTGGCATTATTGTTGGTGAGTTGTTGCTCGATCTGCGCCAGGCTCAGGCCGTAAGCGATCAGTTTGTTGGGATCGACGCGAACCTGATACTCACGCGTGGGCCCACCGAAGCTGGAAACATCAACCACGTCCGGCACGGATTTAAAACTTTTTTCGACGACCCAATCTTCCAGAGACTTGAGTTCCATCGGGTCATAGGCGGGATTGGTGCTGCGCAGTGTAAAAAAATAAATCTGCCCAACCGGACTCCAGTCCGTCCCCATCTGCGGCGTCACCCCCGGCGGCAGCGTGACCTGGCTCAGCCGCTCCAGCACCCGCTCGCGGTTCCAGTCGTTATCCGATTCGTCGTCGAAAATCAGTTTCAAATCAGAAAGTCCGAACAGCGAGAATGACCGCAGATGCACCACGTGCGGAATGCCGTTCATCACGATCTCAAGCGGAATCGTGACTTGTTGCTCGATCTGCTCTGCCGCAATTCCCGGCCACTGCGTAATTACCTCAACGTAGTTGTCCGCCACATCGGGATAGGCTTCAATAGGAAGGTCGCGGAACGCAACAATACCCCCGGCAAACAGCACCAAACCTAATGCCAGCACCAGCAGCCGGTTGCCCAGAGCGAAATCGACGACTCGACGAATCATCTATTGCTCCACCGTGTTTTGCAGTTGCAGCGCATTCGAAACCACTTGATCTCCCGGCTTTAGTCCTGAAGTAACCGCTTGCATGCCGTTAGGAAGCATGCTGCCCGAGACCACTTCCTGGCGTTTGAAGTGTCCGCCACCAAGCGGCGCGTAAACCCAGTCGCGATCATGCAAATGCAGAATCGATGCCGCTGGAACCGCCGCATACGTCACCGCCTGCTTCCCGTAAAAAGTCGCAGTAACAAACATTCCCACGCGCATCATGCCAGGATTCGGCACTTCAATCCGCACCTTCGCGGTGCGAATCGTGGGATCAAGTACCGGCAGGATGTTATCGATCCGCCCCTTGAACACCTGATTCGGGTATCCGCTCAGCCGGATATCGGCAGTCTCGCCCACATGTACGGCGTCCAGATCATTTTCGTAAACGTCGCAGATGATCCACACATAAGAAAGATCGGAAATAGTGAACGGATTCGGCGATCCCAATCCCTGCACTCCGGCTGCGTTCGTAACCTGCTGGTCGGTAATAATCCCCGAGATAGGAGCGACAATGTCGACGATGCCCGAGGGATGATCCTTATTCACGCCGAGAATTTTTAACTGCTCCAGAGCCGCATCTAGATCGGCCTGCGCATTCTTGGCCACGTCTTCTGCCTGTTCGAGAACGCTCTTCGCCACCGCACCTTTTTCGTAGAGAATCTTCTGCCGCTGCAGGTTCAATCGCGCCAGCAACTCGTCGTTCGCCGCCTTGCGGTATCCCTGGTAGGCTCCGGAAACATCGTTGCTCTGCACCTTCAGCAGCAATTGTCCCTTTTTCACCAGGTCGCCCAGTCGCGCCTTCACTTCCACAACTCGTCCTGCGGCCAGCGAAATCACCGGCACCGCGCGGGAGATATCGGGCTGCACCACGCCGGTCACGTTTAGAGCGGGCGCCGCTTTATAAGCAGCCGCCGCCACCAATGGAAACAGCTCCGGATGATCGGCCTTGAAATTATTCGCGTCCATATCGGCCTGAACGTTTGCCGGAGGCGGAGCCTCCGCCTTCGGATCCGCCTTGCCCTCATTGCACCCGCAAAGTACGGAAGCAAGAGCCAGGCACAATCCCACTGCCGCAAATCGCCAGCATCGCTTTTTCATTGGATTACCTCTTTGCCCACCGCCTGGTTCAATTGCGCCGCCGCCGTCAAATAGGAACCCACCAGGTTCACGTAGCTCAGTTGCACGCTACGGTAGTCGCTCTCGGCGTTCAGAAAATCCAAAAGCGACGCCCCGCCGTGCTGATACGAAAATAAAATCGTCTCTCGCACCCGCTCCGCTTGCGCCAGATATTTCTGCTTGTAAGGCCGCAGCAGCGTCACATCGCTGACCACCGTCACGTATGCGGAATCCACATCGCTGAACACCTGCGCCTCGGCCGCATCCCGCAGCTTTTCTTGCCGTGTGATGTCCAGCTTCGTGTGTAGCTTGTTTCCCTGATTGCGATCAAAAATACGCAGCGGAAAATTCACGTCCACGCCAAAATAGAGATCAATCGGAGGGTTCCGCCCCACATCGAAACTCACGGTCGGATCTGTCGATCCGTTCGCTACCGCCAAGTTGTAATCGGTATGCGCCTTGTCCACGGACTGTATCGCCGCCTTCAAGTCCGGCCGATTATCCAAAGCGATTTGCCGGTAAGCATCCACAGGGTCGATCTGATCGCTGAAATCAAACACGCCCACCAGATCGAACTGGTCCACTGGCGTTCGGTCGTTCAGTAGCATCAGCATCTGAATCTTCGCCGTCCGCAAATTCACAATTGCCGTCTGCACGTCAGATTCGTATTGCACGCGCTGCAACTGCAATCGATCCAGATCGATTTGCGCAATATCGCCGGCCTGATAGCGGTCGCTGCTGATCTGCAAAACGTGGTCGTAGTAAACCAGATTGTCTTTAGAAACCTGCAGTACGGCCTTGGCCTGCAGGGTTTGCACAAACGCGCTGCGCAGATTGAACAAAAGGCCGCGTTCCAGATCGTCCTGTTGCGAAATTCCAATCGCTGTTTCCTTCTTCGCGCTTTCGGTTCGCAACCCGCGTTTGTTCCGCCGCTCGATCAAATAACTCACCGTCGCCGAAGGCAGCAGGTAGGCGAACGCGCCATGCCCGGGTCCCACATTAAAAGGATCGATCTGATCCGACAGCAGGCCCAGGCTCGGATTCGGCCGCAGATGCGCCGTGATCTCGTCCGCCTGCAGTTCGCTGATATTCAGTTTCCCCGCCAGCAG
>DASRWO010000033.1:0-17861 GCA_035654555.1 Candidatus Deferrimicrobiaceae bacterium | reverse complement strand
TATTCGGCCTGGTCTCCGATGGCGGCGTGCACTCACAGCAAGCTCATCTCTACGCACTGTTGAAGATGGCAAAACAGAACGGCGTAGACCGCGTCTTCGTACATGTATTTATGGATGGCCGCGATACGCTGCCCACCAACGGCGCCGGATATCTCGAACAATTGCAGCAGAAAATGCGCGAGTATAACTCCGGCAAGATTGCCACGGTGAACGGCCGTTACTACGCGATGGATCGTGACCGCCGCTGGGAGCGCATTGCCAAGGCTTACAACGCAATGGTTTTTGCCGATGCCGAAGGGGGCAAGTATTCCGATCCCGTCCAGGGGATGAAAGATTCGTACAACAAGAACGTGACTGATGAGTTTGTCGTGCCATTCGTTTGCACGGGCAAAACCGGCCAGCCATTGGCGACCATCCGCGATGACGATGCCTGCATCTGCTTCAATTTCCGCGCCGATCGCGTTCGCCAGATTACGCGTGCCCTGGCGCGCAACAGCGGCCTGAATGCAAAAGGCGGCAGCGATCTTCCCGGTGCAGCTGATCTCGACTCAACAATTCCTCGCGATCGGGTTCCGGAAAATCTGCACTACGTATGCATGACGCAGTACGACAAGAATTTCAGTCTGCCGGTTGTCATACCGCCGGAGTCGATGGCGAACATCCTGGCGAACGTGATAGGCGGTCTGAACATGCGTAACCTGCGCGTAGCGGAAACCGAGAAGTATGCCCACGTTACATATTTTTTTAACGGTGGAGTAGAGCAGCCATTTCCCGGCGAAGAGCGGGTGATGGTGCAATCGCCCAAAGTCGCCACCTACGACTTGAAACCGGAGATGAGCGCCGCCGGCATTGCTGACGCCGTGATAAAAGCCACGGAAGACGGCACGTTTGACGTAGTTATCGTCAACTTCGCCAACGCGGATATGGTTGGACACTCGGGCAAAATTGAGCCCACCGTGAAAGCTGTCGAAACCGTGGACGCCTGCCTGGGCCGGATAGAAGCCGCGGTGCGCGCAAAGGGCGGAGCGATGCTAATCACTGCGGACCACGGCAATGCGGAAATGATGATCGATCCCGTGACAGGTGGTCCGCACACTGCGCATACCACGAACCCTGTACCCTTCATCGTGGTGGCTGAAGATGCCAAGCGTTTCACGCTCAAACCCAACGGCTCGCTGCGAGATATTTCGCCCACCATGCTTGGTATGCTCGGGGTCGATGAGCCGAAAGAGATGACGGGAAGCGATCTACGAGTGGCGCGCAAGATCGATTGATTTCCGATCCGGTCATCGAAAGGTTTCGAAACAGGCAATCACCCGATCTCCCAGACCCTCTCGTGCTACAGTTTTCTCGCGGGCATTTCTTTGTCCGAAACTCATGGAACCGCGGCTCATTTGGATCAATCTGCTGGTGAAGTTGGGAGTGGCTGCCGCCGTGTCCAGCAGTTTGGTGCGCTCGAAGGAGTTCAAATCGCTGCTGTTTCGCGAAGAGCGCACGTTCCGGCAGAAAGTCTACCTGGTATTATGGATGGCGCTGCCCATCATGGTCGGCGTCTGGATCCGCTTTACCGCAAAGAGTTTCCTTGCCGGCGATTTGAGTTTTGAAACCGCCCTCCTGCTGGGCGTGATCGGTGGACGCCTAGCCGGCTCTCTCGGCGGGGTAATGATGGGGATTCCCGCGATGCTGCATGGCGAGTGGGCGGCTATGCCATTCGGAGTGCTGTGCGGTTTTATTGCCGGTCAACTGCGCACCCTGGCCGCCGACAAGGATGATATCTGGTCGTTCTCTCCCTTTATCGATCAGAGCATCTTTCGTCTAATTCGGCGCAACCTGCCGCGTCCCCGGCTCTTTGACTGGCAAGTCATGTTCTTTACAACGGTTGTGGGCCTGCGGCTCGTGCAGACGGAACTGGCGGCAAACTTCCCGCATTCCATCTTCAGCCTGGAGAGTCCCGACAATTGGTGGATATGGGCGGCAATCTATGCCACCTCGATAACGGCCATCGGGATTGAACTCAAGATCTTTAACAGCGTTCGCATCCAGATCAAACTGGAAGAGCAGGAGCGCTTGCTATTACACGCGCGCATGGAAGCGCTGCAGAACCAGATCAATCCTCATTTTCTTTTCAACACTTTGAATTCGATCTCTTCTTTGGTGCGCTTCGATCCCGATACGGCGCGCGAACTGATTTCGAAATTGGCTACGATCTTGCGCCGCTTGCTCAGCAGCGCGGATTCTTTCGTGCCTTTGCGGGAGGAAGTGGAGTTTATCGACAACTACCTCGACATCGAGGTTGTCCGTTTCGGAGAAGACAAACTCCGCGTGGTGAAGGAACTTGCGCCCGAGTCGCTCGACGTGATGGTCCCCAGCATGTTGTTGCAGCCCCTGGTCGAGAATTCAATCAAGCACGGACTCGCTTCCAAGGTAGAAGGCGGCAGCATTTACCTGCGCAGTCGCCTGTCCGGCTCGGGTCTGGTGATTGAAGTGGAGGATGATGGGGTTGGCATGGCAGCCAGCCAGTTACCCGATTCTGTAAGCATACGAGGCGCGGGAATCGGCATGGCGAACATCTCTGAACGCCTACAGGTTTTGTATGGGGATACAGCTCGGATGACGATCGATAGCCATGAAGGCAAAGGAACCCTGGTCAGAATTCGCCTGCCGCTACTGCAGACAGCGGGTGCCGTGCCCGAGGGATTTTACGAAGAACGTTCGACCACCCGCCGGTAATAGGCTTCATATTGCGGGACGATCCGGCTGGAACAGAAACGAGCTTGCGCCACGGCCCGCGCCGCCTTTGCCATAGCGCGCAACGCACTGTCGTCATTGAGAAGTTCGATCGCGTAACGCGCCATTGTATCCACATCGCCAACGTCGGCCAGATACCCGCTGACGCCATGTTCGATCACTTCCGACACGCCGCCGGTGCGAGTGGCGATCGGCACCACTTCACAAGCCATCGCTTCAAGCGCTGCCAGGCCAAACGATTCTAACTCGCTCGGCATCAGGAGAATGTCGGCTATTCCGAGCTTTTCCTGCACTTCATCCTGCTTGCCGAGGAAGAGCACGTCTTCGTGGATTCCTTTTTGCACGGCCAGCCATTCGGCCACCGAGCGGTCTGGGCCGTCGCCTATCAGCATCAGCTTCGAGGGAATTTTTTTGCGCACGCGATCAAAAATCTCGATTACGTCTGTGACTCTTTTTACCGGACGAAAATTGGAGAGGTGTACCAGCAAACGTTCGCCATTGGGCGCGTACTCGGCGCGGCGTTCGGAAGAGTCCGCACACCTGCAATACACATCGCAATTCACCGAGTTATAGATAACTTCAATTTCTTTCCTGACATCAAAAACGCGCATCGTACGATCGCGGAGATAATTGGAGACGGCCGTGACACCGTCGCTCTGGTTGATGGAATAACGCGTGATGGGCAAGTAAGAGCGGTCCAATCCGACCAGCGTGATGTCAGTCCCGTGCAGCGTGGTGACGAATGGCAGGCGGCGTCCTCGCGGACTATCAGCCAGCATCTGCCGCGCCAGCAATGCGCTTACCGAATGCGGGATAGCATAGTGAACGTGCAGCAGATCGAGATCGTACAACTGCGAGACCTCAGCCATGCGGGTGGCTAGCGCCAGGTCATAGGGCGGATAGTCGAACAAAGGATACCGGGACACTTCGACTTCGTGATAGTGGATGTTAGGTTCTTCGCCGCGCAAGCGGATCGGTTGGGCATAAGAGATGAAATGAATTTCGTGACCGCGCTGGGCCAGTTCCAGACCTAGCTCTGTGGCCACCACGCCGCTGCCGCCGTAAGTGGGATAGCACGTAATCCCAATCTTCATTCCGCGAGGACCGCCCTTTAGAGATTCTGTAATTCGATGGTCGAGGGTAGCAGAAGATGCAGATTCTCGGCGAACTTGGATTTTTCAAGGAAGCTGTTCGCGAATACCGACAATTCACTCGTTAGCTTTTTGTCCCTGCGCGGAGAGTCCAGGGTCCTGCTTATCGAGATGCGCCTGGAAGCGCTTTTTGGAATCTTCGGGCAGACCACTGAATTCAATTCCCATCCCGACTCCGGGATCCCGGGTGCGAACGGTAGCGGTGGCGGAGATACGTTCCTGGTCGATCCAAAACTCTAACCGCAGTACGGTCGAAATCGGCAAGGGCATGACCGTCTCAACATAACAGCCGTTGCCGCTGATGTCAGTGGCATTCACTCGCATCGGGGTATTCACGCGTTCGTCGCGGAATTCCAAGGGGAACGATATCCTGTGCCGCTGGAACTTCCTGCGATTGTCGGGAGTGAAATTCGGCGCGCTGGCGCGTACCTCGGGTGGCAGTTGCGCGAGCCACGGGCACTCCTGGTCGGCCACCAGTTGAACTCCTACTTGAACCTTCTTCAGGCCCCCGGCCTCCATCACCCATATGACCTTGCAGCGGGCTTTCTTGGTTTCGTATTGAACGCCGATAACGTCGCCTACTTTTAATTCATGTTCGAGTCCGCAAATGCAGGCTCCGTTGACACTGACATTTTGAGCATTCGCGTTCTGGTGAAAAGGATGGTTATCGGCCCCCATGCCCCAGACACGTACGCGCAAATCCAGCGTCGCGCGCGGAGCCGCCCCTGAGGCAGACATGATAAAAGCCTCCCAGCCTAAGTCTTTAAGCCGAATCTAACCCGATGATACGCCCTATCGGATTCTTCCTAAGATTACGAAAGTGACTAGTCTCGAGTTAGTGAATGGATTTATGAACGTGTTCTTACGAGGCACTTTCGGTTGAAACGAGTTCGCGGTACGAAATCAAGGCAATGCCTTCGGCTTCCAACAACTGCCTGGCCTCAGGCATGGTGAGCACGCGCAACTCGGTCTCTCGCGATTCCCGCAGCCGGGTATTAGCCTGCTGCAAGTCCGCATCATTGTAGCCCGGATGACAAACAAATTCCCAAGTGCCTTCGGGAATCATGGCGGCCACGGCGCGGAAGAGTCTCTCGTCGAGCGCACCTGTCACGACGACGCCGAGCGTGCCATCGGGAGTTATCATCCCCTGCCGTTTAGCCGCGTCACGAAACTTGCCGGCGAGAGCGCCCAGAATTCGCACCTCGGCATAACGAGTCCACAGACTGGGGCGCGCCAACAATTCGGCTGAGGTCAGCGGTTTGCGCGGGCCAAAGGGATTGCGAACAGCTCGTACTCCACAAGCCAGTGCGGCGCTTAGGACCGGACGCAGCACCGCTGGAAACAAGTGAGTGTGCTTGTGAGAATCTATGTGAGAAACGCTGATGCCGGCCGATTGGATCTTGAGTATCTGCGCGCTCGTCTCGGCTTCAATCTCCGCCGGGTTGAAGCGGTTGGTCAGCGCGCGTGCCGCAAACGATTTCAAACCATCATTAAAGCGAGCTGAACCAGAATTTCGGGAAGTGATCGTGGGTAGCCGCGCGGCATCCAGAACCGGTTCGCCGTCGATTAATACCAGGTGGCAGCCGAGGTCCAGTTGCGGCGTTTGTTTTGCCAGCCTGATAGCGTCGTCAAAGGCGGGGCCACTCGCCATCAGAGTAGTCGAAGTTACAATTCCCCGAGTGTGAGCCTCGGCGATGCCGCGATTAACGCCCGCAGTGAAGCCAAAATCATCAGCGTTAACAATCACACGGCGCACCGAGCCAGTCTAGCAGGGAGGCTTAGGTAAACATTGCGGGAGCGCGTGGATTGCGAATTTGGTGGCCTCCGATGGTGTTCGGCCTATGTTCTGCTCAATCCGCTCCGCCGCTTGCGGCTAAGGCTTTCGCGGGAGGCAATGCGCGTTCGGGTCGGAAATCAGAGTTCGCGAAGCTGGACTGGCTCTCACTTGGCTCGGATTCCAGCCTGAATTGGTTCACCAGGCCGCGCAAATCAAGCGCCAGATTCGAAAGATCGTTACACGCGCTGGCTGTGTGGTTGGCGGCGGCAGAGGATTCCTGAACCAGTTGCGAGATTTGCGACATGCTTGCGTTTACCTGCTGAGTGGCCTCTGATTGCTGATTTGCCGCGCCGGTAATTTCGGAAATGACATCGCCCACTCTGGCCGACATCTGGATAATTTCCTGCAAAGCTTCGCCCGATGCGGATGTTTTTTCGACCCCAGCCGTCACGTCTCGCGTTCCTTTGTCCATCGCGCGGACGGCGTGACTGGTCTCCGTCTGGATCGATTCGACAGTTGCGGCAATCTCTTTGGTGGCCTGTGTAGTACGCTCGGCGAGTTTGCGCACTTCGTCGGAAACCACGGCGAAGCCGCGCCCCTGCTCTCCGGCACGCGCTGCTTCAATTGCCGCGTTGAGCGCGAGCAGATTGGTTTGGTCGGCGATGTCATCAATGACGCCCACAATCGCGCTGATCTGTTGCGAACTGGATCCTAAAGTTGCGATGCTGGCGGCCACACCCTTGGACGAATCGGCGATGCTGCGAATGGTCGCCAGCGCTTCCTCCACTACGTGGCCTCCGCGGTGGGCGGCCTCGGCGGCTTTCTGCGAGGAATCCGATGCGCTGATGGAACTGTCTAGAACCTGCCGGACTCGGCCCGCCATCTCCTGCATAGCAGCCACAACCTGTTGAGTCTGATCGCTCTGTACACGGGCATTCTCGGCGGACTGTGCGGCGGATGACGAAATCTCTTGACTGGCACTCGCCACCTGCTCTGCCGTTGCCGCGATGGAGTTGATCAACTCGCGAAGAGAGTTCTTCATTTCGTTTAGAGCGGCTTCGGCCTGTCCAATTTCATCGCTTGACGTTACGGTAATATCGGACTTCGCAAGATTCTTGCTGGCTATCTCCTGGATCATGCCCAACACTCCCGCCATGCCGCGAGTGATCGATCGTGCAATCAAGGTCGCGATCGTAATTCCAGCCAGGAAGCCGGAAAGCACCAGCGCGACAGTCACGAAATTGGCTCGTGCCTGCGCGTTGTGCTCGCCCAAAAGGGCGCTCTGCGCCTGGGTATCCTCCCACGCTTCCAGTTGCGAAGCATCATCGGCCACGCTTGTAATCGCCTTTTGTTCTTTAGGCCCGAACGCCATGTCCGTGGCTTCGTAGTTCCGGTTGGCGCGACGTAAGGCGAGCTGCTGTTCAGTCAGCGAAGTAATCTGTTGCACGCTGAGCAATAATCTTGCCAGCAGAGCTCTGTCTTTTTCGGCGACCAGCATTTTGCCCAGCTCGTCCAGGCTGCCCTGCACTTCTTGTTTAGCCTCGCCATATTTTTGCAGCGAGGCCGCATCGCCGGTGAACGTGTGATCATTCGACGCCTGAATCTGCTTTCGTACGTTGACCTCGGTCAATGTGGCGTGCTGCTTTCGGGTTAAGGAGCGGTTGGCCTCCTCGGTGGCTGCGGTTACACGGAGCAGCGAGTAATAACTCACACCGCCCAGTAGCACCAGCAACGCCAGCAACAGTCCAAACCCCGTGGCTAGTTTTGTCCTGAGTCCGAGGCGCTTCATTCACGTCTCCCAAGTTTCATTTGTTCCAAAGCAAGCACACGCATGCGCTAAAGGAGCGAGGCGGAATTCGTTTCAATAAAAGCTATCGGCGGGAATGGCTTCAACTTTAGCTTTCGGACTCGGATTGCCAGTACTCCTCGATTTGACCCCGTTTTCTCGACTCGCATATACTCGCTCAGTCGCCGATGGCGCGGAAGACGTGAATCGGCGCATTCATCGACGCGAGAAGAAGATCGACCCCGGAAGAGGATCGACTCCGGAGAAATGTAATCTCACCAAAGGTGGCAGCGGGCGGTTAGCTCAGCTGGTTAGAGCGCCTGCCTTACAAGCAGGAGGTCGCAGGTTCGAGTCCTGCACTGCCCACCATGACCCTGCGAATGAGTTGGTGCTTTGCGCATTTCTCCTGCCCCAATTTTCCAACCGATAAATGGGTAATAAGAGAGAATCTTGCTGCTGACGATCGCTCTTCTGGCCGTTTGCTCGAAGTCCGCGGCGGCCTCGCTCACACTGGCAAGACAGTGAATTTGCCGCTCACAAAATAGACCTCAACTCAGTTCCGAACCCGCATCAGCAGGGACCGACCCGGCAAAGAAGTCAATCCCACGGCCGCCGTATTAGTACCGTTTAGAAACGTAATTAGTACGAGCGTTGGTACTGCCGCAGCCCTTTTGTCCATCGCCAATCGATACTTCCGATTTGCTTCCCGCCTCTCCCCGCCTGCTTCCGCATAGATCTCTTTTGAACCTTGTGCACCCGGAGTAGGCCGACCTATGCTCGGCGCTGGGGAATTCTCCGTGAGACGAGTTCGGGTATTGGTGGCAAATCATCCGCGGCTGATGCGGGAATTGGTGTTGGCCACCATCGCCGACCAGCCCGATATCGAAGTTGTGGGTGAAGTGCAGAACGAGGGTGAATTGGCCGAAATCGTGGAACAGGTACTGCCCGACGTTCTGATCATTGCCATCAACAAATATTTCTATACAATTCTGGGCAATCGCGACGATGGCCGCGTGCAAGTCATCTCCTCCGACCTGCGGCTATTCGGCAACTGGAGCGATCTCGCCGCTCTTCCCGGCCTGCCTGCCGACAACCAGGGGCTGGAAATTCCGCTCGCCGTGTTGAAAGACTTGGGCGGGAATTTTGCCGCCGATTTGTTTCTCGCTTCTGAGATCCCGCCGGGAACGGGTCTGGGTTCTTCCGCCAGTGTTTGCGTGAACCTCTTGAAAGTGCTCAGCACGTACCTGCGTTGTCCGTTGTCAAAATACGACCTCGCAGAACGCGCCTACCGCATCACACGCTTCGGATTAAAACGGCACGTGGGCAAACAAGACGAGTACGCCGCTGCTTTTGGCGGCCTGAATTACATCCGTTTCAATCCAGACGGAGCCACTCAGGTCGAACCTCTGCTGGTCGATCCCGGCATCCTTTCCGCATTGCAGGCAAATCTCATGCTGTTCTTTACCGGAGCCGCTCACCACTCATGGGACATCCTGGCGGACCAGGAAGAATCCACGCGAGTGCCGGTCGGCCCCGCCGTAGAAGCCCTGCATCAGGTGAAGGAAGCGGGATCCCTCATGAAAGAGGCTCTCCTGTGCGGAAACCTGGAACATTTCGGACATTTACTCGATGACGCCTGGCAGGCCAAGAAGCGCGTCTCCCAGCGCATCTCCAATCCGCGGATCGACCTCCTCTACGGATTAGCGCGCGAACACGGCGCTGTGGGCGGCAAGATTACCGGCGCCGGCGGCGGAGGCTTTCTTCTGCTCTATACCGAAACCGCGTCCCAGGCGGCCGTGCGTGCGGCGCTCCAGGGAGAAGGTTTACAGGAAATGGCTTTTGCCTTTGACACTCAAGGTGCGCAGGTTATTGTGAACGACCCTTTCATCGATCACGACCAGCATGCCGGCACCCGATGGACGTTCCTGCCATACACGTCCGCCGCCTCGGTTTGATCTCCAACCAGCAATGTGATCGCGAGGAGCCGCACTGAAAGCCTTTTTGCTCGCCGGCGGACACGGAACCCGTTTGCGTCCTCTCACTGACTCTGTGCCCAAGTGTCTGGTACCGATTCGTGGCAGACCTTTGCTCGACATCTGGCTTGATCTTTGCGCATGTTCGGGGATCACCGAAGTTCTGATCAACCTGCACGCTCATGCGCAACTGGTCGAGGAACATCTGAAAGGCAAACGTTCTCCCGCGAACGTCCGGGTTGCCCGCGAAGACCGGCTGCTCGGCTCGGCGGGAACGATTGCGGCAAATCGAGAGTGGATCAATTCAGATCCTGCGTTCTGGATTCTTTATTCCGACGTGCTCACCAACACGGATTTGAGACGCATGACTGAGTTCCATCTTCGCTATGGTGCCATCGCGACCGTGGGTCTGTGCCAAGTGCCCGACCCTTCGCGCTGTGGGGTTGCGGTTACAGACAGCTTTGGAATCATCACTGGCTTCGAAGAAAAGCCGAAAAATCCACGCAGCAATTGGGTCTTCTCCGGACTCATGCTGGCAACTCCCGGCTTACTTGATTTCATACCATCCAGTGTACCTGCCGATATTGCCTACGATGTCCTGCCGCGCCTGCTGGGCAAACTGCAGGCTTACCGGATCAACGACTACTTGCTCGATATCGGTACTATGCCCAACTATCAGAAAGCGCAGAGCACCTGGGCCGGAATGGATCTCGGCTCTGTGCAAAGCGACAAGGCCATCTCCACTCCGGGGCAGGTTGCGCTTCCGGTTCGTCCAGCCTTAAAGCTGTATGGAGGATCATCATGAAGGCTAGGTCGTTGCGAGGAGTCATCTTCGATATGGATGGTGTTCTGGTGGATAGCCATGCGGTGCATCGCTCCGCGTGGCGCCAGTTTTTCCAGAGTCTGGGACGGGAAGTGTCCGAGTTTGAGCTGGATTTCATTTTGGATGGCCGCAAACGCAGCGAAATCCTCCGGCATTTTTTCGGCGACTGCCCTGATCCGCAATTTGAGGAATTTGGCCGGCGGAAAGACAGTATCTTTCAGGAGATGCGGCTGGAGGCATCCCCAGTACCCGGGGTAGTGCCCATGGTCCGCGAGCTGCATCGCAATGGCACTGCGCTGGCGGTCGCGACCTCCGCCAGCCGCAACCGAGCCGTCTCAACCTTGACGGAACTCGGATTAATCGATTGCTTTCCCGTCATTGTGGCGGGAGAAGACGTAGTTCTGGGCAAGCCCGACGCCGCCGTTTATCGATTGGCCTGCTCACGCATTGCAATCGAACGTGCGAGCTTGCTGGCAGTGGAAGATGCCATCTCAGGCATTCGGTCCGCCGTGGGCGCCGGCTTGCGATGCATTGGAGTTGCGTTGCATGAGACCCACGAAAGCCTCACCCGGGCGGGCGCTATTCACGTGCTGCGCGACTTCGAATCGGTTTCCGCGCATGATCTGGAATGCATTTTTGCTGATCGCGAATCGGACAAGCTGGGCGTCGCAGCAACTGGCGGCTAGAGACTTAGACCTTCGTTGCGGCACAACTCCACGATCGAGAGCCGATCCGGCGCTCGCAGCTTCCGCAGTATGCGGTGCACATGATTTTTTATGGTCTGTTCGGAAAGGTTTAGACGGCTGGCCATTTCCTTGTTGGTGAGGTTCTGCTGAATCAGTTCAACGAGTTGTTGCTCCCGGCGGCTAAGACCGAGGCTATTTTTGAGATACAAGCTGGGAATCGCAGGCTTGTGCCGTGCTACCCACTGAAATAACGCGGAAGAAAGTACAGGCGGACAGACCGCACCGCCCGCGGCAACTGCCCGAATGGTCCGTGAAATCTCCACTGCGGAAGCATCTTTCAGGACATAGCCTAAAACACCCGCCTGCACCATGCGCAGGAAAATGGCCTCTTCGGCTTCCATGCCAACCAGCACAACCTTAATAGCGAGATTGAGTTGGTGCAGTGTATGCACGATCCCCGGCTCCGCGAGGACCGGCGAGACTGAATCGAGCACCACCACGTCAGCTCGGGCCGACGTAATTTGTTCCAACACATCGGCACCAAACGAGGCCGCCCCGATTACGTGGATATCCTCTTTCTTCGACAGAATGCGGAACAAAGCTTCGCGCAACAGCCGGTTTTCGGCCAACAGAAATACTGCCGCTCTCGATCCCGAAAATGTTGAAACTGCCGTTCCCATCGGATAACCAGACCAGCCCAATTCCTCGTTAGATTTCTTCCGCCCGCCTGACTCGCCCGCCATTTGCCTCACTGCCCTCTAAGCAAATCAACTTGGGAGTAGACTTGTCCCAGTTGCGAAACTTAGTTGCGCAAGTCACTCTCAAACGCTAACTGGGTAGCAAAGATTGGGTCAAGAAGAATGGTGTGTTCGGCCCATCTTGATTCCCGCCGCGGGAGGAAATTTTCTGATTCCAGAAATGGGCCGGGTTCAACGAGAGCGATCCTGACAGGACGAGTCGCCAGTCGACCGGCGGCAGCGACCGACTAAAATAGGCTCAAGCCGCTTTATCAACTCGTAGATTTTTGCTGGTGTCGCAACCCTCTTACTGTCTTGGCAGTCAAAAGCATAACGTGAACGCTTCGATTTTTCCTCGCTGCTGTGGAATTTTATTGCATGTGACTTCGTTGCCCGGCGCCCACGGCATCGGCGATCTGGGGGCCTCGGCCTATGAGTTTGTCGAGTTCCTGGCCCAGTCCGGGCAGAAGATCTGGCAAGTGTTGCCGCTCGGTCCCACTGGATACGGCGATTCTCCATATCAATTGTTTTCGGCATTTGCTGGCAATCCTCTCCTCATCGATCTCAACGCACTTCAAGAGCAGGGCTTGCTCTCTGCGCAAGATTTGACGGCTGCGTCGGCTCTTCCCGATGACCACGTTGAGTATGGCGCCGTGATCGATGTTAAGCGGCGCCTAATTCGCCACGCTTCGCGCACATTTTTCGCCGATGGCGGTCGCGCGGATCTCGCGGCATTCGACATTTTTTGCTGCGAGAATGCCGACTGGCTCGCCGACTATTCGCTTTTCATGGCGTGCAAAGCTGTCTTCCACGATGCCGTCTGGGCAGACTGGGACCACGGGGTACGTCGCAGGGATCCATCGGTTCTGGAAGAATGCCGGCAGAAGTTAGCGCCAGAAATAAGCGTCCATAAGTTTGCCCAGTTCGAGTTTTTCCGCCAATGGCAGAAACTCAAACTCCACTGCCAGAGCCGCGGCATCTGCATCATGGGCGATATTCCCATCTATGTGGCACACGATAGCGCCGACGTCTGGGCACATCCAGAGTTATTCCGCCTGGATGAATATTCCCGGCCCACCGCAGTAGCTGGCGTTCCACCTGATTATTTCAGCGCCACCGGCCAGCTCTGGGGAAATCCCTTGTATCGCTGGGACGTATCGGCCGCTTCCGGTCACCGCTGGTGGATCGATCGTTTTCGCGCGTCCCTGAAATTATTCGACCATGTGCGGCTCGATCATTTCCGTGGCTTCGAAGCCTTCTGGGAGGTTCCAGCCACTGCATCAACCGCCCAGGAAGGGAAGTGGGTGAAGGGTCCGGGTGCCCCGTTGTTTCGCGCCGTAAAAGCGGAATTAGAAGTGTTGCCATTCGTCGCCGAGAACTTGGGAGTGATCACGCCCGAGGTTGAAGCGCTGCGCCAGGAATTTGGTTTCCCCGGAATGAGCCTGCTGCAATTTGCATTTGGAAACGATCCCCAGGGTCCCAGTTTTCGTCCGCACAACTATTCTCGCGAGCTTGCTGCCTACACCGGCGGCCACGACAATGACACCACGGTCGGCTGGTGGAACAGCTCCGGCATAGGCGAGAGCACGCGAACCGCGGAAGACATCCGGAAAGAACGCGCCTTCGCGCGAGCTTACTTAGGGTGCAAAGAGGATGAGCCCATCAATTGGGTGCTGATTCGCGCGGTCCATGCATCCGTGGCCGACATCGCCATCGTTCCGTTGCAAGATGTGTTGGGCCTGGGCAGCGAAGCGCGAATGAATTTGCCGGGCACGCTGAGCGGAAATTGGAAGTGGCGCTATCAAGCGCAAGCCTTAACACCGGATTTGATCGCGCGCTTACGGGAGTTGACTGTTCTCTACGATCGCTGAGGCGCGTAATCAACGATGGGAAAATCCTCACAAGATCAGAGTAAGAAACATTTTCACTACTGGTTCGACTACAGCGCCGATAGCTCATCTTCGCCCTCTTCTTTTTTCGGACGCAGAAACCTTCTCTCCAGGAATCCTTGCGCCAAATTTCTACCGCCGATTCCGAAGGCGAGTGCCAATCCCAGCATCAGCGCGCCAAAGACAATGCCAAAGGCGACCAGCATCGTCTGCTCGGCCAAGCCAAGTTCTTCAAAAACAATCGACAACACAAAAACAATAATGATGCTGCGGACGGCAAAGCTCAGCATGCGCGGGGAGGGCACATTCGCATTTACCGCGGCCAGCAATGCGGCGCGAGAGAAGAAGCCGGCTGCCAGCAATCCAAAAAACAGAATGAACAAGGCGGTGAACAGACGCGGCAGGAAAAAGAAGAACTTTGCCACCTGCTCTTGCAGCCCAAGGATTCCCAGCACACTCACTCCCACCAGAATGAAGCCGAGCCATACCAGCCAAAAGACAAATCGGCTCAGCACCTCCGAAGCCGGAGGCAGAGCGGCTTTGTTCAGCAGTTGCGAGGCTCCGGTGTTTTCTGATAGCTTGTCGAATCGCAGCAGCCGTAGAAGGCTGCGCAAAAGCACTTTCACGAAATACGCAACCGCCCATCCCGCGAAAGCAAGGATCAGCATTACGATGAGACGAGGAAGGTAGTGGGCGAATCCTCTGGCCAGTTCGTGCAGCGCCTGACTCAGTTCACTGATGATCATTTCCTTCATAGTTGCCTCACTCTCTCGTTTCCCACATTTGCAGAAGATAAGGTTTCAAGCGTTCGAATTCGAGGCATAAGCCTTCGATATTATTTTCGACGTCTTCCGCCGTGCCGTTGCGATTTTCCGTCAGAAAGGTCAGAACTCTCCCGCGGAACAGCGGCGCCAAAGCTTGAATGATGTGATCGCGGTTGATCACGGATTTCTGGTAGGAGGCGGCAAACTCATAAACCGTTTTAACCCACAATTCCGCCGGATAGACAAAATCCTCCTCTTCCAGGCGAGCGATTCGCTGCAGTTCCACGAGCGTCGATGGGGCCAGGATGGAATGAAACACCGTTTCCAGTTCGGCAACTCCACTCGAAAACATCTGGCGCAGCCGCTTTCGATTCACCCGCAGAGGCCCCAGGGACACCTCATGCTCAGGCCCGAAAGTGGGCACCGGTTGCGAGCCGGTAACGGAACTCCACGTCGAAAAAGTTGACTCCAGCGTGGCGAACATCGGCCCCACCGTTTGTCGCAGCGCCGGAACTAAATCTGCGGAACGACGTTCAACATGCTCTTTTTGTCCAAGGAACGACTGGCAAATGCGCCGTTTTCCTGTAATTGCGGCCAACGTTAAGCGGAGTTCGATTCCGTCTTCGCCGCTGCCATCCGCCCAGGCATTCTGCGAAAGGAATTCACTGCCCAGTCGGCCGGAGAATCCGAAGTCCTGCATATAGGGTTCGCGGATACGGAGTCCATAGAGTGCTCGCGTCATTGGATACAGCAGATTGGTGATGAGCAGTCCTTCAAACTTGTGCCGGCGATAAGTTGGCGTAGCCAGATCGAAGCTGTCGTAACGGACTGGGTGCAAAAGTTTTGAGATCCATTCACCGTCAATGCTCGGAGACTCGGGAGACATCACAACGCAGGCCTTTGCCCGGAGCAGTTCGGCGGCAGCGAGAATGGTACGCAATGCGGCGGTGCTCGATGGAGTGTTGGCGTATTGCGTACTGATCGAGTGCAGCGTGCGAAGCGAATGAAGATTAGAGAGGGGACGAAGATCGTCGATGGAGATACCGGTAACTAATTCCGGGGTGCCGTCGCGCGAACCGCCATCCGCATTAATAATGACGACCCGGTCCCGCGTGTAGGAGCGCAAGATGCAACTCTGAATGGATTGGACGATGGCGCCGATGGTTTTGGCGTTATTGTGCGTGGCCAAGCCCACCAGGACGTCTACTTCGCCCACATTGATCAACTGGCGAAGAAAATCATCCGTTAGAAAAGTTTCTTCGGCCAATTTTATCTCCGTGCGAAGCGGCGGCAATGCCAAGGCGTCATGAGACATCGTTCCCACGATCTGGGTTCAATCAAATTCGCCGTAGCCGGAACCAGAAAAACTGGTACGGGCCCAGGGTTAACAGATACGGTTGATCGCCCACCCGTGGAAACATATTTTTCCCGGACATCTCGATCAGAATATTCCCCTTATATTTTTTCAGGTCGAGTTCAACCGCTTGCGCCGCTCCTGAAAGGTTATTGACCGCCAGCACGGCTTCATTGCCTAATCGGCGAACGTATGCCAGTATTCTGTGATTGGCGGGACGAAGAAATTCAATCGATCCTCTGCCGAATACGGAAGTCGAGGCGCGCACGGCTATCATTCGTTGCATCCAGCGCAGCAATGAGTGCTCGCTTCCGAGTTGCGACAACACATTTACGGCGGGATAACCATAGACCGGATTCTGTATCAACGGAGCATACAAGCGATCCGGCTCAGCCGTGGAAAAACCGGCGTTCCAGCCTCCGCTCCACTGCATCGGAGTTCGTACTCCGTTGCGATCACCAAGATTAATGTTATCTCCCATTCCGATTTCGTCGCCGTAATAGACGATTGGAGTTCCCGGCAACGACATCAACAGCCCGTTCATCAACTCGATACGCCTGCGGTCATTCTCGAGCAGTGGCGCGAGCCGCCGCCGGATGCCCAGATTCAGCCGCATCGTCTTATTTTCGGCGTACGTGTCATACATATAATCCCGTTCCATGTCGGTGACCATTTCCAGCGTCAGCTCATCATGGTTGCGCAGAAACAGCGACCACTGGCAGGGCGGCGGAATTTCCGGAGTCTGCTGCAATATCTCCGTGATCGGTTTGCGATCCTCCAGTTTCAGTCCCATGAACATTCTGGGCATGAGCGGAAAATGAAATGCCATGTGAAATTCATCGCCGTCGCCAAAATACGGTCTTAAATCCGCCGGCCACTGATTGGCCTCCGCCAGAAGCATTCTGCCGGGAAATTGCTCATCCAGCCTGCGCCGGAACTCCTTCAAGACCTCGTGCGTCTCAGGCAGGTTTTCACAATTCGTGCCTTCGCGTTCCAGCAGGTACGGCACCGCGTCAAGTCGAAATCCGTCGACCCCCATCTCCAGCCAGAAACTCATCACCTTCCACATTTGTTCGCGAACCGCAGGATTGTCATAGTTCAGATCGGGCTGGTGACTGAAGAATCGGTGCCAATAATAAGCCTTCGAAATCGGATCCCAGGCCCAGTTGGATTTCTCCGTATCGAGAAAAATAATACGCGTTCCTTTGTAGCGCTCGTCTGTGTCGCTCCACACATACCAGTCGCGACGCGGATTATCGCGCGAACTGCGCGACTCCTGAAACCAGGGATGCTGATCGGAGGTGTGGTTCAAAACCATTTCAATGATGATTCGAATCCCACGGTTGTGGGCGGACTCCAGCACCTTCCGAAAATCCTCCAGCGTTCCGTAGCCGGAATGAACCGTTTCGTAATCGGCAATGTCGTAGCCGTCATCGCGCAGCGGCGACGGAAAAAACGGCATTAGCCAGATCGCGTTGACTCCCAGTTCTTGCAGATATCCAAGTTTTTGTTCGAGCCCCTGAAAATCTCCAATGCCGTCACCGTTGCTGTCATAAAAGGTGCGCACGTGTACCTGATAAATGATGGCGTCCTTATACCAAAGCACATCCTGACTAAGCGGCAACCTGGCTTCCTCCTGGCGAAGTTCTTATTTTTCGTTTAGCCGCAAAAAGCAAGTTTATATGATTGAAAAGGCCGGAGCTGCTGTCGCAGAAATCAGGCTGTTGAAAACTCGGAATTCAGGGGTTCAATTCGGATTGATGCGAACGGTCTAAAGGGAATCACGCGGCCAACAGAATTCAAGTGAGCGACCATGCCATCACCGCGAAAGGACAAACAAACAACAAGACGCGATTCCGTGAATCCCGCCGCATTTGGCTGATTTGCCGGCTTGTGGCTCATTCTGCATGGTCACGACGCGTTCTACATCGTGCCTGGAAAGAGTCTGTTCTTCCTTGGTTTCTCGCTCATCCCGTGGGTGGGAGTTATGGCTGTTGGCTACGCCCTTGGCGCTCCGCTGCGCAGGCGGCACTGGAGAAAACTGGTCCCTGCCGGCGGTATTTTCACCAGAGGTGCTATTCACGCGATCCCCAAGAGAACGTAACCGCCCAGTTGCAGCCTCTGCCTTACACGCAGAGGCTTCGCTAAGGCCGCGACTTTCTCTCTCGTCAAG
>DASRWO010000032.1:0-19858 GCA_035654555.1 Candidatus Deferrimicrobiaceae bacterium | reverse complement strand
GATCACAAAGATAATGCCGAGAAGAATGAAAAACTTGTTGCGAGCACTCATTTACGTACTCCTGATTTACGAAATGATGGTGCGGCACTTGGACGCGACAGAAAAAGCGCCGAAGAAATGAAATCCAACACTGCGGCACGGCGCTCGGCAATTCGTTGCGGCGTGAGCGGATCGAAGCGCACGATCCGCCGCAACACCGGAGCACTGCTGAAATAGAAGACGATCATTGCAATCATGGATGGCACGAAGTGTGCCGGATCCACTTTGCGGAATTCTCCTTCTGCGATTCCCTTGTGCAACAACTCTCCGAGACGCCGGTAGATCGGTTGAAAATAGGCTTTGACTAATCGATCAATATGCAGCGAGTCGCCTTCGCGGGCCCGCATCATCTCGCGTTGCATCAGTTTGGGATAAATCTGGTTCGAGGCGATGAAATCGAAATACGCTCCCACATAGGCCATGACTTTTTCGCGGGCGGGCAAATCACTGTCGAGAACCGTGAAGACAGTGCTCTTCATCCCAGAAAATGCATCGTCGAGCACCGCGCCGTAGAGCGTTTCCTTGTCCTTGAAGTAGTAGTAGAGCAGCGCCTTATTGACTCGCGCCTCACGCGCAATGGCGTCGGTGCGAGCGCCATCAATGCCATGCTCGGCAAATTCCCGCGCGGCCGCCCGCAGAATAGCAGCGCGGCTTTCCTGCGGCTGGCCGCGAGAGCCCATGCGGGGGACGAGACGACGCCGATGCAAGACCTGAGCCATAGCTACTAATTAACCAGTTAGTTAGATAGTACATTAACACAGGAGATTCAAGAAGAGAATGTGCATCTTTTCGCCCAGACCGGCGAGTGAGGGGAATTTCCCAGTCCACCTCGCACCGGCATCATCACGGGTGATCGCCGCGAACGAGCTGGTGACAGCTGACCCCGTGTCCAGAATAGTCGCACGAAAATGGCTAAATGCTACGTCCCGGTTTTCATCTGCGCCGTTGAACTGCCGCCTAGCACCGCGGCAACTTGCGTTCCTATCGGCGATCCCAGCCCGGTACACGCATCCCATCCCGGACCTGCTGAATAGGCGCCGTTGTTCCCGGAAGTGATGTCGTTGAAATCCCGGGCAGAGCCTGAGTTCTGGTAGAGCGTCGGATTAATAAATCCCGCGGGCTTTCCCACGCTCTGATTGATGAGCGCCACTAACGCGGCCCAGAGCGGGGCGACAGCGCTGGTCCCCCCGATTACGCCGGATTGTCCATCGACGAGAGTAACGTACCCCGTAGTGGGATCAGCATCTCCCGCAACGTCTGGAACTCCGCGGCCAACATGGCCGCCGGGATTGGCGGACGGCGGAACTCCCGCTGCACTCTGGTAACTAGGAAGCGGAAAGACATCGCTAATGCCGCCTCCAGTTGCACCTTCATTGTTTGCCAGTTCGTTCCACACCGTTTCGCTGGTAATAGTATTTCCCGATGCCACGAGATCTGTGCCGCCGCAAGCCAGCACGTTCGGACTCGACGCCGGAAAATCCACGTGGTTCAGGCCATCGGTTACACCGTCGGTCGAGCCATCATCTCCCACCGCCACGCAGACGGTTACACCCATCGCGCCCGCAGCCTGAAATGCCGAATCCATGGATGTCATCGCCTGCTGCGTCCATGAGGATTCAGGACCACCCCAGCTGATGGAGACGACCGAAGGATTATTCGTGCTGTCGTGCACCGCGGTGGTGATCGCATTCAAAAATCCAGCATCGGTATTCTCCGCGAAGTAAGCGACAATCTTTGTGCCGGGTGCGATCGATCCGGATACCTCAATATCCAGCATCACTTCGCCGTCCGGACCGTTCGGATCTCCGGTGGGATTGTTGCTGCCGCTGCCAACCGAAACGGCCGACACGTTCGGTGTCTTCGTCAACTTGAGTTGTTTCCAGTAATTGCTGAGGTCCGTAGGATTAAATCCGCCGCCCAATTCAATTAGCGCGATACATTCTCCCGATCCGTCCACACCAGTAGGAAAGCCGTAAAGCGCCGCGACCTGGGGCGGCGTGTAAGACAGGCTTACGGTCGCGGCACGGGCTCCCGCACGCCCATGCCGCCTACGAAAATGTGGCTTGGCCTGGGGACGATTATCCAATCCAAAAACGCCTTCCACCACTTCATGCAGTTCCGCGGGCAGATGGATCGCGCCAGTGCGCCCGCGATATCTGCCACCGGGATGTTCGTACTCCTTCAGCTCCACCCCAAACGCTTCGTTCATTGCCGTTACAGGTCCGGAGAGAATGACCGTCCGGCGAGCCGCGCTCTTCTCTTTCACCAGTAGCTTGTGCGCACGGGCGAATGCTTCCACGAGAGCGATGCTCTTGGGATCCGCGCCGTGGCGTTGTTCGAATTCCTTGCGACTCACGCTGGAGCGCTCCTCCGTCGGTTTTATCGGCGAGCGAGGTCGCAAACGAATTGTCACATCAACGGTCTCTTTGGGATTGGCTGGGCCTATCTCTCGCGCTCCTTCTAGCGGAGTGCGTTCACTACCGGCAACTGGCGGATGCTTACTGGGAGTAGACATATATCTCCTTTGCTGGGGGCCGAGTCGAGGTCAAGAGAAGCAAACGGCGTTACCACGTGGATTTTCTGCGGAACTCCATCCAGGGAAAAGAGCCGAACTCTGCCATCTCCGAGTCGGGCCTGGCCCGATCAATGGCTGGAAAGTAGCAGCACACTCGCTGCAAGGCAAGCTGTTTTTTGCGCTTGTTACGAAATACGAACAAGTTAGAGTAATCGTTATTCGAACTCGAGCACTACAATCTCCGGATTCGATCCCAGCCGCAGCGGCGGTCCCCAGGTTCCAGCTCCGCTGGAAGTGAAAACCTGCATCTGCCCGATGCGGCTCAAGCCGTACACGAATTGTCGGTACATTCGTCGCGCCATCCAGCTCCAGGGGATGAACTGGCCGAGATGTGTATGCCCGGATAATTGCAAAGAAACACCCGCAGCCTCCGCGATTTCCGGACGGTCGGGAGCATGCGTCAACAGAATGCTGGCGCGATCGCGGTCCAGCGAGACGCCGCGCAGCGCCGACGCAAACTGCCCGTCCTGCACCGCGTTTCGGTAAGGCACGCCAATAATCTGCAAGCCGTCCACTTCCACTTTCTCATTGCTGAGCACGCGCACGCCAGCCGCGGCAATGGCCCGCAGGTATTTGCTGTCGTCGCCGAATTGCTCATGATTCCCCGCGACAAAATAAACGCCCTGCGGCGCCTTCAGCTTGTTCAAAGGCTCGGCCGCGCGGCCCGCGTCGATAGCTGTGCCGTCATACAAATCGCCGGCAATGAAAATTGCGTCCGGTCCTTCCCGCAAAATCTTCGCGACCATACGCCGCAAAAAGTTCCCGTTGCGAACGTGTCCCAGGTGTACATCACTGATCAGCGCCGCTTTCCTCCCTCGCCACGCGGCGGGTAAGTTTGCCAACCGTACCGTGGCTCGCGTCACGCGCGTCCAGCCAGCGTTGAAGACTCCGTAGATCCCGGCCATTGCGGCAATGCCGAACAGCAATTCCGTCATTCGATGGAAGTTCACATCCCGCCCCGCCAGCCGAGCAAATCCGAAAATAATCCATGAAGAGGTCGCTGCGAAGAAGAGAAAAGTTAGCAGCCCCATCCAAACCGCAGCTGCCCTGTAAAACGCACGCACCAGAACATTTGTATAGCGAAAAGCCAATAATGAAGCAGCCACAAAGCTCACCGATAGTAGGCCGAGAACGATCTCGATCCACTGTGCGCCATGGGCCTCACTTCCTGCGGACGAAAATCCCCACGTCTCATAAAGAAACAGATGTATCAAAAAAAGGACGGCCTGGAGAACTACGATGAAACCGACGAAGCGTCTACCGATGCGCATGCTGTGTTAGATTCCCCAACCCGCCGTTCGGATTGTTTTGCGAGCTTTATTTGCGGATACTAGCTGAGATTGGGCGCCGCTGTTCGGGCCGCGAGCAGTTCTAAGTTTCAAATTCCACAGCCACTTCCAGCTCTAAGCGCGATAATTACATCCGTAACCCCGGTAACCGGGAATCGCTTGCAGAAACAACTATGCTGCGCCAGGGTTAATACAAACTAAGAATATGGGGAACCTTGCCATGAGAGACCGAACTGCCATCTCGATTGTTCTCTTCTTATTGACCGCCGTGTCTTGGGGCCAGCAACAACCATCTGGCGGCAGCGCTCAGTCGGGCGGATCGCAGAGCATGCCGGGCATGGATATGCCGGCGCACGACATGTCCAACATGAAAGACATGCCTATGGACGCCAATAAAGACAGCGACGCCGGCATGCACGCCATGCATTCCATGGAAGGTCACATGGACATGGGTCCGCACATGAAGATGACGGCGCTCCGTCCCTCCCGACCGGGCGATGCCGAACGTGCGCAGTTCGTCGTCGATGCGGCGCGCAAAGCTTCAACCAAATATCTGGATTATCATGTGGCGTTGGCCGACGGCTTCAAGATTTTCCATCCCGAAATTCCGCAAAAGATGTACCACTTCACCAACTACCAGTATGCATTCGAAGCGGCTTTTAGCTTCAATGCGGAGCACCCCACGTCGCTGCTCTATGAAAAGCGCGGCGATGACTACAAACTGATCGGTGTGATGTACACCGCACCCAAGCGATTCGGGGAAGATCAACTCGACGAGCGCGTCCCCTTGAGTGTCGCGCAATGGCACGAGCACGTGAATTTCTGTGCCGCGCCCGCCGAACGAAAGATGGAATCTCTCATGCCGCATCCTCAATTTGGTTTGCGAGGATCCATCACCACGCAGGAAGCTTGTGATGCTGCGGGCGGCACATTTCATCCCGTAGTCTTCAACTGGATGGTTCACGTCTACCCCTTCGAAAAAGACCAGGCCAGCATCTGGTCCGTCAGCCGCCAACACGGTGACGCGGACTAGCTCGACATCGCAGGTCGCAGCTTTAATGTTGATAGAAAATATTGATTGTTTGACTGGGCTGTAGCCGCTGGCGCGGACAAGCAATCCGCACTCTTCTCATCTCTACCAGACAGAACAGTGCGCCACTGTTCCATCCCCAAGAACGAATTTCACTTCGCTTTCCTGCTACCGGAAGTGCGCTCACTTCGTCCATACATGCATAATCGAAAGTTACGAAAAACATCGAACCGCAGGGAACTTTCGACAGAGCGCTTTCGTAGAAGTGAAGTAAGCAGCCAGCGCGGAGAAGCTGGCGAAGATTTTTCACAACGTGGAATTTTGCGGGGTTAGGGATTCTTTCACTTTCGGTTTGGCGGCCCAGGTGACAGAACCCCCATGCACAGCGCGGCAGGCCTTGCGGCTTGTCTGCTGAACCCCATCGAATGCATTGTAGGCGATTTGCGGCAAAACACCAACGTTTTCTCGCGCAAGTCGTGAACCGGGCCGCCCCAACCGTTCTCCGACGAAACTCGGAGAAGAAAAAGGAGCAGTCATGAAGTTCGCGACAGTTTCGAAAAGTATCGCTCTAGGATTAGGGTTACTGTTGGCGTCCAGTGCCTTTGCCGCAACCAAGGGCAGCCTGCAACTGATGGACCCGGTCAGCGTAAACGGAACAACCTTGAAGCCGGGAGACTACAAAGTCCAGTGGGAGGGAAGCGGTCCCAACGTCGAACTCAGCATCTTGCGAGGCAAGAACGTACTGGCAAAAGTTCCCGCCCATGTGGTTGAACTGCAGACACCCGCTGCCAACGATGCGGCTGTGACGCGCATCGGCGATGGCGGGCAAAAAGCTCTCGCTGGCGTCCGTTTTGCTGGAAAGAAGACTGCGCTGGATATCGGTGAAGCGACCACCAATATGCAAAGCAGTGGTTCCAGTCAGTAACCTGCAGCGATAAATAAAAACGGGAGCGTCTTGACGCTCCCGTTTTAATGCGCTGATTGCTGAGGAATCAATTCTTCACTGTCATCGCATCGGAATCAACCGCCTTCTTGCCGGTGACGCCTTCGAGTCCCGCTAGCACCCCTCGATAATCATTCTTATCGCATTGCATGGCGAAACCGCCCTTCTTATCGCCATCAACCCACGTCAATCCGACAAAATGTTTTTTTGACTTACTAAGTGCCATCAATGCTCCGATACCTAGCGAAATGACAGCTAGTCCAATCGCAGCTCCTACCCTGCGATGGACATCTTGACCGTAGCTGATTTCCGTCACCGCAGCCGCAGGAATTGTAAGGACTTCCGCTTTATCTTTTACGAGGCGGACCTTGTCCTGATCGATAAATAACTTCATACCAGTCCCGGCCTTGGTATCGGGAATTGACCCACCGTCGTAGGTGACTTTGTATCCATTGTCACCGGCGAAAACCGTCAACGGCACAGCCAGGCAAAGAACGACGACGAGCAATCTATTCATATCTCTCCCTTGTAGGTTCCCAGCGAGAACCTCTTACTAAGTTTGGATTTGATGTGCTTCAGGGCCCGGCACGGCCCTCCTCGGAGGGAAGAGAGGATATTCGCGAAAGGCTGCGCGAGAAGATTGTGGAAGAAGGGCGTAGCCCTGTCAAGTAACTACCGAGACTTGGCGCTATTTATAGCCCGAAATGGTCTTCGCCGGCCGAACAAAAGGGCAGTTGTTCGCGCTCTCTCTTTAGGAAACCGATTACTGGGTAAGAACTGTCCTCAGTACTTCGGTACTTTCGGATCCACTCTCTCCGCCCACGCATTGATCCCGCCGGCAAGATTATGCACCTTCGTGAATCCCGATTGCTGCAGGAACGCGACCGCCTTCGCACTCCGCCCGCCCATCTTGCAATGCACGACGATTTCGCGGCTCGAATCCAGTTCGTTCACCCGCTTGGGCAAGTCGTTCAGCGGAATCAGATGGCCGCCGATATTGCAGATCTGATATTCGTGCGGCTCGCGCACATCCAGCACAAAGAGATCTTCTTTCGCATCCAGCCGACGCTTCAACTCTTCCACTTGAATTTCCGGAACTCCATTCGACACCGGTTTTTCCTCCCCACGAATTCCGCAAAACTCGTTGTAGTCTATCAGCTTCGTCACCGTGGGATGCGTGCCGCACACCGGGCAATCCGGATTTCTGCGTAACTTCAATTCGCGGAACTTCATGCCCAGCGCGTCAATCAGCAGCAGTCGACCAATGAGCGGATCGCCCACTCCCAAAATCAACTTGATCACTTCGGTAGCCTGCATCACGCCCACCAGCCCGGGCAGAATTCCCAGCACTCCACCTTCCGCACAAGAAGGCACCAGCCCCGGCGGTGGCGGCTCGGGATACAGGCAGCGATAGCAGGGTCCATCTTCGGTAGCAAATACGCTGGCCTGTCCTTCAAACCTGAAAATCGATCCGTAAACATTTGGCTTGCCGGTGAGCACGCACGCATCGTTCACCAGGTAGCGCGTGGGAAAGTTATCCGTGCCGTCGGCAATAATGTCGAAGTCGCGGAAAATTTCCAGCGCATTCTCACTGCTCAATCGCGTGTCGAACTTGCGCAGATTCAAAAATGGATTGATCCCCGTCAATTTATCCGCAGCAGAATCCAGTTTCTTCCTCCCCACGTCGGCAGTCGAATGAATAATCTGCCGCTGCAGGTTGGTGTAATCGACAACATCAAAATCGACCAGGCCTAACGTGCCGACTCCAGCCGCCGCAAGATAGAGCGCCAGCGGCGATCCCAGCCCTCCCGTGCCAATACATAGTACGCGTGCCGCCTTCAGCTTCTGCTGCCCCTCCATGCCGACCTCAGGCATGATCAAATGCCGCGAGTAGCGCAGGATTTCGTCCTTGCTCAGTGTCACTGGAATTTCGGTGGTGATGGTGGCCATAAAATCCTCGATTGAAATTTGGAACCGCGCTCCGTCAGAATTAGGGCGCTAACAACAGGCAGGGCGCATACAACAGCGGTTTGTGGCAGCACGGCTCAAATCTTTATTCTCGACTCCGCAATTCCCGAGTCTCGCATTCACGCAACGCCTCCAGCAATGGAAGGCACAATCGAAATGTTATCACCTTCCTTTACCGCGGTCGCTTCTTTCTGCAGGTAGCGGATGTCTTCGTCGTTGACGTAAAGATTAACGAACGCCCGCAGCTTTCCTTCCTCCGTATAAAGATGACGTCTTAGCTCGGGGTGCTGCGCCAGCAGCGAATTCAGAGCTTCGCCGACAGTCGCTGCCTGTACTTCCACCGAGGATTGTTTTCCAACATACTGCCGCAAAGGGGTAGGGATATGAATCTTGCTCATAGGTCTAGCATAGAAGATGCGGCGGCAAAGCGCCAAGATTCAACCCCAGCCACCCGATTCTTCGACAAATAAATGTTTGACAATACACGGTTCGACAACGCATTGTTCGACGATACATTCTTGCGCGGGGACGGCTGCCGCAGGGCGACTTCTCGCTGCTAACATGAACCTGTGCTTCCGATTCTTGAACTCCGCCAGCTTAGTATAGAGTTCCCTACCACCTTACGGCCGGTTGGACAGCAGGGCGCGGCTGTCCCCACACAAACCCTCGCCGCAGTCCGCGACCTCAACTTTTCCATCGCACCCGGCGAAGTGCTGGGCCTGGTTGGCGAATCCGGTTCCGGCAAATCCATTACATCTCTGGCGATCATGCGTCTTCTTCCGCCACAGGCAGTGGTGACGGGCGAGATACTTTTCGGCGAGAACGGATCATCCCGCAATCTCGCCAATCTTCCTGGCGACTCGATGCGCCAGCTCCGCGGGTCGCGTATCGCCATGATTTTTCAGGAGCCCATGACCGCTCTCAATCCCGTCATGCGCGTCGGCGACCAGATCGCCGAGGCCGTGCTGGCGCATGGCAATCGCTCAAAGAGGGATGCTCACAAGCTTGCCGTTCAAGCCATGAACGACGTTGCCATCCCCGAGCCCGAGCGCCGCGCCCGCGACTATCCTCATCAACTCTCCGGCGGAATGCGCCAGCGCGTAATGATCGCCATGGCCATCGTGAACCGTCCGCAGTTGTTGATTGCCGACGAACCCACCACCGCCCTCGACGTTACCATCCAGGCCCAGATTCTCGACCTGCTCACCGGCCTCCGCTCCCGGTTCGGACTCGCCATGCTCTTCATTTCGCACGATCTCGCCGTCGTTTCGCAAGTCGCAGACCGCGTTGCCGTGATGTATGCCGGAAGCGTGGTCGAACTCGGACGCAGGCACGAAATCTTTAACGCTCCCGCGCATCCTTATACGCGCGGCCTTCTGCAAGCCGTGCCCGATCTCAAGACCGAGCGCGGGCATCCTCTGGGAACAATCGAAGGCACGGTCCCGCCGCTGCACGCCATGCCCCCAGGCTGCGCGTTCGAGCCGCGCTGCGGATTTCGCATCCCTGAATGTGCCCGCACTTTTCCTCCTCTGGTTCAGGTTGCGCCACAGCACTGGGCGCGCTGTCCGGTAGTCAACGCAAAATAGCGATGGCGGAACTAAATCCGCCCGTGTATCCTCTTCCGTCGCACTCGTTCTATAATCGCCATCCGTCTGGTGTCTATTGCGCATACTGCTGCTGAGCGACATTCATGCCAACCTCGAAGCCCTGGAAGCCTGCATGGCCGGAGCTCCCGCCTACGACTTCGTGGCGAATTTGGGTGACGTCGTCGGCTACGGCGCTTCTCCCAACGAGGTGATTGATCGCTCGCGCGACCTGGGAAAGATTTTCGTCCGTGGTAATCACGACAAAGCCGCAACGGGTCTGCTTGAACTGGATGACTTCAATCCGCTGGCCGCCGCGGCCGCTCTTTGGACGCGCGACCAACTTTCTCCGGAACACTACAACTGGTTGCACTCGCTGCCGCAAGGTCCGCTTCCTTTGAAGGATTTCCCCGACGTACAACTGGTTCATGGCTCACCCGGCGACGAAGACGCCTACGTAGTCTCGATCGGCGATGCCCTGGTGCCGCTAATCACGCTGGCTACGCCGATCACTTTCTTCGGACACACCCACCTGCAAGGCGGATTCTTCGCCAATGGTTCCAGCGCCGATGGCTTCCGTCCCGAATACCGCACGGTAGGCCAAGCCGAGTCCGTGAAGCTACAGCTGAAATCTTCCACGCGTTACATGATCAATCCCGGCTCAGTCGGCCAACCTCGCGATGGAGATTGGCGCGCCGCCTTCGCCCTGTTCGATACGGACGCGCAAGTCGTCCACTTCCATCGCGTGCCCTACAATCTGAAAGCCGCGCAAGACCGAATCTTCGCCGCCAATCTGCCCGCCCGCCTCGCCACGCGCCTCGCCGCCGGCCGTTGACCACGTTCTCGCACAGATAATGTTCTCAGGCTCTATCCTGTGATCCCCCGCGTCCCCTGTGTTTAAGATTTTAGGAACTTGGGGAAGTCGTAGCCAAACGCTCCCCGTTGTAAACTCGTTTTCATGCGCGATTCCCGCACCGCCGCGACAAGATTCCTCTCTTCGCCTCGTGAAAACGACTCCCGCGAAAATCCCCCCGAGCATCACCTCATCGCCCACATCGACGGTGGTGCCCGCGGCAATCCCGGACCAGCCGGCTACGGCGTCGTCATCCAGGATCAATCCGGACGCAAAGTCGCGCACCTCAGCGAATACCTCGGCCACCAGACGAATAATTTCGCGGAGTATCAAGGACTAATCGCCGCCCTCGAATACGCGCTCGAACACGCCGCGAAAGCCCTCAAAGTGATCAGCGACTCTGAGTTGATGGTTCGCCAGATCAAGGGCATCTACAAAGTTAAAAATGCCATGCTGCAGGATCTTCACGGCCGCGCGAAAGAATTGATCGCCAAACTAGACTGGTTCTCCATCAGCCACGCACTTCGCGAACACAACACCGAAGCTGACCGTCTCGCAAACGAAGCCATGGACAAGGGCATGGGACGAAGTGTGGCGCGGCCGCCCTCGCCAGCGAGCGTACCACCCGCTGTCAATCAGGTTCAGGAATTCGAAGGCGTCGTCCGCAACGGCGTCGTGGAACTAACAAACGGCAAACTTCCGGAAGGTACTCGAGTCCAGGTCCGAGTCAGAAAATAAATACATCGGAAACTCACTCCGCCGCCGAAGTGTGGTCGTGCACAAGCTTCCAGCCATCGGGAAACTTGCGGAATACCAGCGTGAACAGCCCATGCGGCGTCTTCCCATCGGACATCGTCAATTGCCAGGAGCCGCGAACGAAGGCAGCATACGCGCTCAGCATTTCGATCCGCAAGCTGGAGAATTCCAACCTCCCCATCTCGTGCCCCGGACTCGCGTACGTCGCGCGATAGCGGTCCATGGTCGCTTGCCATCCATGATTCTCTTTGGCCCCAGAGAAAAATGTCAGCTCTGGAGAATTCCAGTAGCCCGCCATGAAGCCTTCCAGATCGTGCCGGTTCCAGGCCTCTTGTTGCGTGAGCAACACATGTTCGACTTCACTCTTCGCGCCGTTATTGCCATTGGGCACGAGCTGCGCGCGAACCTCAGCCCTGAATGCAACGAACATGATCGGGAAGAAGAAAAGGAAGAAATGGAAAAAACGCATGCGAGCCTCCGCCTCTGACGAATCAGAGCGCAGCCAGTTTCGCACGCCGAGACAGGTTGATGGGAGGATTTCTGAAACCGCCGCCGCGGCGGTAAGAGTTAAGCGCGGCCTTTCTTGGCTGCAACCGCTTTTGCCGTCGCCCCTTTGCCCGCAACTTCCCAGGGCCGCTTCGGACGATCAACCGGCGCCTTGTCGTCATCCTTGAGCCGGTCATAGTGGTAAGAATCGCTCACCGTACCCAGCGACTCGTTATAAAGACTCGGCAGCCCGAGCCCGACTTTCAGCTCTTCGGCGAAGTTTTGCAGAGCTTTGAGATGGTCCGCGCTCGCCGGAACTTCCGTCTTTGAAGTCTTCATAAACTGTTGGTAGCCGCGGTTGATCAGCTTCGAAATCTCGCTGCCAATCAGATAGCCCGGATAAGCGAAAATCTTCACGCCATCGTCATCGGTCTTCTGAATCGCCGCCGACACATTGTACTTCCTGAGGAACACGCGCCCGTTCGTTCCCGGCGCTTCCGTCACATCGAAACCGTGATCGCGCAGCCAAGCCAGCGCATCGTCGTAAGTCCGCGCTTCTATTGCTTTCGGCATTTTCTAGTTTCCAATCTGCTGTTTAGATGCAGCCTGCTCACAAAATAGGCACTGCTTATTTCCTGCTGCATCGGAGTTGCAATCCGCATCATCTAAGGACACCATACTACATAGCGTGTTTAGCCGGTTCTTGCATAATTACGATAGTCACGGGTAAATAGTTCGAAGATGAGTCACAGTTCAGCTAAATTGGCCGCAACATTCTTAGCTCACGAAGCCCCGGAAGCCGCTGCGGCGCTCCCTGGCCAGACTCTGCTCGACCGCATCGGCAACACTCCGCTGCTCCGCTTCGATCGCTTCACCGCGCATCTACCCGGCGTAACACTCTTGGGCAAGGCCGAATGGTACAACCCCGGCGGCTCCGTAAAAGATCGTGCCGCTGCCAACATTGTCGCCCAAGGCCGCAGCAGCGGAAGATTCGCTCCCGGCAAAATCCTGCTCGATGCCACTAGCGGAAACACTGGCATCGCCTACGCCATGTTGGGCGCGTCTGAGAAATTCCCAGTCACTTTGTGCATGCCGACGAATGTTTCTGCGGAACGCAAAAAGATTCTGCAAGCGTACAGCGCCAACATTCTGTATACGGATCCCGGCGAAGGATCCGACGGTGCCATCCGTTTGGCGCGCGACCTCGACGCCAAGCATCCGGATTTATATTTCTACGCCGATCAGTATTCGAACGATGCCAACTGGCAAGCGCATTATCACGGGACCGCGAATGAAATCTGGCAGCAGACGGAAGGACGCATCACCCACTTCGTCGCCATGCTCGGAACCAGCGGCACGTTCATGGGCACCACCCGCCGCCTGAAGGAACTGAATCCCACAATCCGTTGCATCTCGCTTCAACCCGATTCGTCGTTTCACGGCATCGAAGGCGCCAAACACATGGCCAGCGCCATAGTCCCGAAGATTTACGATCCCGCCCTGGCGGATGACAATCTTGACATTGCTACCGAAGACGCCTATGCGATGGCTCGCCGCCTCGCTCGCGATTGCGGACTCCTCGTGGGAATTTCAGCCGCCGCCGGCGTCGCCGGTAGCCTGAAAATCTCCGAACAGCTTCATCTAAGAAGGGAGCAGCAGGCGGTGATCGTTACCATCCTCTGCGACTCCGGTGACAAATATTTAAGTGAGAGATTCTGGACGGAGGGATGAAAATTGCTGATTGCTGATTTCTGATTGTTAATTTCTGATTAGAACCTTCGCCTTAATTGGTCGTTAAGGTTTTTCAATCAACAATCAGAAATCAGCAATCAAGAATTGCCCGAATGCTGAAGCTCACAGCAAAAGACTACGCCGCCCTCCGCCGTCACGGCGAAGAAACCTACCCGCACGAATGCTGCGGCGTCCTGCTCGGCCGTATGGAAGATGACGGCACCCGCATCGTGACCTCGACTGCTCGTTGCGGCAACACGCGTATCGATTCGCCGCAGAACCGCTACAACATCGATCCCCGCGAACTGGTGCGCATCCAGCGTGAAGGCCGCGACCGTGGTGAGGACATTGTTGGCTTCTACCACTCGCATCCCGACCACCCCGCCCAATGGTCGCCAACCGACTTCGCCGAAGCCCACTGGATTGGCTGCTCCTACGTCATCACCAGCGTGGAAAACGGAAAAGCGGCGGTCACGAATGCGTTTGAACTTACCGGTTCTGACGAGAACGACAAGCGGTTTGTGGATGAGAAAGTGAACGTTGGTTAAGCGTCGCACCCAGAAGTGAGCGGAGCGGACGAACCTCCAGTGCGGCGAAACTCCTTGTTGCTTGCGGACTTCGCAGGATTTTCACAAAACATCAAGCGTTTCGTCGCGCCCCAGTTTCATGCCTGCCAGTGCAGCCAGTCGCGAAAACCAGCGTCCAAAACGGCTTTTGCGCGATGCCATTCCTTCAGTTGCACCAATTCTCGTCACTCAGTTGTGGACAGCCTGCACTCGCCTGAAAATGCACGAGTTACAAAACTGACATTTTCGTTGACTCTGAAAATAGAAAGCGTAAAAACATAATCGTTCTTTGACAGCTTCTAAAGTTTTTCCGGTTGGTGCGGCGTCCGGGACTCAAGCGCAGTCACCCTCATCATGCAAATGATCAGGGAGGGCAAGCAAGGGTCTATAGCAAAGCGCTGGTTGAGGAGAACAAGAAGAAACGTCGAAGGCAGGATAGAGTTCCGAGGCGTTGGGTAGGTTTTTCCGGTTGGCGGTAAGCCCGGAGCCCGAGCGAAGATCGCACGTGGCACCCGCAAGGGAAGCTTCGTAGCAGGTCAAGCAAGGGTCTAACGCGAGCTACTGGCCGAGACGAATGGACCCAACATCACCTCGGAACTCTTATTGTTTCCAGCCCGCCAGGTTTTCCGTCGTCGTTTGACTTTCTCTTCGCGCATCTGCGTTAATCACCGGAGATTCTTATGCGTGAAATCATTTCCACCAAAGACGCCCCTCAAGCCATCGGCCCCTATTCGCAGGCCATCAAGGCCAATGGATTCATATTCACATCCGGCCAAATTGCCATCGATCCAGCTACGCAACAAGTTGTTACGGGCGATGTGGCCGCACAGACTGAGCGCGTGCTGCGCAATCTTTCGGAAATCCTGGAAGCGGCCGGCAGCGGTCTTGGCAAGGTCGTTCGGTCCACTGTGTTTCTCAAGAACATGAATGACTTCACTGCCATGAACCAGGTTTACGGCAAGTATTTCAGCTCTGCGCCGCCCGCGCGTTCCACCGTCGAAGTGGCGCGCTTGCCCAAAGATGTGCTGGTCGAGATCGATGTAGTCGCGCTGGAATAATTCCACCGAGAGGGCGCAGAACTATGATGCGGCGGGAAACCTTTATTCGCCCGGCACCCTCTACCTAATTAAGATGAGTGTGAAGGAGCTAGAATGACAAAGTACGTTGCGGCCGTCTTCCTTGTTTTCGCACTGACGGTTTTCGCGCCGACGGCAGTGTTTGCTTTGGCGCAGAGCGCGGCCAGAAAGTCCACCGCCCCAAATACCACAGCCCCCAGCAAAGTGACCGGACCCGGAGTGACAACTTCCTCCGGATTGGTCTATTGGGAAATTCGCGTAGGCAATGGCGAGGTTGCCAAAGAAGGCAGCCGCGTCCGGGTGCACTATACCGGCTGGCTAACCAACGGCAAAAAGTTCGACAGTTCCGTCGATGCCGGCAAGCCTTTCGATTTCACCATCGGTAACGGTGAGGTCATCAAAGGATGGGAAGAGGGAGTTGCAGGCATGCGGGTTGGCGGCAAACGCCAGTTGCGCATCCCTCCAGATCTAGCTTACGGCACAGACGGCACTCCAGACGGATCAATCCCTCCGAATGCAACTCTGATTTTCGACGTGCAGTTATTAGGAGTGCAGTAGAGAATTTGCCACCGGATACATAGAGAGCGCTGAGAATCACTAAGGCAGAAACTACGAATCCTTAACTAATTTTCTCGGCGGGCTCTGCGTTCTCGGCGGTTTTTATTTCTACGCCTTGACCACTTTACCGCTGCGAATGCAAGACGTGCATACCCGCATGCGCTTCGTGGTACCACCCACTCGGGCGTGCACCGGACGCAGATTTACATTCCAGCGTCGCTTCGTGACGTTGTGAGCGTGGCTGATTCGATTCCCCGATTGCGGCTTCTTGCCGCAAATATCACACTGTTGTGCCATGACGGCTATACATCCTTTCAAATGCTTTGAACGAAGCTTTCATTCTACCGGATTCCTAGCCTTCCCGACAATTCGCCCCGGAGCCTGACAAGAGGTAAACTAATCCCTGTCGCCCTCCCGGCGAAACAAGGAGGAAGTCTATGTCGCGTCGTGGCAGCTCCACCCTGGTAGAAAGCGCACTGGTCTTGGTCTTGATGGGTATTCTTGCAGGAGCCGTTGGAGGCCTGGCCGTGGGAGTGGCAACCAATCCAAAGGCAGCTTCCTCCTCCTCCTCCACCACTCGCTAAAGGGAGATCGTTCTAGCCGAGATCGTTTTAATCGAGATCGTTCGCGCGCCCACCGACCATTCTCCTATGCGATACTGAAGCTTATGCAGTCCCCGCTTCAGTCCCCCACCGCATCCACAGATCCCAGGTCCGTGAAGGTAAATCTCACCACCGGCGCTGGCGTGGATATTGAGTGGAAAGATGGTCACATTTCGCACTACGGCTTCGTCTATCTCCGCGACGCCTGCCCCTGCGCCATGTGCAATGAAGAGCGCGACAAATCCCATCGCAAGCCAGGTGAGCCGGCCAAACTGGCTCCCGGCATGCTGCCCATGTTCAAGGCCGCGGCCAAACCGCTCTCCGCCGAACCCATCGGCAAGTACGCGATACGCTTCGCATGGAACGATGACCATGACCTCGGCATCTATTCCTGGCGATACCTGCGCGAATTTTGTCCATGTCAGGAATGCAGCAGACCAACTGCTGCGCAAGCGCGGCATTAATTTAAGCGATTCCTGGCTCGCAGAATTGGCTTGGTAAAGTTCAGCCGCAACTGAGAATGGAAGAAGGTAAATTCAGCAAGACCGCTCGTCGCGTGGCGATTCGCCGGGCCGCGCACCAGCTATTGGACAATCCAAAAGTTCTCGACGACCCGCTCGCGCTGCGGATCATCGGGCCCGAGGCGGCCAACGATCTTCGCTCCAACCCGAAAGAGCACCACGCCTTCTCCCGCGCTTTCCGCGCGTTCATGGCGGCCCGCAGCCGCTATGCCGAGGACGAACTCGCCCGGTCAGTCGCACACGGCGTACGCCAATATCTCGTCCTCGGAGCGGGACTCGATACCTTCGCCTATCGCAATCCTCATCCCGGCCTGCGTGTATTCGAGGTCGATCATCCGGACACGCAAACCTGGAAGCGCGAGCAATTGCTAGCGGGAGGCATTCCGATTCCGTCGTCCATCACCTTCGTCCCCATCGATTTCGAAAAACAAACGCTCGAAGATGGGCTTGAGCGCTCCGGACTCGACGCTAAATCCGCCGCATTCTTTTCCTGGCTCGGAGTAACGCCCTACCTCACCCGCGAAGCATGCATAAGCACGCTGCGTTTTATCGCCGGCATGCCAGCTGGCAGCGGCGTGGTTTTCGATTTCGCAGTCGACCCCGCGCTCCTCAATTCCGGACAAAGGCAGGCTCTCGCTGCACTCTCGAAGCGTGTAGCCGCTGCCGGAGAGCCTTTCCAGCTATTTTTCGATCCCGGCAAATTGCAGGACGACCTAAAGGGTTTGGGGTTCCACCGCACAGAATTCCTGCGGGGCAAGGATCTGAACGCCCGCTACTTCAACGATCGCACCGATGGATTGCTGGTTCGCGGCAGCATCGGACATCTCATGGGGGCGTGGGTGTAAGGGCATGCGGCAATAAACCTCAGCAGCCTCTTCGGAAACTGCTGAGGTCCAGGCCGTAAAACATTTTATTTCTTTGGTGCGAACCAATCGGCGAAAGCCTTCGCATTCGGAGTCCCCACTCCAGTCACGTCGTCCCAGCCTACCCCCACTTTCAGATAGTAGTTTTGGCCGAACGAGACGGTCAGCGCCGTATTTTCCGCGGCCGGATCGTCCCAGATCGCGCTGTAGAAATCGCCGAACAGAGGCTGGACGACTGCCAGCGTTTCCGAGGGATTGTAGCTATGGGTAACCGTACTCGAATCCTGGATCACCGCGGTGACATCGTTCCCGGGAAGGTAGGGGACGACATCGGTGATGGTTGTCGAGGGCATGGAATACAAATAAGGTGCAGCCTGGCCCAGCGCCGTTCCCGCCTCCTGATTGGCAATAGCCCATAACGCCGAGAACATCGGAGTCGATAGGCTGGTGCCGCCCACTGCGTACCAAATCTGCTCGGGCAACTGGGTTGGCTCGCTGATCAAGACCACGCCCCCGGTAAAGGGATCAGCCAGCCAGGAAACGTCAGGTACCTGGCGGTACTTTCCCGGAACTCCCGTTTGAAAAGATGGCTTGGCGAAGTATGCGCTGGGTCCGCCCCCAGCCCCGCCGTCAAAGCCATAAAAGTTAAGCGGCCGCGGAGGATCGTAAATCACTCCTGCATCAATCAGCACGGACACCTGGCTCTCCCATCCGGTTTGGAAGGCAATAGAGTTATCCGCATTCAGGGCCAGGCTTACTCCACCCACTCCGGTAGCATAGGGAAGATCCGCCGGCACGCTGACCGTTGGCGGAAGGTGATCGGTTAAGTAGGTGGCGCTGTCGCCGGAGGCGAAATTGGTTGCAACGCCAGAAACGGCAGCAATCTCCGAGATGAGATTTTCTTTGTTCAGCTCAGCTTGGGAGACAAAGAATTCCGGGCTGCCGTAGCTGCCCGAGATCACATTGCCCAGACCGTAGTTCACGGCGTAGAAAATGGCCTCGTCGACGTCCTCGAAATCCGCCGTCGGCGGCACCACCAGATCAATCTTTGCGCCGGGAGCGATCGCATGGCTCCACTCCACGTCAAGGTTAATCTCCAGATCCACACCTGAACAAGCTGACGGTCCACCGACGCTGAGGATGTTAAAGTTTGCTGCCGTCAGAGCCGGGAAGCCAAATCGTTCTGAGAAGACATTGGCATCTTGCCGGATGGTCGGCGAGCCGCACCAATCGATGATGACAATGGTTTGTCCCGCGCCGTTGTAGCCCTCGGCGTATAGGCCGTTGAGGTTGTATGCGCCGTAAACGTTCGAAGGTGAGTAGCCGCACCCCGGTGTGGGCGAGTAGTAGCCGTTGCCCTTATAGGTGGCTTTCGGGTAGGTTCCATAGGTCGTGTGGTTCTCCGTCGTCGGTCCGGTAAAGCAAACCGACTGGAAGAAGCCGGCATCAGCCGCAGAGGCCGCACGGCTAAGATTTCCTGGACTCAACGGCGAAGTTGAGGACAGGCTGGCCGGCCGCAGATCCACAGGATGATCAAACGCTCCGCTGTCGAGTCCGGAAACCGCTTGCACCATCGCCGCTGCTGGTCCGGTCACATATGGGTCGCTGGCATTCGCCACCAGCACCTTGCTTCCCACCTGATAATTGTTCAGTTGCACGTGAAAAGCGCTTTCAACATCGGCGATGGTGCCTCGCGCCCGAACGTAGAAACTATTGGGACCGACACTCACCACCTTCAGGTTGTTCGACTCGAAAAATTCCTGCACCGCTTTGGCTTCCGCCGCCGTAGGCGCAAACCGGGCGGCGATGTCGGAACTCTTCAGCCAATGGCGGTAGCTGGATGATTTAGGGTTATAAAGATCGCTGGCCAGGGCATCCAGCCCGGCGCGATTGTGCGGGCTCAACCAGATGCTTACCTCGATGGTCTGAGACGGATTCGCCGTACCCAGGTTTTTGGCCGAGGCAACATACGCGGGTGTGTTGTTGGGAATGAATTGACCATCGGCCGCACGGGCTGGAAGAACGATCGTCGTCAGCATGGCGGTCAAAAGGGCCACAAGGCATAGCGAGCGGAACGGTAGACCAATAAGATTGGATGGCTGCAAAGTAACTGCCTTTTTATCTTCCATCAGGGTTTCTCCTCAAGAGGGTTTTGGGAGCCGGCGAACCGGCTCAAAGCCGTGGAGGTTGCTGTGATCGAATCAGGAGCGGCAATAAATTTCCCCAGAATGATACAGCAGAAAAAGCTCTCTGCCGGCCAACTTTCGCCTCAGCCGCAGAAAATTTCTTTGTGAATGTGAATTGGAGAGCCGCGATACTCTCGACAAAAGTGGCATTCGGCATGCCCGACACTCTCGTTCCTGTAAAATTAAATCATCAGCTCCGGAGCCACTTCCGCATTGTCTTTTCTCGATCAACT
>DASRWO010000031.1:0-22287 GCA_035654555.1 Candidatus Deferrimicrobiaceae bacterium | reverse complement strand
TCCAACTGGCGGACATTGCCCGGCCATTCGTAACCGCAGAGAGCATCGAGCGACTCTTTGTTCATGCGGAGAATGCTGCGGTTGGCAGCTGCCGCATATTTCTTGAGAAAGTGATTTGCCAGCAGAGGAATATCTTCTCGGCGCTCGCGCAGATCGGGCACGCGGATGGGAATCACACTGAGACGATAATAGAGATCTTCGCGGAACTGATTTTCGGCAACAGATCTATCCAGGTCGCGGTTCGTGGCTGCGATCACGCGCACGTCAATGGGAATCTCGCTGGTCCCGCCGACCGGGCGAACCGTGCGTTCCTGCAGCACCCGCAGCAGTTTTACCTGCATGGCCAGGGTCATCTCGCTGATCTCATCCAGAAAGATCGTTCCACCGCCAGCCACTTCAAAGAGTCCGCGCTTATTTTGCGTTGCCCCGGTGAAGGCTCCCTTCAAGTATCCGAACAATTCGCTTTCCAGCAGAGTTTCGGGAAAAGCGCCGCAGTTCACGGACACGAATGGCTCGGTGGCACGTGGCGAACAGATGTGAACGGCGCGAGCTACCAGTTCTTTACCGGTTCCACTTTCGCCGTGGATCAGCACCGTGCTGGCAGTGGAAGCGACGGTGCGGACCGTCTGCTTCAGCTTCTCCATGGCCCGGCTGGAGCCGATGATATTCTCCAGCGAGTTGTGGGAAGCGGCATCGCGACGCAAAGCAAAGTTCTGTTTGCTTAGGACGAGTTTTTCCAGCACCCGGTTGATGGCGAGTTTTATCTCATCCACTAAGCCGGGGCTTTTTCGAATGTAATCCGACGCGCCACCGGCCTTCACTGCCTCAACCGCAGCTTCGTAGTCATCTACCGCGGTGATAAGGATGACCGCCGAATCGGGCGAAACGCGATGGGCGTGGCGCAGAACCTCGATGCCGTCGATGTTCGGCATCTTGATGTCGGTGATAATCAGATCGTAAAGAGCTCCATCAATTTTGTTTTTTGCGGTCTGGCCGGACTGCACGGTCTCGACGCGATGGCCCTCGCGGCGCAGGGCAATATCGAGCATTTCGCAGATGGAGCGTTCGTCGTCACAGACAAGAATGTTAGCCACGAACCCTCCCTGAAACTGCGATGGCCGCCGATTGCAAGGGCGCGGGATCTTTCGCAAGGCTTCCCGCCGATGAAACAGTCTCGCTTTGGCGTTCCGCGTCAAATCGCCGTAGCCTCAGAACAAACGTGGTTCCCTGCCCGGGCTTGGATCGCGCCCAAACTTTACCTTCGTGGGCCTGCACGATCTGGTAGACCACAGCCAAACCAAGGCCAGTGCCACCCTCAAAGTTTGATTGGAAAGGTTCGAAGATTTTCTCTGTCTGCTGCAGAGTCATTCCTGTTCCAGTATCCGCAAAGCTAATCTCCCAGTCGTCTCTCAGGCGTTGGAGGGTGACCTTCAGAGTGCCACCTTTGTGCATGGCGCGCACCGCGTTCTCGCCGAAGTTCCAGAAAACTTGTTTGATCTTGTCGCCGTCGACGAGCGCCCAGGCTTCGCGCACATCAAGTTGGCTTTCGATGGCGATGCCGGTATTTTCCGCCGTCATGCGGTGCCGCATTAACGTAAGAGTGTCCTCGAGCAAGGTCACCAGGTCAGCTTTTTCGAAGCGATATTGTTTGCCACGCGAGTAGGCCAGAAAATCTGTAATGATGCCGTTGAGCCGTTGCGATTCCCGGGTCACGATATCGAGCAATTGCCGGTGTTCCTGAGTCATTTCCGGGATGCCGGACAGCATGCTGACCGAGCCTGCGATCGAGGTGAGCGGATTTCGGATTTCGTGAGCAATGGCCGCCGCGAGCCGACCCACAGCCGCCAAGCGGTCCTGCATACGGACTTCGCGCTCCAGTCGGCGAATTTCCGTCAGGTCGTCCATCGCGTAGACGTAGCCAAGGGTGCCGCGCTCCGGGACGTTCAAGGTAGCTACTCGCACGCGTACAGTTTTGCGGAATGCATTTGCGGTATCGAAGCGAACCTCGGCATGAGCTTGCTGCGATTCGGCATTCGGCAGCGCGTCCAGGAAGACTGTATTGACTGGCTTTCCCAGCAACTGGCTGGCGGTACGCTCCAGAAGTTTTTGCGCGGCGCTGTTTACCAGAGTGATGTGGCCGTCGAGACTGGTGGTAATCAAACCGCTGCTGATGGACTGAATGATGTTCTCATGAAGTATCTGAAGATTTTCCAGAGCGCCGCTGGCATTTCTCAACTGCACCCTAGCCTGCCGTAGCTTCGTGCTCAAAAGCCCTGCCAGGTAGGCGATTGCGACGTAAGCAAACAGGTTTACAAAAATGATTGCCTGCAGCGCTTTCAGTTCGGGATGGGTGGTGCAATAGGATTTCACCACACCGTAGTAATTGAGTTCGAGAACTGTTCCGTAAAGAATGAAAGCCAGTGCGGCCACCAGATGGGCCCACACTCTGGGAAGCAGGATGCCGGCCACGATAATGACGAGAGGGTACAGAAAATTCAGCGAACTGTCCCAGCCTCCGGTCTCATGCACGACGAGACTGACTAAGACCAGGTCAGTGAGAACCTGCAGAGAGGCTTGGAGACGATGCTCCTGCCAAAAGGAAAGGAGCAGGGCGTAGAAAAGTGCCAGGACAAACCACAACAGGATAGTGCTGACGAAAAGACGAACAGGAAGGGGCGTGGGCGTAAGGCGCGCCACAGTCAGTTGGATGGCAAGCAGGAAAGTCAGGATCAAGATCCGTACTTTGACCAGCCAGGCCAGCCAATTCCGCTCGTCGAACGTCGATTGCATTAAAGTCCCGATGCTCTGACAAAAGATCCGGTTGAGAGCTTAGCTTCGCCGAACCGAATCTTACCCGCCAGGAAACGGCGGGTTTTAAAAAATAGTGAAGAAGCGGTTTTACTTCAGACCGCTTCCTGAACCGGTCGTTTTTCTAGCCAGCGAACTTCTAGCCAGCGAGCTTAGCGATCATGGCGAAGAGGGGCATGTAGAGCGAAATCACGATGCCGCCGACTGTTACGCCGAGCACGCCGATGATGGCCGGTTCCAACAAAGCCAGCATGTCCTTGGTCGCCGCGTCTACTTCTTCCTCGTAAAAGTCGGCGATCTTTTGCAGCATATTGTCCATGGCGCCGGTAGCTTCTCCGACCCCGATCATCTGAGTGACCATGTTGGGAAAGACACCGCATTCTCTAAGTGGGTCTACGATGGTGCGACCCTCTTCGATGGCCTTTCGCACTTTCATCAGAGCCTCTTCCAAAACAGCGTTACCCGATGTTTTGGCGGTGATCGCCAATCCTTCCAGAATCGGCACACCGGAAGTAATGAGGGTGCCCAGAGTACGCGTAAAGCGACCCACGGCGATCTTGCGCAAGAGGGGGCCGACAACCGGCATGTTCAGTAGAAACTTGTCGAAGTAATAGCGCCCGCGCGGGTGCTTGCGGACCTGCTTAATACCAAACACCAAGCCCACTGTGCCCACGATGAAAACCCACCAGAAACTCTGCACGAATCCGCTCAATCCCATGACGATACGAGTGGGAAGGGGCAGAGCAACACCCAGACCCGCGAACAAATTGGAGAAGATGGGCACTACCCACTTGAGCAGTGCGCCAACGATTAAAGTCGCGATGCTGATGACGGAGACGGGATAAATTAACGCCGATTTCACTGCAGCTTTCAGGCGCACCGCCTTCTCCACATACGTGGCCAAGCGTTGCAGAATGACGTCCAGAATACCGCCGGTTTCACCGGCTTCAATCATGTTGGTGGTGAGGTCGTCGAATACATTGGGAAATTGCCGCATTGCATTGGCGAGGGTGGCGCCGCCTTCCACGGTGGTGCGCACGCCAGTCAGAGTTTTCTGGAATGTCTGACTTTCCTGGTTGGCGGCTAGGATTTCAAGACACTGCACCAGCGGCAAGCCAGCGTCGATCATGACGGAGAACTGGCGGAAAAAAATCGCGATCTCCTTGACCTTGACCTTGCTCGATCCGAAGGTGGGCAGGGAGAATTCCTTCCCCTTTTCGCGGATCGCGCCGGGCGTAATCCGCTCGCGTCGCAATTGTTGTCCCAGAGCCTGTTTGCTGGCTGCGTTCCGCTCGCCGGAAATTTTCTGTCCGGAAGCGTCCTTACCGGAAAATGTGAAAACTGGCATGGTATTAATCTCTCCTCAACTCGTGGTCACCGATTGCTGAATTACCTGTGGCAATTGGCTGCTGTTGTTATTACTCCCGTGCATTAGCTTTTTGCCGCGCCTCGTGCCATCGTCGATCCTGTCGTTCCACCACGGTTTGTCAAAGTGGCCCCGCGGTTAATCATTTCCTGCAGCTCGTCCGGATTGCTGGAGCGTTGCAACGCGGTCTCAAGCGAAACCTGCTTCTGGAAATAGGCCGTAGCCAAGGCCTGGTTAAAGGTCTGCATGCCGAACTTGTCCTGGCCCGACTGCATGGCGGAATAAACCTGGTGAATTTTGTCTTCGCGGATCAGATTGCGCACCGCGGGATTGGGGATCAGGATTTCCATAATCATGGTGCGTCCTTTGCCATTCGGCGTGGGCAGCAGGGTTTGGCACATCACACCTTCCAGCACCAGGGAAAGCTGAGCGCGAATCTGGGGCTGCTGGTGCGCCGGAAACACGTCGATGATGCGGTTGATAGTGGATGTGGCCGAATTGGTGTGCAAGGTGCCAAAGGTCAAGTGGCCGGTTTCCGCAATGCGCAGAGCCGACTCGATGGTTTCCAGGTCACGCATTTCGCCAATCAGCACAACGTCTGGATCTTCACGAAGGGCCGCACGCAATGCGTCGGTAAAACTCTTAGTGTCTGCGTGAAGTTCACGCTGATTGACGACGCAGTTTTTGTTCATGTGCACGAACTCGATGGGGTCCTCAATGGTGAGGATGTGGTCGTGCCGTTCACTGTTGATCTTGTCGATCATCGCAGCCAGCGTGGTCGATTTTCCGGAACCGGTTGGTCCGGTCACTAAAACAAGGCCGCGCGGCTTATCGCACAACTTACTGACGACAGCGGGCAAACCGAGCTGATTGAAAGACTTGATTTCAAATGGAATCAAACGGAAGACCGCGGCCGTGGCTCCGCGCTGGTTGAATACGTTGGCACGGAAACGGGCGAGTCCTTTCAAGCCGAAAGAAAAGTCAAGTTCAAGGCTCTCTTCGAAGCGGTGTTTCTGCGAATCCGTCATGACGCTGTAGGCGAGCTGCTTGGTCTCTGCCGGCGTCATCTGCGGTAAGTCGAGCGGCACAAGGTGTCCGTGCACGCGAATTTGTGGAGGCGAATTGGTAGTGATGTGAAGATCGCTGCCACTCATTTCCAGCATTCTTTTGAGCAAATCGCTTAACGACAAACCCATATAGGTTCCCTTCCTCTCAATGCTGAATTAATGAATCGTTTCGCGGGCAACTTCCTCAAGCGTGGTCATTCCCGCGGCCACTTTGATCAATCCACTGCGGCGCAGCGTGATCATTCCGCGCTCGATCGCTTTCTTTTTCAATTCCACGGCCGATGCACCCACCAGAACCAGTTCTCTGATTTCGTCATCGACTTCCATCACTTCGTACAAACCGCAGCGGCCTTTGTATCCGGTGTTATTACACACGCCGCAGCCCTTGCCTTTTTGAATCTTGACGGTCTTGGCTTCTTCGGGTGTAAATCCTTCTTCGATCAAAGCTTGTACAGGAACCTCAACTGTCTCGATGCAGTCTTTGCAAATTCGCCGGATCAGGCGCTGGGCGCAGATCAAGTGAACTGACGTTGCCACCAGGAACGGCTCAATACCCATGTTCATCAGACGCGTAATGGTTTCCGGGGCACCGTTGGTGTGCAGTGTGGAAAGGACTAGGTGACCGGTGAGAGCGGCTTTGATGGCGATTTCCGCGGTTTCGAAATCACGGATTTCGCCGACCAGGATGATGTTTGGATCTTGACGCAGGAAGGAACGCAGCGCGGCTGCGAAGTTCAATCCAATTTGTTCTTTCATCTGCACCTGGTTGACGCCGCCCAACTGAAATTCGACGGGATCTTCAGCCGTCATAATGTTGGTATCGGGTTGGTTCAAGCGCGAGATGGAAGAGTACAGGGTGTTGGTTTTTCCTGATCCTGTGGGTCCGGTTACCAGCACCATTCCGTAAGGCTTAAGAATGGCTTTTTCGAACTTGACCAGGGATTCCGGCTCGAAGCCGAGCTTGGTCATATCGAGGCGCAGATTTTCCTTGTCGAGCAAGCGCAGCACGATTTTTTCGCCCCACAAAGTGGGCAAAGTGCTGACACGGAAGTCGAGCTGCTTTTTACGACCGCCAATATTCATCTTCAGCATGATGCGTCCGTCCTGCGGCAAGCGCTTTTCGCTGATATCGAGCTTCGCCATGATTTTCAGACGGGAGGTGATTGCATCCTTGAGCTTGATGGGTGGTGACATGATGGCTTGCAAAACACCGTCAATGCGGAAGCGAACGCGGAATTCTTTTTCGTAGGGCTCGATGTGAATGTCGCTGGCTCCTCGCTTTACTGCGTCGGTGAGCACCAGATTCACCAGCTTGACTACCGGAGCCTCATCCGCAGCTTTCTCCAGCTGCGATAACTCCATCTGCTGTTCTTCCGCCTGCACTTCAACGTCGCTATCGTTGAGCTCCGTCATCGACTGCATTACGGTTTCGAGATCTTCTTCCTTTTCCTTCGGTCCTCCGTAGGATTTATCTATGCCGGCAAGAATCGAACTTTCCGACGCGACGACGGGCTCAATGTTGAAGCCGGTCATGAACTTGATATCGTCCATCGCGAAGACGTTGGTGGGATCGACCATCGCAATGGTGAGCGAGGCGCCCACGCGACTTAGAGGAAGAATCTGATATCGCTTCGCTGTTTCAAACGGAATCAGCTTGACGACTGCAGGATCGATTTCAAAATAAGAAAGGTTGATGGCGGGAACGCCGTACTGACGGGAAAGAAAGTTGGTGACGTCCTCATCCGTGAGGAAGCCGAGCTTCACCAAGGCAGAGCCCAGGCGGCAGTTTTGCTCCTTCTGAGCCTTAGTCGCTTGTTCCAACTGCTCTGGGGTAATGATCTTCTCTTTGACAAGAAGGTCACCCAGCCGTTGAGACATACGTCGATCTCCTATCCACTGAGTGGAACGATGCCTGACAACATGACCGGCATTTGCACGAAGCGCTACGCTTGTTAATGGGAGAGAGCAGCGTCTTTGTGTTGACACAAATTGTCAACGCAAGTCGATTACCTTACCAGTTACCGTAGTGCTTGGTCTTGTCACCACTCTTCGCCAGCGACTAGGGCTTCTGTAAAACCCGCGCCAGATGAACTTTTTTCTCATCACGCCGGGACTTTCAGGCGTCGGTACATGCACTTCGGTAAGAACGAGCAGGGGCTTCGACAATCGTTAATTGTGGCTAAACTTCGGCGTAGACTCGACGAGAGGGTATGAACTCAGCTTTCCCGCTTGACATTAGAAGAAATCAGATGCAGGCCTACTACAACGCTTTATTCCAGGCATGGGGACCGCACCACTGGTGGCCTGCGCGATCGCGCTTCGAAGTGATCTTAGGTGCTTATCTCACGCAAAACACAGCATGGACGAATGTAGAAAAAGCTTTGGCGAACCTTCGAGCTGCCAGACTGCTCAGCATAAGAGGAGTCCGGCGGGTGCCATTGGCCGAACTCGAGCGCCTGATCCGTCCCTCCGGTTATTTCCGCCAGAAAGCGCAACGCATTAAAATTTTTGTCGCCTTCCTAGATCGACACTATGGAGGCTCGCTGGCAAAAATGTTTGCGCGTCCGACCGTGGAACTGAGGGAAGAACTGCTCGACTTGAATGGCGTAGGACCCGAAAGTGCCGACTCTATCCTGCTCTACGCCGGCAACCACCCGGTATTCGTGGTGGACGCCTATACTCGGCGGATTCTCGCGCGCCACGAAATTCTGTCCGACGCTGCGACGTATGAAGATATCCGGAAGTTACTGGAGACCTCTCTTGCGCCCCTGGGAGAGCCGCCTGCCAATTCGAAGCAATCTTCTACCCGAAAGCTGAAGTCGGGATTTCCCGCCGCTCCACATGCTCCGTCACGGATGAGCGCAGCCAAGCGCACCGCTCTCACCCAGATTTACAACGAGATGCATGGCCTGATCGTGGGCGTGGGAAAGAACTACTGCAAAAAATCACAGCCCCTTTGTGACGGATGCCCTTTACAGATTTTCCTGCCTGCTGTTAAGTGAATCGGCCCAGCATTGCTGTTGAGCCAATCATGAAAGCCTTCGCGCTAGTTTTATTATCGCTCTCCGTTTTCAGCCCACCGTGGCAGGCGCAAACTCTCCGCCAAGCGGCGGACCGCAGTGGATTGCTGGTAAGCACGGCAGTCCGTGCGGCGCAGCTCGCGGAACCTGTCTACGCTTCCACTCTGGCCCGCGAGTTTAACATGCTGGAACCAGAAGACGCGATGAAATGGTGGGTGCTGCGACCAGATGTAGGGTCTTACGACTTTCGCCAGGGCGACGAACTGGTTCAGTTTGCGCTGGAGCACAAGATGAAAGTCCGCGGCCACTGCCTGGTTTGGGGACGCTCAAATCCAGAATGGTTGACCCAAGGTCATTTCACGCCTCGTCAACTGTCACGGCTTCTACACCAGCACATCACTCGCGTTATGGGCCACTATGCAGGGCAGGTATTTGCCTGGGATGTGGTTAACGAGGCTCTGGATGAGAATGGAAATCTGCGTGATTCTCTCTGGTACAACCAGCCCGGCATTGGATTCTCCGAGCGGAGAACGAAGTATGTCGAGCAAGTGTTTCGCTGGGCGCACAAGGCCGATCCGGACGCATTGCTTTTCTACAATGAAGCCGAAGGCGAGGGAATGAACCGCAAGTCGGATGCAATCTACGCCATGATCAAGAGTTTCAAGAGACGGAGCATTCCGATCGATGGAGTGGGATTGCAGATGCACATATCGTTGCTCGATGCAAATATTCCCGCAATCGCCGCAAATATTGCCCGGCTGACAGCTTTGGGCGTGCAGGTTCACATCACCGAACTTGATGTCTCTCTTCCACTCGAGACCAGTGGCCAAGCTCGAGTCGATGACCTCGCTCGTCAAGCCGATGTTTATCGCGGCATTGTGAGGGCGTGCCTTGACGCCGCGGGCTGCAGCGCAATCCAGACCTGGGGATTTACCGACAAGTACTCGTGGATTGGTTCTCACTCCCGCGGCGCTCGCGGACAGGCGCTGCCGTTCGATCGAGCTTACCAGCCCAAGGCTGCCTACCGTGCACTACTGGAAGAGATTCTGGCGGGACGGCCTTCCCATCGTTAACGGTTCGACGCGTGGCGTGGAGGCTCGAGTTCGCGACGTCTCTTCGTTCGCCCTCTACCATCTATAATGACTATTGGTCTATTCAGTATGCGGATCTCAGCCAAAGATGCGTACGCTGAGCCGCCCGCAACGGATCACGAACCCCCGTGCCGCCAAAAGCTCCAATTCGACCTCGCAGAGCCTCGAACCGCAAGCAGGTCATCATCTTGCTGGCGATGTCGGTTTTTGTACTGTTGGCGGTTCTGGTCTCTCAGACAGCGTTTGATCTTACTTTCTTAAGCCCAGGAAACAATCAGCAGATCGTGGTGTTCGCGGCGCTCTCGGCGCTGATCTTTCTTCTGTTTGTGGCGCTTACGTTTGTTCTGTTTCGCAATCTGCTGAAGCTCTTTGCCGAACGCCGCTTGGGAGTGTTGGGCTCAAAGTTTCGGACGCGGATGGTGGTGGGGGCGCTGTTGCTCTCTTTCGTTCCCGTAATGGTGATGTACTGGTTCTCGTACGGTCTTATGAACCGTTCCATCGACAAGTGGTTCTCCACCCCTGTGGAAGAAGTTCGCGCTGACACGCACGCTATGGTGTCGCTTCTGGGTGATTACGCCGCACAGAACGCGCGCGCCGAGGCCTCTGCCATCGCCGCTTCCGGCGATACGCAGCGAGGTTTCTCGGGACATGGGTTTTCGCCGGTCTTGTCTGAATTTCAGAATCATGAGATCACGTTGCAGGGCGGGTTCGCTGTAGCCGTGCAGGATGGAAAGGCGGAGGCCAGCTTCAACGCTCCTGCGGCTTGGTCTGTTTTGAAGCCAAGACTTCCCCTGGTCGAAGCGGAATCCGGACAGCCCGCACATTTCACCTGGAACCAAACCGAGTACACCCTGGGTAGCGCGCGGGTCGGGAACGATGGCTTGATTCTGGTTGCGATCCCTCTTCCTCAGGAGTTTTCCCGCACTGTGCAGCAAGTGGAGGCTAGTCAGCAGCGCTATTTTGAATTGGCCCACGAGCGCAGGCTGGTGCGGCGCACCTACATGGGCTGGCTGCTCTTGCTGACCCTGATGGTGCTGTTCGTAACCACGTGGCTGGCGCTATTCCTTTCGAAACTCGTGACTCGTCCGCTGGCTGCGCTGGCCGAGGCCACGCAGGAAATCTCTCGTGGACGTTTGGACTACCGCATCGACGTAAGTGCCGCCGACGAAATCGGAGACCTCGTGCGTTCGTTCAATCGCATGGCTGAGGAACTCGAAACCAGTCGGAGGCAAATCGAAGCATCCAGCCGTGATGCGACCGCCGCCAATGCTGAGCTCGACCAGCGGCGCCGCCAGATGGAAACAATCCTCGAGAGCATACCTACGGGCGTCCTATCGGTGGATGCCGGCCGACGCGTTACCCACGCCAACCAGGCCTTGCTGCGAATGTTCCACCCCGAAGGCTATGCGGATGGACAGCATTTGCTGCGCGGAGCGCGGCTTGCGGACGTGTTCCCGCCGGAGGTGCTGCAGGATCTCGAACCGCTGCTGCGCCGCGCCGATCGCATGGGTATGACTACCAGCCAAATGGAAACGTCATTGCAACGCTCGTCGCTGAATGTGGCGGTTACTGTGGCGCTGCTGCACCATCAGAAAGAAAGCTCCGGCTATGTGATTGTGTTCGAAGATCTTTCCGATCTGTTGAAGGCGCAGAAACAGGCCGCCTGGCGCGAAGTGGCACGCCGGGTGGCGCACGAGATCAAGAATCCGCTTACTCCGATCGCGCTATCTGCCGAACGTATTCAGCGCCATCTGGAGAGGGCCATGCCCCCCGACAAAGCGTCATTGGAGATTGTGCGCTCCTGTGCAGAAACGATTGCGGGTGCGGTTGAGACCGTACGCCGTCTGGTAGACGAATTCTCAACGCTGGCTCGGTTTCCCGCGTCCAATCCGCACCCCGCCGATATCAACCAAATCATCGAGAGCGCAATCGCCATGTTCAACGGAAGGATGGACGGTATCGGTCTGCATAAAATGCTGGCTTCAGACCTGCCAAGAGTGATGGCAGACACTGAGGCCATCAAGAGAGCCCTGGCCAACCTGGTGGACAATGCTGCCGAGGCGATGCAGGATTCGCTGGTGCGGGAGATCGAGATTACGACCTCTCTGGTGGCCAGCCGTGACGCGGTTGAAATCACTGTCGCGGATACCGGACATGGGGTGACGCGTGAACTGAAGGAGAAACTATTCCTTCCTTATTTCTCGACGAGAAAACGCGGCACCGGCCTCGGTCTCGCAATAGTAAGCCGTGTCATCGAGGAGCATCACGGCTCGATCCGTGTTGAAGAGAATCAGCCGGTGGGAGCGCGCTTTATCGTAGAGCTGCCGGTGGTTCCGGAACCCGCGGCTGTCACACCTGTGCCTCAGCATGCATAAAATTCTTATTGTTGACGACGAAACTGGAATCCGCGATTCGCTGCAAGGCGTGTTAGCAGATGAAGGTTACGAAACAGCTGCGGTTGACAGCGGTGAAGAATGCCTTAAACTACTGCGCCGCGAGCACAGCTACGAAGTGCTGCTGCTGGATATCTGGCTGCCCGGTATTGATGGCTTGGAGACCCTAGAGAAAATCCGCGATCTGGATAACGCCCCCGAAGTCATCATGATTTCCGGACACGGCACGATTGAAACTGCGGTGCGTGCCACCAAACTGGGTGCGTATGACTTTCTGGAAAAGCCCCTTTCCATCGACAAAACTCTGATCCTGGTTAAGAACGCGATCGAATCGAAAAAACTTCGTCACGAGAACGTCGATCTGAAAAAGCTACTGCACGCCAAGAGCGTAATCGTTGGCGACAGCATCCCCATGAAAGCATTGCGGCAGCAGATTGGTGTGATGGCGCCGACGAACGGCCGGGTGCTGATCTATGGGGAGTCGGGCACAGGGAAGGAACTGGTCGCCCACGCGATCCATGCGCAGAGCTTGCGGAAAGAGGAAACTTTTGTTGAAGTCAACTGCGCGGCGATTCCCGAGGATCTTATCGAGAGCGAACTTTTCGGCCATTACAAGGGATCGTTCCCGGGAGCGGCGGTTGATAAAGAAGGAAAGTTTCAAAAGGCAAATGGGGGAACACTGTTTCTCGATGAAGTGGGAGACATGAGCCTGAAGACGCAATCGAAGGTGCTGCGCACGCTGGAAGAGCAGCGCGTTGCCCCGCTGGGCGGTGATGAAACCATTACTGTAGATGCGCGCATCATCGCCTCGACCAACAAAGATCTCGAGGAGGAAATTTCAATTGGAAATTTCCGCGAAGATCTGTTCTACAGGCTCAACGTGATTCCTTTCTTCGTGCCTCCACTGCGCGATCGGAAAGAAGATATTCCGCAGCTCGCGCGGCATTTCCTGAAAGACCTGGCGGCGACGTACGGGCGACATCCTCGTGAAATCACGGATGATGCCATCGACGGACTGATGCGCTATTCCTGGCCGGGCAATGTGCGGGAATTGCGCAATGTGATCGAGAGGATTGTGATCATGAACCCTCTGACAACGCGACTGGACCGCAAGCACTTGCCTCCGCTGGTTTATCGGGACGGCCACCGGCGGGTTGCGCGCAGTGAATTCTCCACGTTGCACCAAGCGAGAGATGCATACGAGCGGGATTTTATTCTCAAGAAGCTCGACGAAAACCACGGCAACGTCACCCGCGCAGCAGAAGTGTTGGGACTGGAGCGCAGCCACCTCTACCGGAAAATGAAAACCTTGGGCATCGTGGCGAAAGAATAGGAAGCCGCGCGGCGCCTAGCGCTTCACCATACGAATTTCGGTGCCGTTCTTTCTGAACTCAACTTGATCCATAAGCTGATTGATCAGAAAAATTCCCCGCCCATGATTGGAATAGACATTCTCGCCGACGGTGCAGCCGGGAATCGATTCGGGACTGAATCCAGTGCCGGGATCGCGGACTACAATCAGGATCCCACGCTCCGCGTCGCTGCTGACCACGCATTCCACTGTCTGCGTAGGATCTTCTTTGGCGCCGTGAATCACAGCATTGGCCAGCGCTTCCTGCAGCGATAACTCGATGGCATCGTCTTTCCCGTCGACGTCCTTCATCTGACGCACGACCGCCATTATTTCCTGTACCACAGGATCGACGGCTCTGCGGTCAGCGCTAAGCGTCACCCGCAAAACTAACGTCAACTGTTCGGGATCGAAATCTTTCTCGGGGAGGGATTGCTCAGGAGAATCGGACAGTGACATTGGTTGGGCTCGTTTGGCTGTGATTCAATGAGAGCGACGATTGATTCTAGCATTGCCCGCCTGACTTTCGTTCCGGATCATTTCTTTGTTGATTACGTTCGTTGCAGTTTTTGTCATATTAATTTGTCCGCCAGTCAGATGCTCCAACTGTCTTCTCCAGTCCAATTCTTCAACAAACCCGCGCGATTCGCGCCAGTTGGGTTGCACCTTTACGTAGAGCTCAAGAAATACTTTTGTGCCCAGCATTTTTTCCAGTTGCAGGCGCGCCGACGTCCCAATCCGTTTCAACATGCTTCCCTTCTTACCGATCAGAATGCCCTTCTGGCCTTCGCGTTCGCAATAGATTGTGGCTGATATGCGGGTTAGCCTGGCACCTTCTTCGAACGTGTCCACGATTACCGTGGTTGCGTAGGGCAATTCCTCCTCGGTTTCCACGAGCACGCGCTCGCGAACAATCTCTCCGGCCATAAATCGTGCCGGCTGGTCGGTAACCTGGTCTTCCGGAAATAAAGGTGGGCCCGCAGGTAACGCTGCAGTCACCTGCTTCAGAAGGATCTCGAGTCCATCTCGCTTCAGCGCGGAGATTGGGATAATCTCGTCAAATGAATGCAGTTTCCTGTACTCCTCAATCAGCGGTAGGAGCTTGCCTTTGCCGCCTCGCAACAAATCAACTTTATTAAGAATGAGGCAAACGTTTGTCGAAGAATGCTTCAACATCTGTATAGCAAACTCGTCACGCTGATCGAGTTTGCGGGTCGCGTCCATGATCAGCAAGACGACGTCGCAGCCCTCTAGCGCCTCGCGCACCTCGACCATCATCTTGCGTCCCAATGAACTATCCGGTTTGTGTACGCCGGGAGTATCGATCAGCACCATCTGTGCTCCAGATTGACCCTTGCTCTTCGGCACGTTGACGATGCCCTGGATTCGATTGCGAGTGGTCTGCGGCTTGGGCGAAATGATCGCCAGTTTTTCGCCGACAAGGGCATTGAGGAGCGTGGACTTGCCAGCGTTGGGGCGGCCGAGGATGCAGACAAAACCGGAGCGGAAAGGCATAGAAAAAGCTTCTGGCTACCAACTTCTAGTTATTTGGGCAATAAACGCAATGCTGCATTCCAGTATCCCATGAAAGGGGAGCAGCCTGAATTCTCATATTGGGAGCGAGGTTAGCTACAAGCCACAAGCCAGGGGCCGTTTTATATCAGCTTCAACTGACGGGGTTGCGCGGCAGTAATTCTAACCCGCTCCACCTTGCGATCCGTGGCTTCCAGAACTTCAAATCGAAGACCGCCATCATCTACCGTTTCGCCGCGGCGGGGGATGTGTCCCGCCAACTCACTGACCAGGCCTGCAACGGTAGCGGATTCCCTTTCCTCGAGTTTCGTCCCGAACAATTCGGCGAGACCGTCCACGTCCATGCCTCCGGAAACAATGTAGGAATGATCGTTCTCGCGAACGATTTCCGGCCTTTCATGCTCGTCGCGGATTTCTCCCACGATCTCTTCGACAAGATCTTCGATGGTCACTAGACCGGCTACTCCCCCATACTCATCGACCACAATCGCCATGCGGATATTGTTCTTCTGCATTTCGCGCAAAAGATCGCTGCCAAGTTTGCTCTCCGGCACAAAATACACATCGCGGCGCATCAGAGTTTCGAGAGTCCGTTGCGAGGCTTCGCTGTCCGGCACTTGCAAAACATCCTGGGCATAAACGATGCCTTTGATATTGTGAATGTTTTGCGCATACACTGGCACGCGCGAATAGTGCTTGGCCCGGAGCATTTCGATGAAGCGTTCCACTGTGGTTTCCGTAGGCACGGCGAACATTTCCGGACGGGGCTTCATCGCTTCGCGCACCGTCTTGCCGCTGAATTCGACCACGGACTGGATGAGATCGCGGTCCCCCTCCTGAATGATGCCCTCTTCTTGGCCTGCCTCAATCAGAGCATCCACCGCCTCGGCCGCGCTCTCCGGTTCCTCACGGGTATTTTCTCGGGTGAGCGATGCGACGGATTGCAGGAAACCCAGCACAATCGTCACCGGCAGAACCAGATAAATGAAGATTCTCACCAACCAAGTCCACCGCATGAGCCAATTGCCGTTGGTGCGCGAGAAGAACAAGAATGGCAGAAACTGGTTGAATACGATGATGATCACGATCAGGCTGATCGCCGCCTGCGAGATTTCGTATATGGTCCAACGCTGATCGCTGAAAAGCGCGAAGCCCACCAACAGAGAAATCGTTGCCGTGGTCAGCTGCTTGAGCACGGACATGGAAAGCGCGGCGCGAGCACGACTGACTTTCAGCCTCGGCTCGACCTTCTGCTCGAAGACGTCGATGTTGTCCTGAAACTCCCGGGAAAGAAATTTGCCGATCTCCTGATAAACGCGATCGACGTAGGACGCCAAGGCCAGCAAAGCCAACAAAGGAATCAGCGCGAGTGCGACCGGCCAGTTCATCTTCTTTCCCGCCCTGACACTGGACGGCCATTGCGGCGTGCATGGTTCGTCGAACTCCCAAAGGCGACCTGCCGCGTCCTTTCAAGCAGGCCAGCCTCCAACTTCAGCTGCAGACGCAACCTACGCTCCTCATCGGCCATCTCGCCATTATCTCGCTCGTGGTCAAACCCTGCCAGATGGAGAATTCCGTGCAGCGTGAGAATTTTTATCTCCGTGGCCACGGAGTGCCCGAGCCGCTTGGCGTTGTCTCGCGCAATTTCCGCGGAAACCGCCAGATCGCCAGCCGGTTGTTTCGCTTTAGGCATGTTCATTCGCGGCTCCGGAAATGACAGTACGTCGGTAGGCTTGTCCTTTCCGCGAAATCGCAAATTAAGCGAACGGAGTTCGTGGCTGTTGGTCACCAGCACATTCACGGTGCCACGCAAAGGCACCGCCCGCCTTGCCCGCAACAAAAAGCGTTCGAGCGTCGACGCGCTGAGCCCAGCAATTCTTTTTCGGAGGATAACCAACTCTCACCTGCGCGGATTCATTCGCCTGACGCTTCGCGAGGTCTCACATCGGACGGCGGTGAATTTCTAACCTCTGCGTTGCGCAAGCCTCCGCCGGAACTCTCGGCGTTCTTACCACCGGACAAGAGCAGCATCTGCTGCTCGGCGACGTGAGTTTTATGCTCGTCATAGGCACGAATGATGCGCTGCACCAGGTGATGACGAACTACGTCAGATTCATCGAAATCGACGAACGTGAGGCCTTCTACTCTGTACAAAATATCAATCGCTTCCAGCAATCCGCTACGGCGCGCGTTCGGCAAGTCGATCTGCGTAACGTCGCCTGTTATCACTGCTTTGGAGTTAAATCCCAGGCGCGTGACGAACATTTTCATTTGTTCTGAAGTCGTGTTTTGTGCTTCGTCGAGGATCACAAAGGAATCGTTCAAGGTGCGCCCGCGCATGAACGCGATGGGAGCAATCTCGATGATATTTTTTTCCAGATAGCGGTCCACTTTTTCCGGATCGAGCATGTCATATAGTGCGTCGTATAGAGGACGGAGGTAGGGGTCGATCTTATCTTGCAGCGTACCCGGCAAAAAGCCCAGGCGCTCGCCTGCTTCCACCGCCGGCCGGGCTAGGATAATTCGATTCACTCGCTTCGCCAGCAGCGCGGAAATCGCCATCGCCACGGCAAGATAAGTTTTGCCTGTGCCGGCGGGCCCAATACCGAAAACCATGTCATGCTTCTCGATGGCTTCGACGTAGCGCCGCTGATTCACGCTTTTGGGTTGCACCATACGGCGTCCCAGCGATCGTTGGCGACCGGCATCGGCTAGACCGCGTAAGGTCGCGGTCGGATCGGCGGTCAACACGCGGAGCATACTGTTTAGATCGCCATTGTTGAAGGTATAGCCGGAGCGTTGCAGGCTTTCGTAATCTGTAAAAACCTGTTCGGCGCGAGCGACATCCCGAGCCGCGCCCTCCAGTTCGACGGCGTTCGAACGCAGATCGATGGTGACGTTTAAACCATCTTCCAACAAGCGCACGTTCTCGTCGCGTGTGCCAAATAAAGCTTCAATGTTGGGACTAATCCCGATGCTTTTCTTCATTCAGTCTCTTTGAGATACAAACGCCTCTGCCACTTTGTAGACGAAAACAGGATTATGCTCGGAGACGGGAACAACCGGAATGCGCATGCCCAGGAGGCAAGTCACGACCATTAGTTAAAGCGTACCCCGCGGCGGGGTGCGAGTCAATGGCGCAGTCTATACTGCGTTTGCCTTGGCATCTTTGGCGGCCGCGGGCACCGCCCGCGTCCGAGCCCACTCGCGCAGGCTGGCAATTTCTTCCGCCCGCGTGGTTGAAAGCGGCACAGTCTGCGCCAGCGCACGCATCACGGAGTTTGCAGTCAGAGGCATTTTCTCGGAGTACGCCGCGTACAGAGCTCCCTGCAAGGCAGCATCGATTTCCGCCCCGGAATATCCCCGCGCAGCTTCGGCCAAGCGTTCCAGGTCAAACTCGGCCGGACTGCGCTTTCGTCTTGCTAACTGGATCGAAAAAATTTGTCTTCTTTCCGTTTGAGTGGGCAGATCGACAAAGAATAGTTCATCGAAGCGTCCCTTGCGGATGAGTTCCGGAGGCAGCACAGTCACATTGTTGCACGTGGCAGCAACGAACACGGCGGCTTTGCGGTCCTGCATCCAAGAGAGAAATGCTGCCAGCAAGCGCGACGATACGCCTGCATCCGCCGATGCCGAATCCGCGCCGCTGCCAGCAAAAACTTTCTCCAACTCGTCGATCCAAAGCACGCACGGCGCTAGTCCTTCTGCCACCCGAAAGACCTTTCGAATCCGTTTTTCGGTTTCGCCGACGTATTTGTCATACACCGCCGAAGTGTCGAACTTGACCAGCGGTAAGTTCCATTCCCCGGCGACAGCCCGCGCGCAGAGCGATTTGCCGCATCCCTGTACGCCAAGGATGATGACACCGTGCGGCGGCTCCAGGCCGAACTCGCGCGCCGAGTCTTCCCAGGCGCCCCGGCGGGGCGCGAGCCAGCCCTTCAAGTTTTCCAGTCCTCCAACATCCGCTAAGGTATCGCTGGCCTCGATAAACTCGACCATTTGCGAGCGTTTGAGCAGAGTTTTCTTTGCTTCCAGAACATCGGCAACCACCTCCTGCGACAGCGCGTAGCGCGCTACCAGTCCTTGCGAGATGGCACGTTCGGCCTCTTCCTCGGTCAAACCGCGCAGATTATCGGCCATCGCATCCATGCCAGCAGGGTCAAGTTTCCGCTGCAGTGTATGGGTTTTGGAAATCCTGACCAAGGTCTCGTCGATGATTTGGCGAAGGCGGCGCCGGTCCGGCAAGGGCAGATCGAGGAACTCGACCAGGCCGCTTAGTTCCGGGGGAATCTCAATCTTCGGTGCCGTTAAGATAACGGTCCGGCGATTGGCAGAGAATTTTTGGCCAACATCCCGCAAGCGCCTCACAACCACTGGATCATCCATGTGACGATGCAGATCTTTGAGAATGAAGGTCGCTTCGATGGATATGCCTTCAAGGTTACCCAACATTTGCGCCGGTTCGCGGCTGTTGTAGAGAGCCTTGATATTCTGCTCCGTTGATTCGAATCCCGAATGAGTTCCTTGAAAACTGATAGCTGGATCCATTCCGTCCGTGACCAACTCACCTACACTGCTTCCGCAGCGCAGTAACCCGCTCGCAATGCTCCATTCAAAAGTGGCCAGGCCGAGCGCGGAGCAGGCGGCGCGAACCAGGCGTACGGCGCGCATCTCCTCGATCGTCTCCATTACAACGATCGGAGTCGAGGAACCTATCAGTACCTTCAGCCGCGCGAGAACGTCGACCATATCTGTTTGACCAGCTTCCAGTTACTCCCGTACAATAGCGTATTCGGACCCACCCGAATATCTCTCAGAAGACACGAAGGTAACGAACCAGACATGGCTAATCATTTTTCGGCGCTCAAGCGCGCCCGTCAGACTACCAAGCGCACTGCCAACAATCGCGCCAACGCCTCCCGCCTGCGCACCGCCTTGCGCAGCCTGCGCGAGACCATTGAAAAGGGCGATAAGCAAGCCGCCGAGCAGACTTACCGCCAGACCGTATCGGCACTCGACAAGGCGATCCAGAAGGGGACGCTGCACGGGAATACCGCGGCGCGCTACAAATCGCGTCTGGGCGCTCGCGTGAATGCGATGAAGTAAGCTGTCGAACTCCGAAGCTTCCTCAGTTGTCCGCTCCCAAGAACTTAAGCAGTTCCTCCCTCGCGCTCCTCATCGGCCGCTTCGCCTCGCCGATCTTCTTGACTGCCATTTGGTAGAGCTCGCCGAGCATGCTTGGGTTATGGGCGTTCGCCATAGTGCTCAAAAGCTGATTCACCTGTCCCACGTGGACGTATGCCAAGTTGATTGATTGTTTCAGCTCGTTCCGCAGTGTAGCAATGCTGCCGGTTCGAATCGCCTCCAGGAACTGGCGCTCCTTGAAGAAACAAAACTGATCCTGACCAGGCGAAACTGAGGTCACGGCTTCGTTAAATTCGAGTTCATCGATGAGCGCCTGCAGCGGGCCAACTTCAGCGCGGGTCAGAGAGCCGCTACGGAATATTTCGGGGTGTTTCTCGCAGATCGACAACCATTGGTCTCTGTGTCCCCGCAACTCGCTTGGCTGGAACTTCCTACCTATTGGATGCTGCGGATTGTAAGTATGGATCTCAGCGTGGCACTCGAGGCAAACGGGAAGGGCGTTGTCATAGGTGTCTGGACCGTCATCTGCCTGTTGGACCATGTGGTCTATTTGGATTTTGACACCGCAGTATCGATGGCAAATGCAGCAGCACCTGTGGCAGGCTATCAAAAGCTTCTCGACATCCTCGGGCTTGAATCTCCCCATACTAACCTTGGACAGCGAATCCTAGCGGGCAGAAAGTTACGAACCGCTGCTACACCGGCAACTGGTCCTGCATCCATCCGGGCGCTTCGAGCTTCGGTTCGGTCGTCAAGTCCATGACCAGCCGCTCCAGCACCATGCGTTTGCTCACGGGATTGGAACGCAGAGCGAGATCGGCTTTCGCGACCAGACGGATTGCACGCGTTAAGTCGCGGCGGGATTTATAGCGGCGGGCCTGCTTGATGATATCGTCGGCCGCAAATGGCGGAACGCGGAAGCCTTGCCACAGCGCCGCCCAGAGCATGCGCTGGTCGCGAACGTTGCGTTCGAGAATCACCAGCATCTGGCGAAAGGTTTTGGCCAGCATGTAAATGTGTCCGATGGCGGCTTCTTCGCCATCGCCTGAAGAGAGCATCGCATCCAGAATTTCCAGGGCCCGTACGCGGTCCTTACTGGAGATGGCATCAGTCAATTCGTAGAGCGAGCGCTGTTTGGCGGCGAGCACCATGGTCTCGACGTCGCCGAGTGTGATGCGGTTGCGTGCGCCGACGTAAAGCATGAGCTTCTCCAGTTCGTTGGAGATCATCATCATGTCGCCGCCAAGCGCATCTACCAGTTCGCGCGCACCATCGGCATCCATCTTCACCGCGCGAGTAGCGCAATATTCGGAAATCCAGCGCACCGCCTCGCCTTCTTCCACGCGCGCCAGTTCGACGATGCCGCAATATGAACCCATGGTTTCGCGAATGCGCTGGTAGCGCTCCTTATCTTGCATCTCCATGCGGCGGACATCGGCGGGAATGCTGATATGGTCGGCGACGAAAACGATAAGAGCATCAGGATTGGGATTCTTGCAATAGTCTTCGATGGCAGCAAGCTTTTCTTCGTTCGAGCCGCGGCCAAAAAGATTCTTGACGCTGCGCACGAAAAATACCTGGAAGGGTGCCATCAAGGAGGGCGTTCTAGCGCGGTCGAGAACTTCGGAGAGATCGTTTTCCGCGAGATCGAACTCGAACAGACCGAAATCGCGCAGATCGGCGGGAACTAGGTGCTCAAGGATAGCGTCGCGAAAGCGCTTGCGGAAGAAAGCTTCGTCACCGACAAACACGTAGGCGGGACGCAGCTTGCGCGACTCAAGTTCGCCGACAAAGCGCTCCGCCTGGGCAAAAGCCCGCATCAAAAATCCTCTGTTGCCAAAAAGACCTTCGCCACAAACTCTAGCATCTAGAAGCCCTCCAGAATGTTGGAGACCAGGGTTCGGGCGAAATCCTGGGACAGGCGCCGGAAGGCCGGGGTGTCTTCTTCGAAGAAGCTGGTCAGGTCCTGCGAAACTTCATATTGCTCGCGAAACAAATAGGACGGATTCTGATAGAGCACTTTGCCCTGCCGATCAGTGAGTGAAACCTTCATGCTCACCACCACCAGTACACTGGCGGCTTGCCCGGTTGTGGAATTGTAAGTCAGCGGCGACTGAGAAGTGGAGATCACGGTGCCGCGCAGCGTGGCATCGGCGGCTTCTCCGGGTTCGTTCAGGATGTGATAGTGGGTGCGGGTAGTAAATTCGCGCACCACAGACGCCGTAAGCACTTGTTCGATCCGATATGTGGTGGTTACGTTTGTGAACGCGGGAATCGCAATTGTTTTGACATTTTCCGGAAGTTGAACCCAGTGGCCGGCCGTATGATATCCGCAGCCAACAGACGCTGCCAGCAGCGCAATCCAGACAACGCGCCAACACTTCATTGAATTTGTCCAACCGGCCGGGTTGCGATCATGCTCTCGGCACATTCCACTGCGGTGACAGCCGCGACCCGCAGATTGTCTGCCGCCGCCCAGAGCCAGATTCCGTTAGGACGTGAAAGCTCAGCTT
>DASRWO010000030.1:0-6036 GCA_035654555.1 Candidatus Deferrimicrobiaceae bacterium | reverse complement strand
AGAACACATCCGATCACCACCGCGAGAGTGATCGTGTAAATGTTCCAAGTGAGCCCGGCGCTTTTGCCCGTTAGAACGGCCATGATACTTAGCCCGATCGTCGGTATGGCGATGAACAAACCCAAGATCAAAGTTGCGATGCCAATCACGATACCCGCGCCGATGGCCATTACGATCTTCATGCCGATGTAGCCGGCGTATCCGCCCATCTCGGCCCGGATCATCGGCCAAAGCCTCCGCCATCCTTCCAGAGCACCAATGTCCTCCAGAGCCATTTGCGGCACGACAAAATCTTTGGTCAGCACAAAGACGACTGCCATGGCCACAACAAAAAGCAATACTGCAAAGAAAAGGATGATGCCGCCCAGCACCAAGGGAAGCAAATGTTGCTTCGGTTCACTCAGCCACCCCATCCCAAATGCAAAGGCCGCTGGGAGACCAATCAGGACGGCAAATCCGCAAAACATGGCCAGAAGGTAAAGCAGTTTCCAGAGAAAGTAGCGCCATCCTTCGATCTGCCGGTGGCTCCATCCCTGACGAATGCGACACTCTTTCGCGATGATGCTGTCGAACAAAATGAAGCGCATCACGCTGCTGATGTACATAAGGATGAGACCGAATATGAACGCGCTTACAACCAGAACGGCGATCAGGCCGGCTAACAGAGCAGGATCAATTCCTCCCAATGCCGAAGGAAGAAAATGCCGGGAGGCGCCCGGATGCTGAGGAAGCCTAAAATTGCCGCCGTTGAATCCGCCACCGGAGCCAAGTTCGCCGGCCAGCAGTCCCACGAAGGCGAGCCTGGTCCATTGACCGAAGCGAAAGGGCTTGAACAGTTGTTGCTTCGTGTGTTCGATGGCAAGCGAGATGGAGTCGACGGCGGAGATCGGCAAAGGGCACCTCGATCTGCGAATGGGTTAACAGCAAGGTACTAAGAATCGGGTCGGCAATCAAATCAATTCACCGGAATCATTCCACATAAGATCATTCGTATCGTAAAGCCTCTACCGGGTCCAGCTTTGACGCCCGCAAGGCCGGAACCAGGCCGCTGATTACACCCACGAGCAACAGCACCGCACTCGAGAGCAGGACCGTCATCATGGAAATTCGCAGATGAATGTCGCCCTGCCCGGAATTGTCTTCGAACAGTGGCCCCATCATGGGCAGCGTACCCACCGCCCACGCGATCAGGTAAGAGAGCAGCACGCCGATCGCGCCGCCCAATATCATGATCAACAACGTTTCTGCCAGAAACTGCAGCTTGATGTGGCGCTTGCGCGCGCCCAACGCGCGCCGCAGACCGATCTCCCGGATGCGTTCGTCCACCGAGACCAGCATGATATTCATCACGCCCACACCGCCGATTCCGAGGGTCAATGTGCCCACAAATGCGAGCAGCACTTGTAGCCCAATCGTCAGCGCGTCGATTACCGGGCGGAATTCATCCCGCCCGAACATCTGGAAAGCTTTAGGATCGGTCGGGGAAAAGTTCTGCCGGGTCGCCACCGCCGCCAGTACTTGCGCCATCGCCTTCTTTTCAAATTGTGGAGCAACGGGTTCGAACACCAACACGCGCGCGTAACGGGTATTCCATAAGTCGCCGGCAGTGGAGTAAGGAATCCATGCCGATTCGTCGTCGCTACTAAAATAGTTGCTGAGCTGAATCTTTCGCGCCATCACTCCGATCACGGTAAAGCGCACGCCGCCTACTTCCACGGTCTCTCCTAACGCAGGTCGCCCACTGAAGAGTTGTTCCTTGACGCGTCCGCCGAGAAAGATTACGCGCCGGCGCTCGAGTTCGTCTCCGGCATCGATCCATCGGCCTTCCGACGGCACTTCGTTTCGCATCTCCCCGTACTCGGGACAAACACCGCGAATCGCCGTTGTTCCCACCATGCGGTCGCCGTAAGAAATTCCTGGGCGGTTTACGGTTTCACGGCACACGTGTTTCACCAGCGGCGCCGTCGCCTTCACCATGTCGACGTCGGCCTGTTCAATGACGACTTTCTTTCCGGCACGCTGTCCGCCGGGTTGCTCGCTGGTTTGCTGCGGCCAACAGATCACCACACTCTTGCCGAACGCGTCGAATCCATGCACCAGAACGCTACGGAAACTGCTGCCATAAGCGATCAGCAGCGTGACTGTGGCAATCCCCCACACAATGCCCAGCATTGTCAGGAAGCTGCGGGTCAGGTTGCGCTTGAGTGCGATCCATGCCTCAATAATAATTTCGATCAGCATTCGTTATCCGCCAGCCTCATAGCGCAATGCCTCAATAGGATCTATGGACGCCGCTCTCCGCGCCGGGTACAGGGCAGCGCCAATGGCAATCGCTCCCAGCAGGCCGGCAGCGATGAGGCCTGAGGTCCAGTCGGGAATGAGCCCGGCAAAAAAAGCAGGCATCGGCAGCAAGTTCACAAGTGCGCAAAATCCAAAGGCCACGCCCAAGCCAATCGCTCCGCTGAGCAACGCGATAATAAGTGCTTCGACAAAGAACTGCCGCAGTATTGTTCCGGCAGGGGCACCAATGGCTTTGCGGACGCCGATTTCACGTGTGCGCTCACGCACCGCAACCAGCATCACGTTCATTACGCCGATGCCGCCCAGCAGTAGAGTTACAATCCCCACCGCGCCAAGAAAATACTTCATGCCATCAGTCATTTGCCGGAAAGCTTTGGCTTCCTGCACAGTATCCCAGATGGGGCAAGCCTCTTTATCGTTGGGATCGTATCGGTGCATTCGAGCCAGTGCCACTCGCACTTCGTGCTTGCAGGCTTCATGCTGCTCGACGGATTTTGGGGTCACCAATAATTGATCGAAAGTAGTGGCCGTTCCGGGAGGCTTGTCGGGAAAATCGCGCCGCATGGCGGAGAAGGGAATAAAGACTTTATTTACATCCCAGCCGTCGTAGCTGGAATCCTGTTTCTTGGTTGCCATGACGCCAATCACGACGAAAGGAAAGTCATTCAAATAAACATTTTCACCCACCGGATTACGACCGGGAAACAATTGCTTGGCCGCATCCGATCCCAGAAAAGCGACACGCCGCGCGTCGCGCATGTCACTCCAGTCATAGAATCGTCCCAGACCTACGGTTAAACTGCGAATCTCGCTAAATTGCGGATAGGAACCCGTTACTTCAAACAAAGCATTGTTGAAATTGCTGTGCGTTAGAACAGTCTCCTGCTCCAGTTCAGGGATGGCATATTCACAATCCACACCCTCCGCCTGCACCACGGGCACATCAGGATCTTCCCAATGCACCAATCGCCCGGCGCGCATTCCGCCCGCCTGCAGGCTGGTGCGACCATGAAAAACGATCATTACATCCTTGCCCAGGGTTTGGGATTGCTCTTCTTGTCCTTTGCGTAAACCTTCGCCGGCCGCCACCATGAGCACAATCGACACAATCCCCCACGCAATCCCAAACATGGTTAAAAACGCGCGCAATTTGTGCGCCCACAGGGTACGCATCACATCGACAATGAGATCTCGCAGCGTCATCGCACTTCATGATTGGACGCAATCGGGCAGGGAACGTGAGCCTGCTGCGCCGCGTTTAGTCCACTATCAGATACGAATCCAGTAGGCGTTTTGTTGCATGAAAGTTCGGATTGTGTGTATCTGCGATTCTCTTTCAGTTGCGTGGGGAAATGGTTTTCTCCATCGTAAAAAGAGGAGTGCCAAGTAAGTCGTGCGGGCCTTCATCCGTGCGTCGAAAACCAAACCTTTCATACAAGCGGATGGCCTCAATGAGAAACGGAGTAGTGCTGAGGAACAGACGGACACATCCCGAGTTCATGGCCCAGTCCTCCACGTGTTGCAAGAGTGCAGATCCCATCCCAGTTCCGCGCTCGGACGGCAGAACCGCCATACCGCGAATGTAAGCGGATTTACCTTTAACGACGACGGCAGCCGTGCCTAAAACCTGGCCATCACGTAGTACCGTCCAAACCGGGCCGGCCCGCATGCGCTCTAGAACCTGCTGCGCGGAGGGTGTCGTCGCGATGAAGCCGCCTTCGGTGTAAAGGGATTGGAACGCGACGAACGATTCATAGAGCAGATTGGCTATGGACGCCGCCTCTTCCGCCGTCGCATGGCGGATCTCGATTTGCGGGGACGAGGACAGCGGCATTCTGAAGTCTCTCCGGGGCGACCCCTGCCTTTTCGAGTTAGGCTTGGACCGCGGTCATCCCGACCCGTTCCATCCAACCGTCGAACACCTTAAGCGCCAACTCGCACTGCATGCGATGCCGCTCCTTGCGATCGCGAATCTTTTTCTCGAGCGGCGGCAACAGATCAAAAGTGATGTTCGCAGGCTGAAAATTCTTGACCTCGGTGTGAGTTACATAGTGCGTCAGCGATCCGAACGCCGAAGCCCGTGGCGGGGGCATGGGCTCAATTCCGCGAGCCAAGGCCGCGGCGTTAACGCCCGCCATCAGCCCAGTTGCAATTGACTCCACGTAGCCCTCGACGCCGCATATTTGTCCCGCGAATAAAACTCGAGGATGTGACTTCATCTGAAGTGTCTCGCGGAGCAGTGCCGGACTGTTGATGTAAGTATTGCGGTGAATCTGCCCGTAGCGCAGAAAGCGGGCACTTTCCAGCCCCGGGATCATGCGCAGCGCTCTCGCCTGTTCCCCGAACTTCAAATGGTTTTGAAATCCGACGAGATTGTAAGAATCCGCGCGCAGATTTTCCTGCCGCAATTGCACAACGGCATACGGCATTCGTCCCGTGCGCGGATCTTTCAGCCCCACCGGCTTCATCGGACCAAAGCGCAGCGTATCCCGACCGCGCCGGGCGATTTCTTCAATCGGCAAACAACTTTCAAAATAATTCAACTTCTCCCAATCTCGCTCCTCCACCGCTTGCGCGGCCAAAAGTGTATCGTAAAAGTGATCGTATTCCTCTCGCGTCATGGGGCAGTTGATGTAATCCGCTGAACCTTTGTCATAGCGAGCCGCCATGTAGACGCGCGACATGTCGATCGAGTCCGCCTCCACAATCGGACTGATCGAATCGTAAAAATATAAGTGGGGACGGTGACTTGATTGTTCATCGAGGACACTCAATCGAGATATTTCTCCAGCCAGAGCTTCTGACGTCAGCGGCCCAGTCGCGATAATGGTGATGCCATTCTTAGTTTCGTCGATCTGTGTTACTTCTTCGCGCTGCACGATTATTCGCGGATCGCGCGAAATTGCCTCGGTCACTTTTGCAGCAAAGGTGACGCGATCCACCGCCAACGCATGCCCCGCCGGAACGGCGCACTGGCGCGCAATCTCCAGAAGCAGCGACCCGGCCCGGCCCATCTCTTCTTTCAACAGCCATGGAGCGGTATTCTCGGAATCTGATTTCAAAGAGTTCGAGCAAACCAGTTCTGCAAAATCCGCGGACTGGTGCGCTGGAGTCGACCGCGTGGGTCGCATCTCAAACAACTCCACATCAATACCGCGCCTCGCGCATTGCCACGCTGCCTCCGATCCTGCCAGTCCCGCTCCGATAATTTTGATCATGGATATTTCTCTTCACTTCCTTCGTGGCCGGCGCGGCTCGTGAATTCTTTCGTTTCTTTCGAGCATTTCCACGAACTGGCGAATCTTTGCGACGCGGGTTGCAGCTTTCTTCACGGTTTGAATTCGAAACAGGATGGCATAGCGGTTCGCTCGATCGAGGGAAAGAAAAAACTCGCGCGCTCCCGGACTTGCATCCAGCTCCGCCTGCAGATCGTCGGGCACTTCGGCTGATTTGGGCGAATCGTAGGCTGATTCCCAGCGTCCACTTTTCTTCGCACTCTCGACCGCCTCCAATCCCGCAGCCTGCATTCGGCCTTGTTTAATCAGCGCCAGGGATTTTTCCCGATTGATCTTTGACCAGACACTTTTCGCTGATCGGGGCACGAATCTTTGTAGCCACGCCTGTTCGCTTTCAGGTTTCTTCTGGCCATCGATCCATCCGTAGCAAATAGCAATATCGAGAGCTTCGCCGTATGTAACTGAACTCAAGCCCGAGCCTTTTTTCGCCAGCCGTAGC
>DASRWO010000029.1:0-11735 GCA_035654555.1 Candidatus Deferrimicrobiaceae bacterium | reverse complement strand
GAGCATCTCGGATTTGAAATCAGCGACGACAATCCTAAGATGATCGGGCTGCATGGCAGGCAAGTCAATTTACTTATCGAGCCGGGACCACGGATGGCGCCGGTCTTAGAAGTAACCGTGGATAGCGTGGAATCAGCTAAGGCGCGACTGCTGAAAAAGGGCTGCCTGATCGTTAAAACGAGCCTAACTTTCCCAGATGCTACGTAAGAGATCCCGACGGTTTGATCTACAACTTGGGGAGTTAGCACCCGGCGCGGATTCGGGGATTTTTCGTCACCAATCCGTCACATTGAACTAAAGTGGGGCGATGATTTGAGCGTGAATCCGCTCACCAACGATCTCGCCATGGTGGCGGCCTCATGGCGCGAAGTTCAAGTGGACGCGGGACACAATGTCCACGAAAGGGGCTGGCAGAGTATCGTGAGGGACATCGGCAGTTCCGTAATGTTCACTCGTCTGCGCCCGTTTCATCCCACTAGTGAATGATTCTGCAACCCCGCGTATGCGCAGTGACCTTCTAAGCGAAAACGATTTTGACAATGTTTCCAAATGGTGAGCGAAAAGGCGGTAAAGGTCCTTCTGCGGAACAGAAAGATCTCAGGATCATGCAGGGAAATCACATGGCATGGGGTCAACGCGAGATGGGAGGCCCAACTGTATGCGTGCATCGAGGGAAAGGGAGAACCGCTGAGCGCCCTTTATTGCAGCGTCGCATACTCGGCTTTTGCCTGCTTCAGGATGGGGATGTCGGGATCGGCATCTTTCCAGAGGGTCAGAAAGTCTTTGTAGGCGGCGAGCGCCCTTACGCGCGCGGCATCGCCATCCGCGCCCTGTGAAGTTCTCGCTTGCAGCCCGTTCGCACGTGCCACGCCGAGATGCGCCAAGGCCCCAGTCCAGCAGTTCCAGACGATGCCACTGTGGTCGAGAATCTTCTGGAATTCGGCGGCTGCTTCCTTGCCCTGCCCGGCTGCGAGATATGCTTCACCGCGAATATATGTGTGATATAAGCAGGAAAGGTTTGTGACGAACGGAATTTGCCCAAATTCGATGGGCGTAGCAGCTTGCAAACTGCTAAGGGCGCGAGTCGGATTATTGCGATGCAGTGCCAATTGCGCGTTTATCGCAGGCAGCCAGAGAGACTGTACCTGCGTGTCCAGCGGGAAGCGCCTGTTTAGATCTCCAGCTAGCGATTCCGCTCCTCCGGCATCGCCCGCCATCGCTAATGTCAAGGCCGTTTCCAGCTCAACACTCTGACTCGCCGGATGAAGCTTTAAGCCTTGGGCTGCTTGCCGCCTCGCATCCTTCGCGTTGCCGAAGGCGGCTTCCCGCAAAGCCGAATTCTCCAGCCATATTGCCGCAACTTCCCTGCTGTCGACTCGTATCGCGGAGTCAACAGCCCGTTCGATCCAGACCCGTGCCTCGACAAGATGACCACCGTATGCTTCCGTGTCGGATGCGAGCGAAAGTCCCATGTTCTCTTCTGGCTTACCCGCAAACCACTGCTGCTGTTCCGCCATCCTTGTCGAATCCGCCTTGAGGAAGGCGAGACCATACAGAGCATTGTGAATTATGAAATTATCCAGCTTCCGAGCCTGCGCCTGTTGAACCACCTGTCGCGCCTCTTCAAAACGTTGCAACGCAAGCAGGCTATTGACAAGCTGAACGTAAGCCCATTCCGAACCGAGGCGGAAGCTCTCGTGACATGCTTCTATGGCCTTCTCGTATTGCCCCTGCTCGTTATATAGGTTGCACAAGTTGGTATAAGCTGCGCTGGACCGTGGGTAGCTCGCAATCCATGCCTGATATGTTTGCGCCGCTTCATTCAATTCCCCGGTTACCGTTTCGTAATAAGGAGCGTTGATAGCCAGCCTTTCCTGCTCGCTGGCATGTTCCCGCAACTGGAATGCCTTGCTGCGGTATTCGCGGGCGCGTCCTAGCTCGGCCAAAGCATAGTAATCATTGCCTAAAGCCACATACCCCATGGCAAAACTCGGATCGAGTTCGATGGCTCGTTGGTGGTAAGGCAGAGCGGCAGAAGGGCCTTTCTCGAGAGAAAGCTTGCTGCCAAGACTGTAAGCTTGCAGAGCTTCGAGCGACGACGTGGTGGCTTGTGCCAGCGGAACATCGAGCTTCTGCGCCGTAGCCAGCGATTCACCTAGATCGCTGCGCAGCTTCGATGCTGTCTCGCCCAGCGAGTCTAGCACTTTCTCCTTGCTCGCCGCGGTGGTCTGCTCCTGCACTAGCACGTCCCCACTCAGGCAATTCACGGCTTTTAGGCCCAGCACATATTCGCTGCCCAAACTTTCAATCGCTCCTTCAACATAGGCTTTGCTGCCCGCCCGCTGACAAAGCTCGCGGGTAATGTCGGGCGTCAGCTTCGTGTTGGGTGGTCGCGTCATCAGTTTTAACGTGGCCGCGACTTTGTTGTCGGAGAGCACATTTAGAAAGGGAGATTGCCGCAAAGAAACCGTGAGTGCCGTCTTGAGTGTGTCATCGAACACCGGGTCGCCTGTGGTGTTAGCAAAGTCCGCAAGCACAATAGTGTCTTTCTCGGTAAGCTTGGGACTGCGATGAAAATACTGATAGCCAGCGATAACAGCTAGGATGACAAGGGCAACCGCTCCAATCGTCCAAGGTGATCGCCCGGTACGCATGGCAGTCGTAATCTCCACTGCAACCGACTTGTGCGACTCCGTGTCCCGCTTCAGCCGTTGCAGGTCGGTGCGAATGTCAGCAGCGTGCTGGTAGCGGAGGTTTCTGTCTTTCTCCAGACACTTTCTGATGATTCGTTCGATCTCGGCCGGCAAGTCGGGATTCAGTCGTACTGGTGGAACGGGCGGTCGTACCAGAATGGCGTTAAAGATGTCTCCCGGGCTTTCGCCCCGGAAGGCCATCGCTCCGGTTGCCATCTCGTAGAGGACGGCACCGAACGAGAAGAGGTCTGTGCGTGAGTCCAGTTCTTTAGCTCGGACTTGCTCCGGCGACATGTAGGCGACGGTTCCGAGGGCCGTTCCTGGACTCGTCAGTTGATCGCCAGTGGGTTCGGTCGGGTGGGAACAGTCGGCTGCCGCTCCGATCACAGAACTTTTCAGCGGGATTATCTTCGCCAGACCGAAATCGAGAATCTTGGCGTGACCTCGCTTAGTAACAAAGATGTTCGCGGGCTTGATGTCGCGATGGACAATGCCCGCTGTATGCGCAACGTCCAGTGCGTCGGCGATCTCGATGCCCAGCGATAACACGCCCTCGACCTCCATCGGTTTGCCACCGATCCGGTGCTTTAGCGTAAGCCCGTCCAGAAACTCCATGGCAATGAATGCGTGGCCATTCTCTTCGCCGATGTCGTAAATGGTGCAGATGTTGGGGTGGTTCAATGCGGATGCCGCTTTCGCTTCGCGGCGAAAACGACTCAAGGCTTGCAGGTCTTGAGCGACTTCGTCTGGCAGGAACTTGAGGGCTGCGAAACGTTCGAGATGTGTGTCCTCAACCTTGTAGACCACACCCATTCCGCCCCCACCGAGCTTTTCAATGATTCGATAATGGGAAACTGTAAGGCCGATCAACTTCGCCGCGCTCTTTTTTGCCGTGTCGCCTGCGACCAATTTGCCCACAACTTCCAGCGCGGGTGAGTCAATGAAGTGTTCAGCTTTCTTGTCCTGAGAAAGTAGGGATTCCACTTCACGACGCAGCCGTTCGTCATCGCCGCAGGAACGTTCGAGAAATTCAGCGCGGCGGCTCTCTTCTAATTCCAAGGCACGCTGAAAAATCTCTTTGACTTGACGCCAAGCAAGCTCCATGTTTCAGTTTCCCGCGCTCAACTCTCGCAGCAGCCACGCTCTTGCCAATCTCCACTCCCGCAGCACCGTGTCGGTTGAAACCCCCAGAACTTCAGCCGTTTCTTCTATGCTCAACCCGCCAAAGAATCTCAGTTCCACAACCCTGCTTTCCCTCTCATCGAGAGATGCCAGGCCCTTCAATGCATCATCCAGCGCCACTAGGTTGGGATCGGGTTCATTGCACACCGACGGGGCTTCGTCTAAGGACATGTGGGCGATGCCCCCGCCTCTCTTCTGGTAACTGCGGGAGCGTGCAAAATCGACCAGAATCCGGCGCATCAGTTGCGCCGAAACGGCGAGGAAGTGTGCTCGATCCCGCCAACTTACTTGTTCGCAATCCACCAGCCGTAGATAGACCTCGTTGACCAGCGCCGTAGTTTGCAAGGTATGGTCGGGGCGTTGTCCAGCCATGTAGCGTCGCGCGATTCGGTGCAACTGATCGTGCACCAAGGGGGTGAGCTTTTGCAGAGCCTGCTCGTCCCCGGCAGTCCAAGCTTTAAGTAGCTGAGTGACCTCGTGGGTGGGCGGCACCGGCATTCAACCCTCCAGGTTTTCAATACACTACAACGGAAATGGTCGGAAACCTAGCCTCGCATTTGTTGATTTAATCAATTTGAAAATTTTGTTTCGTCTGATTGCGGTTTCTTGTCGTCAATTCCCGTCTTATTAGATAGAGGGTTGTGGGGGCTGCAACCTGCCGACGAAGTCAACGAAAAGCCATAACGAACGACAACGAGAGCCATTTTGCGATCAACAAGAGGCTCCGAACAAAATAAGTTTCGTATGGATGAGCGAATGGGGAGGCGTTGAATGACGTACTTTGATTGCTTCGTACTGGGTTCGTGGACACTCGTGATTGGGGTGGTTTCTAGGGGCCACCTACATTCAAAATCGCAGTGAAAAAGCAGAAGCCTCAGGTGTGAGAGACACACTGGAAGCCGTCAATGAAGCGCTAGCGACAGTTAGTGAAAAGCAGGAACTGTGCCCGAAGTGTGAGGCACGTCGGCTTCCGGCCGCGGCCAGCGCTACCGCTGATTGATGGGAGGGCGTGCGGATAGATACGAATCACTCGCTTCTTCCCAGATGAAGCCTCAATACGCTTTACATCTTTTGCTCCGCAAGCGCTACAAGGCGATTTCAGGCGAACCGGTAAGTCGCTACGTATCGCTTGATCGAAAGGATGCCTATGTCAATTACAACGCAGGAAAGGTCAAAAAAGAAAGCGAGCCTTCAATCTTCCAACGGCTCCGGATGGTCGAGAAGGGCGGTGCTGAAGGCTGGTGCGGCTGCTAGCGCGGTGACAATGCTGACTTCGAGAAAGTCGCTGTTGGCGCGATCGCTCCCGCCGATCCCGACGCAGCCGTCGGATTGCACGCCCCAGCCAACCAACAGTCCTGCGACAACACCTTTTGTTTCGGCGCTGCCCATTCCACCGATAGCGATCCCGACGATTCTGAATCCGATCCCAACCCTTCAAGCCGATACTTCTAATGGCGAGGCCGCACGCGCCAATCATCAGGATTGGTTCCAGTTCTTCCCCTTCGTCCAGTACAACATTTCCGTTCAACCGACAATGCATCAATTCGACCCCGCCATTCCGCCGACGTATTGTTGGGGCTACAACGGGATCTATCCGGGACCGACGTTCCTTAATGTCTACGGCGTTCCTGTGGTGGTACGCTTCCGCAACAATTTGCCCGTGAACCAAATTGGGTTTGGAACCAACACCCACACCACACACTTGCACAATGGACATACCGCTTCAGAAAGCGATGGTTTTGCGGGCGACTATTGGAGCCCGACTTTCTTCAAAGACCATCACTACCCCAACGTCTACGCGGGCTTCAATGAGTTCCCGCCCATCGGCGATCCGCTCGAAGCGCAGCATACTTACTGGTATCACGACCACCGGCACAGCTTCACTGCCACCAACAACTATCGCGGTCTCAACGGCATGTACCTGATGTACGACGACGTTGATACCGGATTCGAGTTTCCTGGCCAGGGTCCACAGGCCCTGCGACTGCCCGGGCCGTATGGGGTCTATGACATCCCGCTGAACTTCGCCGACAAGTTGTTCTGCGCCGACGGCCAAATGTACGCCACAACCCCTGACACGGTTCCCGGCGCCACTGACAAGTTCATTGTCAACGGGGTTATCCAGCCGTACTTGAACGTCCAAACGCGCAAGTACCGCTTCCGCTTCCTCAACAGCGGTCCGGCACGCATCTGGACCTTCAACGTGTCTGACAACAACGGCCACTCCGTACCCATGACCGTGGTGACTACAGACGGCAATCTGTTGCCCTCGCCGGTCGAGGTGATACAAACTTCGTCGGATCCAACCCTTACAGGCTTGACGGTCCATGTCTCGCAGCGTTATGACGTGATTATTGATTTCACCAACGCGGCTCCCGGTACCAGTTGGTACCTGACGAACGTCGCAGCCCAGTTTGTGGGCAATGCACCGGAGCCTGAGCCGGCGCCCGGAGTCAACATTGGCAACGTAGTCATGGCTTTTAACATCACCGGCCCGCCGCCCTGGCCGGATCAAAGCCAGGTGCCTGCCGTGCTGACTACATTGCCGAACATCTCCACTCCTCTTGCCAATTTGTTCGGAACCCGGGTTTGGAACTTCAACGATTTCATCGCCGGCGGAGAAGGCGATCCCGCGAACCCGACCGCGAAGGTATTCAATGTCAATGGATTAACCTTTGATCCAAACCGTGCAGACGCGAGCATTCAACAGGGCTCTGCGGAGACCTGGCTCATCCGCAACTGTTTCCCAGGTACGGGCTGGACTCATCCAATCCACATCCACCTAGAAGAGGGACGCGTTCTGGACCGCAGGAACATTACGGTCAACCCTACGACCGGTGTTATTACCATCAATAGTCAGAGGGTCCCACCGCTGGAGCAGGGGCGGCGCGACGTCTACCCGATTTTGCCCAACGATGAGGTGCTCATCTTCTTGCAATTCCGCGACTGGTTTGGCAAGTACATGATGCACTGCCATAACTTGGGACATGAAGATAACCTGATGCTGACGAGGTGGGATGTAACTACCGGCCCCAGTTCCAACGTCACGTCTCCAGTCTATTCGGATGGGACGCCTAACACGGGTAATGGGCAGGTCAATGCGGGCGCTGAGCCGAATATAACCCCGGCCTTAACCGCGCTGGCACCCACTTTCAATCTCAATCCCCCTGGTACGAGCAAGCTCAATAGGCCCAGCTTGAAGGGCTCCAAGAAAGGAGTTAGAGCATGAACCGACGAGACTTTCTTTCCTGCCACGTGGGAGACAAGTCACGGCCGGCGGCCTCTTTGGGGCCAGGCTATTACACTAACGGCGTCTTCCGCACGCATGAAAACAAAACGGTGCGGTTCTATGACGACTTGATCAAAGGCAAAATCTCGATCATCAACTTTATGTTCGCAAGTTGTGACAAGTATTGCCCAAGGTCAATCACCTGCCTGGCAAAGCTACAAGACTTGCTCGGGGACCATCTAGGCCGCGACATGTTCATGTATTCGTTCACGTTGAAGCCAGACCAGGATACTCCAGCCAAGCTGGCGGCTTATGCCAAAGGGGTTGGCGCCAGGCCGGGCTGGCTCTTTCTGACCGGCAGCGAGTACGACCTTGCCAGCATTCGCTTCAAGCTTTTTCGCTTGGACGATCCTTTGATGGATTTCTCGGTCGACATCCACGCCTCGATGCTGCGCATTATCAACGATAACAACAGCCAATGGACCTCCTGGGTCTTGCCTGACCCGCCGAAGCTGATCCGGGAAGTCATTTCCTGGGTTGAGCCAACCAAACCGTTTGCAATAAGGGTTCGCGAGAACGCCGAACTTCAAGCAGTGATCGACAGGGAGAGCGCGATAAGCGCTCCGAAGTGGGCCAAGTTCAAGCGCGCCCACGGCTGGGCGGAGATCATGGCAAAGCGCGAAAACCCGGTCGGGATCAAGAAACTCGAAACCCTACTGGCCGTAAGGCCGCAGGGGAACGCTGGGTTCGGGTTGCGCCGGATCGGCTCGGTCCTGCCGCGGTTCGAGTAGCAATGCTGTACTTCTCGGGATGTGCGCCGCACCTAGAACGGCTCCCGTCTTCTTTGGTGCCGAGGACAAGAGTCGCCAGGCAGTCGTCTCTTATTTTCGTGGTTTTGACGTGACTTATAGCGGGTAGCTTTCGGCAGCGGGATTATTTACCTGACGATTTTGCGAAGATCTCGAAGGAGGTCATCGCTCTCAAGGAGTCTCCAATGAAGCGGTTTGCGTTGCGGTTTTCCTTGTTTCTTGTTGTCTCGAACTTATTGCCGATGGCCTCTGTCGGCCAGGAACAGCAGAAGGGTTGCGAGTTCAACATTGTCGGTACTTGGCAATCGTCTACCGGCGGTCAAATGAGTCCATTACGGCAACGTTTTGGATCCAACGGGGTTATGACGGAGCTTTCCCGCGACAGCTCGGGCAAAGGTTCCGAGTGGCAGGCGACGGGCAAATTCACTTACAGGCTGGATAATCCGAAAACTCCCAAAGCTATGATGGTAACCCCTGTCGACAAAAGTGGCCGGTTCTCTGCGAGCGCGCCGCTGCAGATCAAGACGTTTGATAACGGGCTCTTTGTTACGGCCCCGTCTGCGGACCCTGGCGCCACGCTTACACGATGGACCAGAGTTGATCCCCGGCGCTATTTTGTGGTCCTCGCTGCAGGGAAAGGTGACCCGGGCTTTGGCGGGCCTGGTTTTGCGATGCTGATCAAGACCGATGGTGTCCGGACGCAAACGAATGCCTTTGGCACATACCCTGTGGTCAATCCCCTGCAGCGCTACCCAATTCTTGGAGTCATTCCCAGGAAAATTCGCGAACAATTTCATAACGAACCTGCCGGCGACTCGGGAGCCATGCTGCGCTTGGAAGTGACCGCAGGGCCCTATAACCGGGCTCTGGAAGTGCTGAAAACATGGGAGCGACGGGCAGAAGAGGACACTCTGTTGTATACCACTCCCTATCTCAACAACGCCGTCTATCTCAACCAACTTGTGAGCAGCCTCAATGAGACCGGTGTGCTCACCTGGAGGGGAGGAATGCCCTGCACCGACACTATTAAGCTGCAAAAATTGACCTGGCTTCTGAGTGACCCGATCATGACCCAGCACAATTTGACTCAGAGCCCCTACTACCTTTTTAAGGCACTGCGGCGGCTCAATGGTTCTCTGCACCTCGACGACAGGAAGTTCGGCGCTGCCCTGGCAGGCGATCAATCTACCGCCGTCGCCATTTCACAGAGGTGAAACCACCCATGCCCATTTTTGAATATGTCTGCAAGAAGTGCCGTCACCGATTTGAACGTGTGGTCCTGGGCCGGGAGAGGCCTAAGTGTCCCGAGTGTGCAAGCCTAAGCCTGGAACGCCAAGTGGAGCTTTTTACGCAGGGCCGGCCGACTCAGGAACCTCGCGGACTCAATAGCGATTCTGTTATCGCCCACGCGCGAGCTTTGTTGGGAAACATACCTACAATACCCCGCTATAAGACCAAAGCCATAGGCAGCCCAGGTCGTCGGTCACGGCGTTCTACGGTGGCGTGATTAAAAGTACCCCACGGCTACGAAACCGAGCGCCCGATTCAGATGATCTGGGTAACTGCATCCACTCAATCTGGTTCCAAATTTCCGTTTGTCTTCTTCCCTTGCGTTTTAGTGTTTTGATAGGCGCGATCATTTCATGGCAGAGCTACCGCTGGCATTCCTACTCCTCGTATTCCTCTGATCCAAGTATCCAAATGAAAGATTGAATATCGATCAAGTCTCTAGGTCGAAGGTCGCGAAGGTCGCTGCCGATCTCCAGGGCAAACTCAAGAAGCTGAGAATACGTATCCCATGCAGGTCCAGGACGGTAGTGAAAATCGAAGCCGTACTCCACCGCCGCCGCACGGGTCACCGTCGGTTTCAGGAAGATATGTGTGTCTGGCTGGGCAATAAATCCGAAAACAGTTGCCATGGGCCAGGTCAAAACGCGGCTCTGTTTGCGGGGCAGTGACGCGATGGTTTCGCACCACTGATCGAACCGGCGATGCAGAGTTCCCGATCCATGAAGAAAGGTGTACAAGCCTTCAGCGAATATGCGCGCCCCGCGTTCGGACTTCACGGCATCTCGAATCGCCATCTTCTCGAAGGAAAAAAGGAGGTTTGTACGCGATTCGATCCTGACTGCGGCTTCGCATATCTCCAGAAACTTGGCTCCGGCCAGCTTTGCCTTAAAGGACGCCCGATTGAGTGTAGCCCGCCATTCTTCATGGGCTCTCCATTTGTAATCGCGCTCCCAGGCCAAATAGGTCTCGTCATAAAAGCCGTTGGGGAAAAAACGGAGGAATTTGCGTCTGCAACGCGCTACGCTCGTCCGATTTTGAGATGAAGCGAATCTGAACCCGATTTTTGCAACACTGGCGTTCATTGCGGATATGCGTCGACCACCACGAAAAGGCTAGCTGGCCAAGCAAGGCATATCAATCGGGAAACCGCTGCATCCATCGGAGAACGATCACTGTATTCGACGAGAGGCGGAGCGACACCATCGATGAGGGCAAAAGGGAAGAGTCGGATTCCGCTTATCGATCGCTGAGTGCATCCCTCAGCGATGGCCGCGCATCATACGCCAGCCGCGTACTCCAAGAGTTGGTGAGACGAAATGTTTGAAGATCCGCTTCGCTCGAAATTGTTTAGCCAGCAGCCGCGCGTTGATCGACGAAGTCTCTCAAAAATGACCGCGCCCCTTTTTGCAATGGACAATGTGCCAGGACTGTTTCAAATAGCGGTTGGTCGAATTTCGCCGGTCGGCAGGCTCAAATCTCGCAAGAGAACCGATCACCACTTGGACGCGCAAGCTCGCTCGACCCGTCAATGTGCCTTCGGTCCAGTCGGATATTTTTTCGATAAGTCTTTGATGATCTCGTCTGGCGGGTTGCCCCCTTTGCAGCTTGGATGTCCAAAGCCGCTAGCGCTACTGTCGTTCGACCAGTCCAGAATCATGTTGTCGTTGTGGTCCGGCGAAGGTCCCATGGCCACGGTGTCGAGCTTCAGTTCGTGGCGAACCTTCCAGGCTTCAATGTGATCGGCGCAGGAAGTGTCGCCGCTGAGGCCGAGGCCGCCAACGATTTTTCCTTTGGCATCGTAAAGCGCCAGACCACCTCCAAAAACGATCACTCCACCTATCGGCTTTCCGACCATGGGATCGTCAGGCGTTCCGAAAGAAGTCGCTGGGCCAAACACTGCCTGTGGGTTTGGAGGCGCGCTGGTAGTGAGGCTGTACAGGCTGCCCCCGGGCTGCGACGCAGCATAGAGGTTCGCGGTGGAGAGTGCATAGTCAGACGAACTCAGGGCATTGGTGGTACTTGCTTTTTCTGCGGCGATGGCGCGGCTGCCGGGCCATTGCTGCCCACGATCGTTCCCGCTGAAAACTACTGCGCAGACAACCCCGTCGCGATTCACCACCACCGCCCATTCCTGATTGCCGAGGCCACTATTCCCGGTGGCGCCTTGTTTAATCACCGATTGCAAGACGCTGCGCAACCTGTCGTGATCGGGCAAGGCGGAGCAATCCGGCTTCGATTGGGCGATCGCGCCCGCACTCAGCGTGTTCACGGCCAAAAAAATGAGTCCGAAAGTTTTGCTACGGGAAAATGACATGTCTATCCTTCCTTCATTTGAGCTGCCGCAGATACGCGACGATATCTCGCAGTTGCTGTCCATTGAACTGAGTCAGGTTCGGCATCGCCGACTCCGGCTTCAACGATTGTGCGTTCGTGATCCAGGCCTCCAGGTACGCGTCGTTATTCGGATATGAATTGGCGGCGATTTCTTGACGGCTCGCGATGTGCGTAAGATCGGGCGCCACGCGGCCCCCC
>DASRWO010000028.1:0-3485 GCA_035654555.1 Candidatus Deferrimicrobiaceae bacterium | reverse complement strand
GTCGTCTGCAAAATCTGTTCCGCTTAGAGGAGGGCGAGAAGCGAACACCTGCTTTTCGCATTTCGACTTTTGGCAAAATCCAGGCGGAAGAAGGCCAAGGCTTCGATGAACGCTCTTCTACATCAGTAGACTGCTCCCTTTGCGTTCCTAGCGAGCTGCCGCGAGCACGGCAGGGCGAAACTGATCTGCGAGCTCCGCAACCTCATACACCGACAATCCCCAGGCTGTTGCCTGCGAGACGTAATCTTGGCGTGTCGATTCCAAGCTCGGTGGCCTCCTCTAGCACGCTCTCAATGGTTCTTCGTATCTCTTCTTTGTGATCTCCCTTTCCTACAACGGTCTGGAAAGCTTTGCTGAAAGAGAACGCAGTGACCATGCCTCCAGCGAATAGAGACGGCGGTAAACGTAAAGGAATCATCTCTACGCAATTCTGCCGCGGGTTAACCCCACGCGCCCGGAGAATGGGGAGGACTTCGCGCAGGGCCAACGCCGCTTCTCTCGCGTGGCTGAATGACCCCATCACCGATTCGATAGAGCCGGCTTGAACAGCCTGAGACATAAGGCCGGCGTTCGTCGCAAAATGAATCCAAAGCCAGTCTCTCAAGTTGGGTCTCTCGGAGATCTTGAATCCACAATCGCGGAAGAGCTTTCGTGCTTCTATTTCGCTTTTGCTCAGCGATGCGGAAAATGTTCCGAAGTTTACCGAAGCATAGAGCGCGCCACGGAGGACATTCGAATGGAAGGCACCTCCTCCGAATGGAAAACCCCAGGCCATCCGTTCGGTAGGTAGCCCTCGCGTTGCCTCTTGAGGGTCACACCAGAAATTGTTGAAGATGAGAATTGTGGCTCTCCCTGTGCGCGATTCAACGAACTTAGCAACCTCCGCAAATTGCCAATGCTGAACGCTGACCAGGATCAAGTCGTAGGAGTGATCCGCCGGGAGTTCCTCCACCATGCGAACCGTCCAGTCTTCGTCGACTCGCTTCGGTCGCGTTCCACGGCGAAGGTCGAAGATGTCCAGATGTATACGGGGACCGTAGTCCGCTGACCTTCCTGGGCGGACATAGAAAGTGACAGTGTGGCCGGCCTTTTCAAAGGCCCAGCCATTAAGTGTCGAGATGACGCCTCTTCCAAAAAGAAGGATGTTCATGGGTTCTCCGGAACTTATCTTTGTACATCCACGACCCTGCTTTTACGGTGCCGCCGGATGGTTTGAAGGCGGCCCAATCTCCCACAGGCTCTCCATCATCTCAGTTTGCACCTGTTTCCCCCTCATGGCGGTTTTAAGCGGAATCTTGGTGCAGCATAAATCTGCTTCTTCGTCCTTCTGACAAGAGAGTCGAGACGTGCCCTCCAAAATGTCACTTCTTTAAACTGCATACTGACCGCCGTGGATAGGCTCACTCAAGCCATGCGGCGTTCGGTCTTGCATGTTGGCTAGCGCGATCCCCGGTAGAGAAAGATGGACATGAAGAGCTACTCACGTATGCGTCAGATAGTGGCTCACAAGCCTTTTGAAATTTTCAGCAAGATTATCTCTATCAGCGACTGCGGCAAGAGCGTAAGAAGCGACGAGCGCCTTTAGAAGCTCCACCACCACTTGTGCATGAAAGTGGGCCTGTTCGGATGTCAGTGAAGCGTTGACTCGTCTCACTGCCTTTGCAAAGATGCGTCGTAAAGGACGCCTTGCGGTTGCTGATCGCGCATACTTGATAGGAGCACTGAGCAATGCGGGGTAGCTTGGTCGCTTCTCCACAAAAGACAAAATTCCGTCAACAAACAATTCAGCCAATTGCTTCGTTGTCGAGAATCCCTCGGGAGTCAAAAGCACAGACCAATGCTCGTCTGCCTCCTTCGTATACCTCGTCGCAAGAACATTCGCGAGCGTCGTCTTGTCCGGGAAATAGTCGTAGAGCGCGCCTACAGAAGCATTCGCGCGCTCAGCGATCGCGGTCATTGTGGTGCCGCCAAAGCCAACTTCCGTAAAAAGTTCGCCTGCGGCATCTAGCAGACTGTCACGCCGCAGGGAGGCCCGGCCCTGCTGAGGGTCCCGTCGACGCGTTGGAGTTGAAGAACCGCGCACCGTAATGTTATAAATCAGCATCTAGACAAAAGTCGAGGATTTCTTCGACTTTATTGGAGGGAATGAAATCAAATGGCAGAAAAGCTGAGCACTAAATACCTCGTGGACCCCGAGTTGTATCCGCTCCTCGACCGGTATGACAACTATCCACTCAACGCCGACGTGCTCGCGGGGCAGCGGGAGACGATTGCTGCATCGGCACTAGCAGATGATGGCGCGGCAGACGGTCTGGAGGTTCGGGTCGAGCGAGTCTGCATAGCACGAACGCGTGGTGAAGGGACTGTTTCCCTCCTGCTCGTGCTGCCCACCGGTTCTGCGGTGCAAAGAGGAGCAATCCTCCATATTCACGGCGGAGGGTTTGTTAAGGGGACACCGGACCAAGTGCTCGCACGCCTAAGGGTGCAGGCGTCGAGCTTGGGTTGCGTGATCGCGTCTGTTGACTACGCTCTCGCTCCCGAAGCCCCGTTTCCAGCAGCAATCGAGGATTGCTATAGATCGCTGTGCTGGCTGCACGAGCATGCAAGCTCCTACCGCATCGATATCGCGCGGATCGGGGTTGCTGGAGAGAGTGCAGGTGGTGGTCTCGCAGCCTCCCTCGCCCTGTTGACTCGTGACAGAGAAGGGCCTCGCCTTGCGTTTCAAAACCTCCTGTATCCGATGCTGGACGACCGGACAGGACTAGCAAGTGGCGTTCGGAACCCCTTCGCGGGCGAGTTTGTATGGCCGCCCGAAAGCAATGATTTTGGCTGGAACAGTCTTCTGGGTGCGGCTCGCGGAACAGACCGGGTCTCGCCGTACGCGGCCGCGGCGCGAGCGGAGTCTTTGGTGAATCTGCCCCCAGCATACATCGCTGTGGGAGCGCTAGACCTGTTGATTGATGAGAATGTCGATTACGCAATGCGGTTGAACCGTGCAGGGGTTCCAGTCGAAGTGGTCGTTTACCAAGGCGCCGTGCATGGGTTCAATCAGGCCCCGGAAGCTACCGTAGCCCGCAGGGCGACGCAGGATCGTATGGCCGCACTTGCACGCAGCCTCGGAACGCCATGACTGAAGCCGACTTTTCGGGCTAACTCCTGCTCGGGGAAAACTTCGGCATCACTGCAATCGTGGAATTACTAGCTCCAAGCCAAGCCAAGAAGAGACGGAAGCGTCGGCTGCAATGCATTGAAGTATTGTTCCAGTGTGAGTGCCGCTTCAGCAGTGCATGTGACGCTCGCAATCAACCGGCGAGTAACTTGAGACAAGACGTAGATATTGAATGCAAGCCAAAGACTAGCTTCCTGATGGATGAATATGGATCAAGACGCGTCACGATTCGCAAACCCAGCATCCTTTGCCGTCCGAATCTTATTTGGCGGCAGATGGAGCGTTGATACGTTGTACGCTATGCGTTCAGGTCCGA
>DASRWO010000027.1:0-7721 GCA_035654555.1 Candidatus Deferrimicrobiaceae bacterium | reverse complement strand
GACGAAGCGCTTTTTATCCTGGGACAGGACTACGAAGGTCAAATTGCTCAGCTCCGCCTCCGCCCCACTTGCGTTAAGACCAGTCCGCAACCCGGTTGCGTTGGTGAGCAAGTCAAAGCGAACATGATTGAGGAATTCACGAAGCAGGCGGCTGGAGCATATTCGGAGATCATTACGCGGTATCCAGTCATGGACCGGGACGATGACGCCAAGAAACGGCTGGTGGCTCTGCATCAGCCAGTCCCGCGACCCACAAAAGCGGCGCTGGCACAGAACCGCAGGGAAGACGAGAGCCGGCGCGAAAGCACGACTCTAACCCGGTTGATGAGTGTGGTAAAGAAAGGTCCCGACGTAGACATGGCAGCCAAAGTTGGCGATCCCACTCTGGTCGATCCGACGCCGATCGCAGCCAATCAGGAGTCAATCAGAACAACTCGCGAAGCCATGGGTCTGCCCAGCGGTGACCACAGCTTGAGCGTGGAAACCATCGGTACCGGAACTCCTGCGGCCAATGAGCCGGCCCCGCGGTCTGATACGCCTGCGCCCGCCAGCGCCGATCCGTTTGCCCGGTCAAACACTGCTGCCGATCCCAACGAACTCAAGCCCTCTGCACCGGCCAGCGAATTGAAACCGAGCGGCCCGCCCGATCCCAATGAATTAACTCCGGCTCCGGGCGCTCAGACCGCCGCCAGCAATCAACCTGTAGCTCCGCCAATCCAGGTCAACGAGATTCAGTCAGCTCAGGCTAACTCGAGTAATTCTCAAAATGCGAGTGCGGATGCCAGCTCCAGCCTCGCCACTGATAAAGATATTTCCAGCAGCAAGAAAAAGAAGAAGAAGGGATTGAAGAAAATCTTGACTTTCTGATGCGGCTGTTCCGTCGTCAGAAATTTGTTCGAGGATCTTTCTCGATCATCTTTCAATATGTCTCTCAGTGCCTAAACGCCGGTCTACGGGAGCTGCGTTCGTCCCTTTAACCCTTCTGATTTTGCAGCTTCTCGAGAGCCGCACGGACTTTTTCCAAGCGCTCGCGTCTGCGCTGATGCTCAGCTCTCGCTTCCAAAGTGACTGATTCGCCCAGTTCCCAATACAAGGAGTTTGCAGAGTGGATGGAGTTCATCTCCGAGACCAACGCTGCGATGTTGGCCCGTCTAGGCTTGGATTCCATAGGCGCCGCCACTGGGCCGGATTGGCCGCTTTTCCCACGTCCCTACTATTCGCTACATCCTACTACTCGTTACAACTGGGAAGAGAATATTTTGTCATACAGAAGTTTGGTTGAATTAATACCAAAGTCGAAGACCGTCGGGTATTCCCTTTTTCGGCCCTTTTTGTCCAGTTCCTTAGAACGCACTAGACGCTGACCCCTGGTAACCGGGTAACCTCCCGTCCGATCATTGACTTACATCCTCGGGCAGGTTACCTTCGCGATATCTCCCCTCAGAAGAGGAAAAATTTCCTTGGCCCGGAAGATACTGCTCGCCGACGACAGCGTGACCGCCCAGAATATGGGGCGCAAAATCCTCGCGGATGCGGGCTACGAGGTCATCACCGTCAATAACGGCTCCGCCGCCCTGAAGAAGATCGCCGAACTGAAGCCCGATCTCGTAATTCTTGACGTTTACATGCCCGGCTACAGCGGCCTTGAAGTTTGCCAGCGTCTCAAGGACTCGCAGGACTCAGCTCGCATCCCCGTTCTGCTGACTGTCGGCAAGCTGGAGCCTTTCAAACCCGAAGAAGCGCACCGCGTGCGGGCTGAAGGTTTTATCGTCAAGCCCTTCGAAGCCAGCGAACTGCTCAGCGCTCTATCGAAACTCGAAGACAAAGTGGTGCCGCGCGCTGAGCCCTCCAAGCCTGGACGTTTCGCTCGCGCCATCGCTGCCGTCGAGGAATCTTCACGCATCGTTCGCAACGACACTCCCGGAGACGACGGCTGGAAGAGTCGCATCGCATTTCCCCGCGAGAAAACGGCGGAAGAAAAAGTTCCCGAGGAAGACTCCACTTATAATCCCGTGAATCGTGATCTCCGTACGGTGGTAGAACGCCCTGCGGAGAAAGCTGCAGAGCAACGCGCAATCGCGCCACAGCCAACGGCCAATGCAAGTCTGGATGTCGCTGCCCTCGCTCCGCCCGGTTTTCCCCAGGATGTAACTCCGGAAGAAGTTGCCGCAATCGCGGCCGCCGCGGCTCAGATCCAGATGGCTACGGCCATCCGCAACGAGCAATCGCCTTCTGTCGGGGAAAGTTCGATGGAGAGTTCGGCCACTAGGGCGGAGAAGAGTTTACCCGAGAGTTCGGCAACACCAGACCGGCCCTCTGACCGAGCCGATGATACCTCTCGCGAAACTCAGCCCATCTCCGTTCCTCCTCTAAATGCAGAAGCACAGTCGAAAGCAGCTGCGGAAAACGTTTCTTCAAAGGAATCGCCGGATGAGGATGTGCCCGTAACTATGGCGGCGGCCACTCAATCTGCAGCCGCTGCCGATGGAAATACTCCGCGATGGACCGCCGTTGGTGTTGCGCTGGAAGCCGATGAGGCCATGGTCTCCCTCGAGCAGGAAATGCAGAAAGCATATGCCGCTTTCGTGGCCGAGGCAGCCGCTCCCGCGAATGAGACAGCCGAGATTACGTTCTCGCAGAATCTTCCTGCCGCCGCAGAAGCTCCCGCAGAACGGCAAGCTGAACTGACTTCCAGTTCAGAGATTGTGCCGGCGCCGCAACCTGAGCCCATCGCAACTTCAGATACATCAAACACCGAAACTGCGTCTCTGTCGCAAGACGACCCAGACGCGACCGCTTCCTCCATCAACCACGACCTAGCTAAAGTTCCCGAGTCAACTGCTTTCGTTCCGCAGCCGGAACCTTCATTGGCTGATCGCGCGGAACTTGCCTCCATCGAAGCCCAAGCCGCGCCGGCTTCCGAATTCTCGCAGCCGAATTCCGAGGCCGCTTCTGATCCTGCGAGCGCAGTTGCGGAAACCGCCACTGCTCCAGAGGAATTGCCGTCCGCGCCGCAATCCGAACCCGCCATGGCCGAGACGGCCGCGCCCAGTGACGCTTTTGCCCCAATCACTCACAGCCAGCATGTCGAGGAACCAAAAATCGAAGGGCAAGCCAAGGAAGAGCAACTCAAGGAAGAGCAACCCAAGGAAGATTCCGAAACCTTAAAGAACACCGCCGCGGCGTGGGCCAGTTGGCGGCAAATCCGCGATACCGGTGAAGCCAAGCCCGGAACTGCTGAGCCAGTCCGCGAGGAAGTTAATATCCCTGAGCCAGTTCCCACGGAGTCCGCTGCCATGGCCGTTGCCGCAGGCGCCGAGCAGAACGTACAAGAACCCACCGCTCCGCCGTCCGAAAATCCCCACGATGTCGCCAGCATCGTCGATAGCGTTCTCGCTGATCTTCGTCCGCGCCTCATGGCGGAGATCACCCGTAAAATGTCAGAGAAGAAGTAATTCCGGCGCAGTCCCATTTTCCCGCTTCGGTTTCCGGATTAGTCGATCTCCCCCATTGATTCCACCTGAATTAGAAACTATCAATGGTATTGGTATTGCAACACTCCTCATAAACTGAGTACATTCGTCCTATCACCTCCACGCTGGAGTGTTGCGCGTCATGGTCGACCGGATTATCTCTCACTACCGAATCCAGGAAAAACTCGGAGCGGGTGGCATGGGAGTAGTCTACAAAGCCGAAGACACTCGTCTGGGCCGTCTGGTCGCGTTGAAATTTCTTCCGGAAAACACCGCCATCGATGCCCACGCTCTCGAGCGCTTCAAACGTGAGGCCCGTACCGCATCCGCACTCGATCATCCCAACATCTGCACCATCTACGAAATCGACGAAGATCAGGGCCGTCCCTTCATCGCGATGCAACTGCTCGAGGGAAAAACCCTGGCCGACCGCATCGGCGACCAACCCGTCCCCCTCGCCACTTTGCTCGACTGGGCCTTGCAGATTTCAGACGCCCTGCAGGCGGCGCATGCCAAGGGAATCATGCATCGCGATATAAAGCCAGCTAACGTTTTCATTACTACGCGAGATCAGGCGAAGATCCTCGACTTCGGTCTGGCCAAACTCGAGCTGCCGGATTTGACGAGCTCGAACTCCCCAACCAGATCAATGAATGCTCAACTAACCCACACCGGCGCCACCATCGGCACCGTGGCCTACATGTCGCCTGAGCAGGCCCGCGGCGAATCGCTTGACGCTCGCACCGATCTTTTCTCCTTCGGCGTTCTTCTCTATGAAATGGCCACGGGCAAGCAAGCCTTCTCCGGACCAACCTGGGCCGTGACAGTTCACGCCATTCTTGGCCAGGCGCCAGTTTCGCTGAACGAATCCATGCCCGGTCTCCCTCATCGTCTGCAGGAGATTATTGACAAGGCGCTGGTGAAGAATCGGGACCTGCGCTATCAGACCGCCGAGGAAATTCACCGCGACTTGCTGCAACTGAAAAAGGACTTCGAGGCGGGCAAAAGCTTGAAGTCGAGTCGTACCGCAGCCATCTGGTCCCGCAAGCGAAAGCTCCAGATTACGCTCGCTGCGTGCTGCGTGGCCTTACTCATCGTGGCTGCGATTTGGATTCCGCGACTTGCACATCGCTTCCGCACAACCGCGGCCGGCTTCGCCGCACCCGCAGTACCGGAAAAGAAAAGCCTGGCCGTGTTGCCGCTCGCACCCATTGCCGACGATCCCAAACTCACCGCCTTCGGCAAAGGCCTGCTCGAAGACGTAACCGCGAAGCTTTCGGAATTGAGCGCCAATCACGATCTGGAAGTCATCTCTCCGCGCTCTCTTGAGGATAAGAAAATCGCCACGCTCGCCGACGCGAAGAAAGAATTCGGCGTCAATCTCGGCCTCGCTGTTTCTCTCAAACAGGATGGCGATCTGGTCCGAGCCTCCTACAACCTGATCGACACCAGCACGGATAAGAATCTGTCTGGAGACTCAATCACCGCGCCCGTCTCCGACCTGTTCACCATCGAAGACAAGCTCACCAGCGGCGTAGCCGATGCGCTGCACATCAACCTGCGTACTGACGAGCGCCAGGCGCTCGGCGCCCACGCGACCACTATGCCGGAAGCCTATCAATATTTCGTCCAAGGGCTCGGCTATCTTCAGCACAGCGCCGAACGGGAATCGCTCACCAGCGCCGAAATTGTTTTCAAAGAGGCGCTAAAACTCGATCCCAATTACGGCCCCGCGCAAGCCGGCCTGGGTGAAACTTATTTGTATCTCTACCACATGACGCAGCAGAAACGTTGGATCGAGCCCGCACAACAAGCCTGCGCCAAAGCCATTGCACTGGGCAACGCCGGCGCCGAGGGCCACACTTGTTTGGGAACGCTGGAAAACGCTACCGGCCAATCAGAGAAAGCCGCTGCACAATTCCAGCAGGCCGTGCAACTCGATCCCGTCAACGATCAGGCGTATTGGCACCTTGCCGAGGCATATCAGAATCTTAATCAACTCGATAAAGCCGAAGATACTTTCAAACGAAGAATCAGCGTTCGTCCGAATTATTGGCGCGGATACAGCGCTCTCGGAGTGTTCTATATCAGCCAGGCCGAATACGGCAAAGCCCAGGCGATGTTCCAGAAGGCCGTTTCGCTCAAGCCGAACAACTATCGCGATTACAGCAACCTTGGCGCTGCTTTGCTCTACGAAGGCAAAGACGAAGAGGCGACACGTGCATTCGAGACCTCCATCGCCATCCGCCCCTCGCACATGGCATACGATAACCTCGGCGTTGCCTACCTGAGGCTGCGCAAATTTGATCAGGCTGCGCGCAGTACGCAAGAAGCTCTTAAGATGGAAGACAGCGACTATCAGGCGTGGGGAAACCTCGGCGATGCCTACTACTATGGTGGCAATCATTCAGCAGCGACGGAGTCCTACCAGAAGGCAATCTCCCTCGCCGAACAGAAACTGAAGACCAATCCCCGCGATACCGAGGTTCTCAGCGATCTGGCCAACTACTGGGCCATGCTCGGCGACCGCGGCCGCGCTCTCGATTCCCTTGACCGTTCCCTGGTCAGTAACAAGGACAAAGAATTGCTTTTCCAGGCCGCGCTGGTGTACAACCAGTTGCACGAAACTGGGACCGCTTTGGAGTGGTTAAGCAAGGCTCTGGCTGCGGGATACTCGAAACCGGTGGTAAGTAAAACTCCGAACCTGGATAATCTGCATGACAACCCGCGCTATCTGGCCTTGATGCAGTAGAAGTAAAAATCGAAAAATCCAGTCAGAATCGAGGAGGTCTACAATGTCTACGCCATCAGTCGATGTGGTAACCGGAGTTGTAACGGACGGTCCTATCAAAGACGGTCATGAGTTTGTATGGACATGTTCCGAAGACTCGGGCAACATTTCGGTCACCGCTCAGCTCATGCCCGGCGGAAAGCCATGGTTCAGCCCCAGTCCCGCTTCCTTCACCGCTCCCAGTGGAAGCGCCACCGTTACCGCAGAAGGAGAGAGCGTTTTAGGATGGACTTACACCGCGAACGTGCCAACAGACGACGCGCGCATTCAGGTTGATTCATCCATGGGAGTGCAGCAGAAGGCCAGCTAGCTAAAGTTGTTTTCAGCAAATGATTGTCATCCTTCGGCCGCCGCCGTATCCGGCCGAAGGAGCTCCCTTTGACATACCGACTCCTCAATCCACTCCAAAACTACGGCAAGACTCCTTAAAGAGCATTAGCAACTCTACAGCCGATAAAAAAGCTGTTTACATCTTGGCTCCGGGGATCTTGCGGCCCCGTGGTCCTTCGTTTCGTTTCCCGCCAGGTTCAACGGCGCTTCCAAACATACAGATTCTCCCGATCCGAGGTGCTGGAGATCTCAATTTCTTGTAACGAGGCAGCGCGAGATACAGCCGAGCGGAGATCCTTAGCCGAATAACTTCCCAACGGAACTTTGAGGGCGGACTTGCTCGGCAGGTCAGCCAATTCCTTCAAAACTCGCTTCATCAGGTCGTAGTGCTTGCCGCGCCGTCGCCGCGCAAGGCCTGCAAGGGGCACTATTTCAACTTTCGGCCCTTCGCGCGTTGTACTCTTATCCGACTCTTTACGAACGCTCACACGGAGGAGTCTAGATCAACAAAGAGACTCCGAGAAAACTCTTTAACGAATTCATGCAACTAATTAAAGAGCGTTTAATAACGTGTTTAGCGGACGAAAAAGAGCACTTTGAAGAAAAAACAGCCCTCGAGCCACGAAACACGGGTATCCATTATTTCCCTGGACGATGATCAAATCGTCCGCTCCATCTTTAAGGGAATCCAACATTCGACGGCCGCCCATCAGGATTTGCGTCGTCATATATTTCGGCACATTGCCAAGAGTCCAAAGCTGCAACACATGCTCCTGGACGTTCTTTCCGGACACCCCGATGCCCAGAGAGCGCTTCTGCAGGAACTCGGCAAGAATCCTCAACTGAAGCGCAAGATTGTCGTAGTCGCTCACGTGGACAGGAAGTCGAAGTGACCCCTGATTCCCCAAAGAAGTCGGCAAACCATCAAATACCTGATGCGTCACCCATGAACGTCGACGACAGCATGTCATCCGCTCTCCGCGAACTGGCGCAACGAGCGGTCCACGCGCAAGACCAGGAAGAGCTGTCCCAACTCGTCTGGCAAGTCAACGTTCTCTTAGGTCTTATCGAGAATCGACTGGAAGAACTCGCCTGCCGTGATAATTAATTTTTGTCCTTGATCCTAG
>DASRWO010000026.1:0-8783 GCA_035654555.1 Candidatus Deferrimicrobiaceae bacterium | reverse complement strand
CGCCAGGTATTCTTTGCGCAGCCGCGCCGGCCAGCCTTTGGTTGAATAAGTCTCTGGCTTAGGAGTTGTATCTTGAGGAGTGAAGGTCAGCGTCTGGCCGATGATCTCCATGGTGCCTTTGGTGCCGTGGAATCTGATTGGTTCGCCGCCGGCGTTGTTTAGATTACACCGCAGCAACACGCGGAATTTCGGGTAGTCGTAGAGCGTCTCGATCACATCCGGAAAGTCGCGTCCATCTTTCCAGCGATAGAGCCCACCGTTGGTTTGCGCGCGCTGCGGCGCCTCGTTCGTTCCGGAGACGAAGTAAATTCCCGAGAGCAGATGCACAAAAAGATCGCCCGCCAGGCCTTCGCCATAATCAGAAAAGCAGCGCCAGCGGAAGAAGCGAGCCGCGTCAAATGGTCGCTTGGGTGCGTCGACCAGGAACTCGTTCCAGTCGATGGTCTGTTCGCTCGCATCGGGAGGAATGGGATACACCCACGCGCCGCTTGGCGAGTTTCGATCCGACGCGCCTTCGATGAAGAACACATCTCCGAGCGCTCCGGACGTATAAAGCTCGCGAGCCTTCTCGTAGACGATCGAACTGACACGCTGGCTGCCCACTTGCATGATGCGATTTCCTTTTTGCACGGCATCCACCATCGCGAAGCCATCTTCAACGTTGTGGGACATCGGCTTCTCACAGTAAACGTCCTTACCCGCGGCGCAAGCATCCACCACCACGCGGCGATGCTGGTGGTCGGGAACGGCGATAATCACCGCGTCTATGTCTTTGCGGTCGAGGATTTCTTTGTAATGGCGAGTCGCGGGAACTTGTTTCTGAACGGCCTCCTGCGCGGCTTCGTGCCGGCTGTCATAGAGGTCGCATACGGCGACGCACTCGATGCCCGGTACGGCGAGCGAAGCCTGCAAAAGCCCGCAGCCGCGAGTGCCGGTGCCGATGGAAGCAAAGCGTACACGATCGCTCGCCGCAACCTGACGTTCGGCGCCCCACAATACCGCCGGCTGCAAAAGAGTGAACTTGACCGCAGCTCCGGCAGCGACAGAGCCCGAGCCGATCCGCATAAAATCGCGACGCGTCAAAGAATGCATTTCATCCCTTATTTTTTCTGCCAGCAGCTTTCAGTTGGCGAGTTTTACGAATCTGCTACCGCGTACTCAGGTTAATGTAGAGACCGAGGATCTGCCTGACCTCGTAGCGGCTTGCCAGTCTTCTAGCGGGAGTATCCATGGTTCACCCCCGGTTCGGGGGCCAGAGCATCTTAATTGATTTGGTTGAAAAGTATAGCCCAGAGCGCGCGCTATGCCCGGAGCATGTTGCGCGCAATGAACAGAACGTTGGCCGGGCGCTCGCCCAGTCGCCGCATAAAGTAGGGATACCACTCGGAGCCAAATGGTATATAAACGCGGACTCGCCAGCCCTCGCGCACCAGGCTCTGTTGCAAGTCGCGGCGGATGCCATAGAGCATTTGGAATTCGAACGAATCGCGGGAAAGTTTTTCGGCATTCGCAAAAGCCTGGGCTTGACGAACGATGTTTTCGTCGTGCGTGGCCAGCCCGTGATAGACGCCGCTCTTCAGCAGAATCTTCATCAACTTTACGTAGTTGGCATCGACTTCTGATTTTGCAGCGAAGGCGATGTCCGCTGATTCTTTATACGCACCTTTGCACAAACGAATACGGATCTTTTCCGATAGCAGTTTTTCGACGTCGCTCTCGGAACGCTTGAGGTAAGACTGGATCACGGTGCCGACTGAGTTCTCATTCCCCGGCATACGATGCAGTTCTTGGACGAAATCAAGGGTGCGTTGAGTGTAGGGTGAGCCTTCCATATCAACGCGCACAAACCCAGGAGGATTCATGGACGCAGCCTTGGCCACCAGTCCACTGACGATCTCGCGGGCCAGTTTTTCGTCCACATCAAGGCCCATGTGGGTGAGCTTGAGACTAATATTTGCATTGAGTTGGTTCGCGACTATGGCGTCCAGAATCTGATGATAGAGATCGGAGCTGTGTCGCGCTTCCTCAGGGTTCGTCACATTTTCGCCAAGGTTGTCGATGCTGACGCTCATCCCGGCGCGGTTGATGATTTGAGTTGCGCGGACAGCGTCGGCGATTTCCGTACCCGCAACAAATCGTCCGGAGACGCGGCGGCCGAGAGAAGATCTCTCGGCAAAACGGCGCAAAGATTGGTTCTCGGAGAGACGGACAAAGAACGTTCTTAACATGCCGCACCCGAAAACTGGTAAGGATCGCCTACAGATTGGCGCATGAAGATCACAGAAAGTTGTATCACAGCGGCGATATTGCTTCGACAGGAAGGGATCGCAGGGTTACGCACAGATCTGAGGGAGCCACGCGGCGGTGATTAAAGCCCGAATTTCACCTCAACACTTTCATGAGTTGCGTGGGGTGCAGGTTCCCATTTCCACTCCCGCAATGCATTTTGTGCGGATTGAACCAGCAGAGGATGGCCACCTTTTATTTCTACCGACTCAACCGCTCCGTTGGGGGCGACTAGGACATCCGCCTTCACTTTGCCCTGGATGTTCATGGAGCGAGCCAGGGTGGGGTACTGCGGAGCTACCTGTGCGAGGATTTTGCGCGTGCTCGCTATGTGCTCTTGCGCAACAGATGCAACCGAAGTCAACAGCATGAATGAAACTAAAAAAACCGCCGAAAGTGCAAGCTGGTGTCGATGGAATGGTCTCATGGGGTCGACTGACGCAGAATAAGGGGAATCTAATTTGCGCAGTAGATTACAACGGTAATTCGTGGAGGGTGCCCCGCGGTATCTGGCAAGCGATCGGAAAGAAACAACTTATTTTCCATGTTCTTCCAGAAATTTCTCCACTTCGATGGCCGCCATGCATCCGCTTCCGGCTGCGGTAATGGCTTGCCGGTAACGGCGGTCCTGCACATCGCCGCAAGCAAAGACTCCGTGTACGCGGGTTAAAACATAGTTATGCGTCTTGAGATAACCATCGGCGTCGGTGTCGAGCTGGCCGGCGAACATTTTCGCGTTGGGGTCGTGGCCGATGCCGAGGAATAATGCGCTGGTGGGGAAGTCGGAAACTTCGCCGGTTTTTAGGTTTCGCAGTTTGAGCCCAGTTACTTCGTGTTTGACGGGATCGTATACATCTTCCACCACAGTATTGGTGAGGAAACGAATCTTGTCATTATGCTGTGCGCGTTCCAGCATGATTTTGGAAGCGCGGAAGCTGTCGCGGCGATGAATGAGCGTGACCTTGGAAGCAAAACGAGTTAGGAATAAAGCTTCCTCCATGGCGGAATCTCCACCGCCGACCACTACGATTTCCTTTCCGGAGAAAAAGAAACCGTCACAAGTAGCGCAGGAGGAAACACCATGACCGATCAGCTTTTGCTCGTTGGGCAATCCCAGCCAACGCGCGGAAGCCCCGCTGGCGATGATCAACGTTTGAGTGTGTACCTGGTGCTTGCCCAAATGAAGTAGAAATGGACGCTGGCTGAGGTCGACGCTGGTGACGTGAGCCGTGCGATATTCAGCGCCGAAGCGCTCCGCCTGTTTGCGCATATTCTCGATCAGTTGCGGTCCCATGATTCCTTCGGGAAAGCCGGGAAAATTCTCAACCAGCGTGGTCAGCGAAAGCTGGCCACCGGGCTCGTGGCCTTCTACTACAAGCGGTTTCATATTGGAGCGGGCGGTGTAGAGAGCGGCGGTGTGTCCGGCACAGCCGGAGCCGATAATGACGACATTGCGGAGTTCGCTCATAGTTTTGACGTTTCGTTAGATTGCAGATTGCAGATTTCGATGCATTGCGGCTTCTCAAGAACAAAAGCGTAACCACTAAAGGGACGAAGGTACACGAACAATACTCACTTTGTTTGGTCGGGCGGTTTCGCTAGCTTTTGTTTCGCGGCCGGCTTCGACCGGGGCGTCGGGATCTGGGCCAGTTCCGCCGGAACAATGTGCGTCGCTCCCAGCAACCGACGATATTCTGCGAGAACTTCTGATCCGCTGCGGAAAAGCGGATCATAGGCACTCTGGTCAGGGGCAGGCCCGTTGTCCGAACCATTGCAGCGTGCGAGCGCGATTGACGACTTTCCAAAACGCTCCAGCCGAATGCGGCTGACAGGCGTATTTGCCGAAACCATAGCGGCCGGGCGGCTGATCGCTGAAGCACTGTCTTCCATCGAAACCTGGATCAGGTCCTTGGGATCGCGCAGGTGTAGTACCAGAGTCTCGACCATATTCTGGCCGTCGTTGCTGAAAGAATATTGCACGCTGGAAAACAATGCCTGCGCGGGAAATTCGCGACGAATCCGTACATAACGAGCGACCGAAGGCTCGTCAGAAATCTGAGTGCTTTGTCCCGGCTGAAGAAAATTCGGCGCATCCGTGAGTGTAGACACCCCGTGGGAGATTTCGAAGTCTGATGTAAATGGCGGCTGTTTTGGGATGCGCGCCAGGGCCGCAGCAATTTCCTTTTGCTCCTGCGCGGATGGTGTGCACACGTTGAGAACATTGACCTTTACTTGCGGCTGGGCGGATTGCGCTTCGGGTGATTGCTGGGCCGAGACCGGAAGAGTGCAGAGCAGACCACCCAGGATAAGAATTGTTTTTGGGATCACTGCGGAATTCTAAATGATGACCACGAAAAAGCTTAAACCTCCTTGCAGTTAAAGAACGCGCCGAGAGTTTTGCCCCCGGGGAGAAGACGATTAGAATCCAATCATGGCGAATCTAACATTGGTCTACGGCATGCGACTGCTGCCCTCCGAAGATGTGGCCGAAGTGGGCCAGGCTCCGGTGAAGCTTACCAACGGACATGAGGCCCACGTCACCATGCATGTGCTTGAGGGCAGCAAAGAAGAAATCGAAAAACAGTTACGCACCAGTCTGGAAGCATTCTTCGATCTGTACCCAGAGATCTAGCAATTTCTGGATAAGCTCCGGCCTCGGGTACGGTGCTAAAGTCTGCATTCAGCAGCGAGTCCAATCATGCGGGAATTTTACTGGAAAATGCGCGCAAGATTGCTGGCGGCCGGTTTGTGGCCACAAGGCTGGGTGGCGCGTGGAGCCTGCTATTCGCTGGGCCTGGCGGTCGGACTCTTCATCCTGGAAATGGTGTTGAAGTTATTCGTTCCTGCCGCCAGCGAAAGCCTGGGCGGCTGGGTGAGGTTTCTTCTGTTCGATGCTGCGGTCCTCTTCGTCATTCTGGCTTTTCGTAGCCTAAGGCAACGAGTACTGTGGCGCTTGCGCAACCGGCTTATTGTGACCTATGTATTCATTGGAGTGATTCCCGCGGCTCTGCTGGTGGCAATGGCCCTCATCACTATCTACCTTTTCGCCGGCCAGTTCGCCAGCTATGTTGTGACCTCCGAGATTAGTTCTCAGTTACGCAGCATGCAGGCGGTAAATGCAGCAGTGAGTAACGAACTTGCGTCGCGCATCGAAAAGGGCGAACCTCCGACTGCCGAATCGCTGGCTGGACTAAAGAAGCGCGACCGCTCCTGGGGACGGCGGAGAGTTTGCGCCTGGCGCGGTTCGCGGATTCTGTTATATAGCGCCAGCACCCTGAACTCATCGGCAATGACGTTCCCTGACTTCTTCAACAAAGAGGACAACGAGTTTGCGAAGCCAGTTCGTGAGGGTCAGCCTTTCAAGGAGATTGTTCGCGACCAGGACGAGTTGTATTTGCGGGTGGCTTCGGTATTTGACGTAGGGCAGGAAAAACTGACGGTTGTAACTGGCGAGCCCCTCGATAGAAATCTGCTTTCTGAGATTGCTGCGAATTTAGGGGAAATCACACTCTACGCGGCAGGGATAGGCCTGGACGAGAATCGGCAGAGTGGTCAGCGGCAGAGCGACGCGAAAGAAGGTTCTCGGCAGGTTGTTCTCACTGCGAAAGCCGAGAAAAAGCGAGACGGCTTTGTAATCAGCGGAAGCGAAGCGGCCGCCAAGGCCGAACCGGGTCAACAGGTTCTGCGCCCGACGTTCACGGTGGGCGCTCTCGCTGCGCCTTCGGGTCTGATGGATCGCGAGATCAAGTTTGCGACGCCGCTCCCGGTAATCGATTGGAGGAGCGGTGACCGGTCACGCGCCGGAGCCCTGGTGCAAGTTCGTACCCGCCCTTCCGTCCTCTATAGCCATTTGTTTGCGGCGCTGGGAGATTTCGCCCAAGGAGTGGAATACATCCTGCTGGCGGTGCTCATTATCTTCGCGCTGATTGAGTTGATTGCGTTGATCATCGGCACGCGAATGACGAGTACGGTCACGGGCGCCGTGGCGCAATTGTACGATGCCACCAGAAACGTGGATCGCGGCGATTTCAGCCATCGTATTCCCGTGAAATCCGCTGACCAGTTGGCGCAACTTTCTTTGTCGTTCAACTCGATGACAGAGTCGATTGAGAAGCTCATTCAGGAGCAGAAGGAAAAGCAGCGGATTGAAGGCGAACTTGCCATTGCGCAGGAAGTGCAGGCGCAATTGTTTCCGCGACAAGTGACGGAAATCGCATCCCTCGAAGTGCATGGCTTTTGCCGGCCCGCTCGCACGGTGAGCGGGGACTACTACGACTTCCTCACGGCCAGTTCCCATAAGTTGATTCTGGCGGTCGGCGATATCAGTGGAAAAGGAATCTCGGCGGCCCTATTGATGGCGACGATTCACTCCGCGGTACGTGCCTACAGTGTGGAGAGTTTGCCGCAGATGCGCGAGCCTCTGGCGGTTGGCGCCGTGGCTGGCGCAGGCAGGGTCATGGCGGCGTGGCCCGAGGGGATAGAGATTTCACCTGGAGCGTTGCTTGGCCTGCTCAATCACCAACTCTATGAAAGCACTCCGCCGGAGAAATATGCCACGCTGTTTTTGGGCATCTACGACGGCCGTACGCATCGGTTGACGTATAGCAACGGCGGGCATCTTCCCCCCGTTCTGATTGGCGAAGATGGCGCAGTGCGGCGCCTGGAAGCTGGCGGAACAGTGGTGGGGCTGTTTGACAGCATGACGTACGACGAGGGATCGGTGCAGATGCATCCCGGTGAAATCTTCGTGGCCTACAGCGATGGCGTGACCGAGCCGGAGAATGAATTTGGCGAATTTGGAGAGGATCGGCTGATCAATCTGGTGAGCGCGAACCGGCATCTGCCGCTGGTGCAAATTAGCCAGGCAGTCACGTCCGCGGTGGATGACTGGATCGGCGACAACGAACAGCCAGATGACATTACACTCGTCTTGGCGAGGCCGCGATGAGCTGTTCTCGCCGAAGTTCTCGGATCACTTCTTAGGAAGCAGCGACACCCGCGCCGTCACCGCTAAATTTTTCTCCAGCCCTCCCATAAGAACAGGACCGATCGGCGTATCCACAAGGCCGCGGCCATCGGCGCGAGGATCATCGGTGTCCTCGTTGAGCGTTTCCCACTTATCTCCATGCAGATCGAAGTCGAAAGTGACGCTGGAAACCTCGGCAGGCTGACCGTCATAAGAAGTGCCTTTGTAATCGTGGAGTGTGGTGGTGCCGCCGGAAAAATAAATTCGATGATCCCGGTCGGCGCCGCCAGCGGCGATGCCGAACCGCGCCGCCCCGGGATGCGGCGGCAGTTTGCTCCACTCGATCTTGCTGGGATCTTTACGGTCGATCTTGCCCAGCCAGCACTCGTCGGAGGGCACATACCGCGGCCCGCCCTGCGGCCCAAGCTTAGCGCCGTCAACCACCACGATCACTTCATCTGCCACTCCTCCGGCCATACCGAATGCGGGAGTGCCCGGGAACGGCGTCGCCTGAGTCCAGCTATCTCTTTCGACATCGTAAATTTGCACATTGTTGACCGGGCGGCCGGCGGACCTGCCGCCGATCAAGTAGACAAAACGATCGCTGATCACGCCCGTGACCGCGCTATCGACCGGAACCGGTATGTCCTTGCCACGAGACCAGCGGCGGGCGCCGGGTTCATAAACGTTTACGTCGGGCACGGTGACCTCAAGTCCCTGGTTGTCCACTACAAAGCCGCCGATGAGGGCGACTATGCCTTTGGCTCCCCCGGCGGCGGCGTTCAAACGGCCCACGGGACCCGGGACTGCGCGACCTTTACTCCACTTACCCGTGTGGGCGACGGTCAGTATGAAAACCTGGTTGGTTACGTCGTCCCAGTTTTTCTTAGGACCGACTCCCATCAGCGAGAAAAGTTGGAAGCCGCCCTTGAGGCTGGCGACTGCATTACTCGAAACTGCCGCCGGCATCGCAGGGAATTTTGGCTGGTCTTGCCCGATCACCAGCGACGCCCAAAGAAAAAGGAAAAAGGCGGGAAATTTTTTCATTGCACAGATATTAACCCACAAATGCCGGATTACGCCGCGATGCCAGGCGTGTGCAGACGATTAGATTTCTAAAACCAGGTTTTGCGGCGGTACTCGCGGTAGGCGTCGCCGAATGCAGCTTCGAGAACCTGAGCTTCGCGGTGAGCGCGAATTGTTTGGACAATAATAATCGCTGGAATAATCAGCCACAGGACTGGGCGGTGAATTACCAGTACGAGTCCCGCAAACACTATGGTTCCGAAAACATAGATCGGATTGCGGATTTTCGAGTAGATGCCGCGCGTGACTAGCTTGTGAGCTTCGGGCCGGACGGAGAAGGATCGGCCCAGTTGGTAACGAGCGACCGCAATGCCAGCCAAGCCTGCCAGCATCAATCCTGTCCCAAGGCAGCGTTGCAAATCCCAGCGTCCGGGCATCATGAGCACAAGAGAGAGGGCAATGCCGACGGCAATGACTTGCATTACTGAGAAAACGTAGAAGGCTG
>DASRWO010000025.1:0-4928 GCA_035654555.1 Candidatus Deferrimicrobiaceae bacterium | reverse complement strand
CCCGTTAAAGTTGTTGTCGTGGTCTTCCCATTCGATCCCGTGATGGCCACGATCGGTCCCGGGAGGAACTGCGCCGCGAGTTCGATCTCACCGATCACCATTTCGCCTAGGGCCCGCGCTTGCTGCAGCAACGGAGCATCCACGGGAACGCCAGGGCTCACTACAATGAGATCTTGCCCACGGAAGGTGCGTTCGCCGTGGCCGCCCGTCTCCACCGTGATTCCGTGATCGAGCAGTGTGGGAATTTCGTTTCGTAGATCGTCTCCGCTTTTGGTATCGGAGACGGTAACCTGCGCCCCGTGCGCTTTCAAAAACAGCGCAGACGCCACCCCGGACTTGCCGAGGCCGACGACCAGAACGCGTTTGTCTTTGAGTTCCATTACTGGTTTGTCAATTTTCAATTTCCGATTGTCGATTTGTAAGAGCCAGCACTCTCGGCACAATCGGCAATTGGAAAGCGAAAAATTGAAAATCTATCTCAGCTTCAACGTCGTTAACGCGAACAGCGCAAACACCAGCGACGCAATCCAGAAGCGGACAATAATCTTAGACTCTGACCAGCCCATCAGCTCAAAATGATGATGGAGCGGCGCCATCTTGAAGATGCGCTTCTTGCGCAGCTTATACGATCCTACCTGCAGGATCACCGACACCGCCTCGATCACAAAAACTCCGCCGATAAAAGGCAACAGCAGTTCCTGCTTGATGATGACCGCGACCGTCCCAATTGCTCCGCCCAGCGCAAGCGACCCAACATCCCCCATGAACACTTCCGCCGGATGTGCGTTGTACCACAGAAATCCGATCGATGACCCCACCATCGCTCCGCAAAAAATCGTCAACTCGCCGACTTGCGGCATTTTTGGAATTTCTAAATACGTGGCAAAGGTCGCGTGTCCACTCACGTAGGTCAGCACGGTTAGCGCGCCGGCGGCAATTACAGTACAACCAATCGCCAACCCATCCAGGCCATCGGTGAGATTCACGGCATTGCTCGAGCCTACGATCACCAGCGCGACAAATGCGATGAACGGTAGAAACGCCAGTGGCCAAAGATGTGGAAATCGTTCTAGATTCTGCACCACCAGGTCTGGATGAAACTGCTTGATGAACGGCACAATCAGCTTGGTCGAGTACATCCCATATGTCTGCATGGCGATCAGCATCACCGCGATCACCACGCTGGCTGCGATCTGCAACCCCAACTTTGCCCGTCCGGTCAGACCGAGGTTCCGGCGCTGCGCCACTTTGGTGTAGTCGTCGGTGAATCCAATCGCCGCAAAGGCGCAGGTTGCGAACACGGCGATCCACACGAAGCGGTTGCTCAGGTCGGCCCAAAGTAACGTCGGCACGACGATCGCGATCGCAATCAGCAATCCGCCCATCGTGGGCGTGCCCGCTTTTTTCTGGTGCGCTTTCGGCCCTTCTTCCCGGATGTATTGTCCGATCTGAAATTCGCGCAGGCGGTTGATGACAAGCGGACCCACAATCAGTGCGGTAAAAAGTGCGGTGAGGCTGGCGAACGCGGTGCGAAAAGTCAGATAGCGGAAGATGCGGAACGGCGGAAAATAATGCTGCAGTTTCACAAACAAGAGCCAGTAGAGCAATCAGCCTCCGTCCCGCAATAGTGTCAATTCTTATCGTCGCGCCGTGGCTTCCAGGTCTCCAAGGCCCTCTCCAGTTTTACACCTCGCGAAGCCTTCAAAAGGACCACATCGCCATCTCGCGTCTCGCGCGCCAGCCACTCGCCCGCCTGTTCCGGCGACGTCAGGAATTCTGCCTTAACTCCAGCCTGTCTCGCCGCGTCGACCATGGATTCTGCCAATCCCCGCACTCCCACCAGTAGATCGATTTTCTTCTTCGCAATGTGCTGACCAGCTGAGCGATGCATGTCTTCACCCGCAGCGCCCAACTCCAGCATCTCGCCTGCCACCACGACCCGCCGCTTAGCTGGCATGGAAGTCAGCGCGTCCACCATCGCCTCCAGCGCCTTCGGATTCGAATTGTAGCAATCGTTGATCACTGTGATGTTACCCATGTGGAGAACCTGCCCACGCTTTTCCGCTGGAGCTAGAGTCGCCAATGCCGCAACTGCCTGCGAAAGTTTGAGTCCGCTTTCCAGTCCCACGGTTACCGCCGCCAGCGCATTCAGAACATTGTGTTCTCCAACCAGCGGGACTACCGCGTGTTCGCCCGCATTTCCCACCACAACATCGAACTCCGTGCCCTCCGCACCTTTCGATTGGATTTTTTCCGCACGTACGTGCGAGTTCTCATGTGTGCCGTAGAGTAAAACTCCCCCCTTGAAGTCGCGTCCAAACTGCGACACATATTCATCGTCGGCATTCAACACTGCTGTGCCACTCGCTGGCAACGATTCGATCAACTCATACTTGGCCCGTGCAATTCCCGCCAGAGAATCGAAGAACTCCAGATGCACTGCGGCGACATTCGTGACCACACCAATTTCCGGCTGCGCAATCTTGGCCAGAGCACGGATTTCACCGGCATGAGACATACCCATCTCGATCACGGCCACGTCGTACTCCGGCTCTAACTTCAGCAACATGAGCGGCAATCCGAAATGGTTGTTGAAATTGCCCTCCGACTTCATCACCCGAAGTCGTGAGCCCAACACGTGAGCGATTGCTTCTTTGGTGGTTGTCTTTCCCGCGGATCCGGTGACCGCGATCAGCCCTCTTCCCCACAGGGTCCGTACCGCTGTCGCCAGTGTTTGCAGCGCCGCTAACGTATCTTCCACAGCGAGTAACTTGGTCTTTGTCTTTCCGGAATAACACCCCAACTGATCCCTTCGCACAACTGCGGCAGCGGCTCCTTTTTCCAGCGCCTGCCCAACAAAGTCGTGCCCGTCGAAGCGCTCACCTTTCACGGCAAAGAAAAGCTGCCCTCGCCCCACGGTCCTCGAATCAATGGAATATCCATTCACGCCTTCTTCCCGCACGAAATCTCCGGTTGCGGAAATGAACTCAGCAATCCTGGCGAGCGTCAGGTTCATCCCTCGACTCCGGCCCGAGCACCGGGCCCGCACTCGTATCCCACCGCTCGCAAAGCTTCGCGCGCCACTTCCAAATCATCAAACGGGACTGCACCCTCCCGCGCGACCTGCACTTTTTCGTGTCCCTTCCCAGCCAGCAGCACAATATCTCCCGGCCGCGCCTCGCCAATCGCCAACGCAATCGCTTTGCGCCGGTCGGGCTCAACGCTGTACTTCACACCAGTCTTCTGGAGACCCACGACAGCGTCGTTCATGATTGCGCGGGGATCTTCGTTGCGCGGATTGTCCGAGGTAAGCACCACGAAATCGCTCCCCCGTCCTGCAGCCTCGCCCATGAGGGGGCGCTTCTTCCGGTCTCGATCGCCGCCGCATCCAAACATCGTCAACACTCTTCCCTTCACGGAGGACACCAACTCCCGCGCTAGCGCCGTCAAATTTCGTAGCGCATCGTCGGTGTGCGCATAGTCGACCACGACCGTAAACGGCTGGCCACAGTCCACGCGCTCAAACCTTCCCGGAACGCATGCCAACTTGTCGATGCCCACCGCAATCGCTTCAGTCTTACATCCCCGCACATAGCAGGCTCCCGCCGCCGCCAGAATGTTATAGACATTCACCCGTCCAACCAGGGCGGAGAAAACCGCGATGTTCCCTTCCGGCGTCATCAGATCAAATCTGGTTCCGCGGGTTGTGATGTTCACCTTCTCCGCGTGCAAGTCTCCGCGCAGCCAACCATACTTCAGCACCAGTGAACTGCGCTTCCGGCTGAACTCCGCCAGCTTCGCGCCATACTCGTCATCCATATTTGTCACCACCGCTCGCGGCGGGTCCGTGCCACAGCCTTGAAACAATACCCGCTTGGCGGCGAAATATTCTTCCATCGTCTTGTGATAGTCGAGGTGATCGCGTGTCAGATTTGTGAAGACCGCCACGTCAAATGGGACGCCATACACTCGCTCCTGCGCCAGCGCGTGAGAAGAGACTTCCATCACTGCATCAGTCGCACCTTGGCCCAGCGCTTCACTGAAAATACGATTTAGTTCCAGCGCCTCCGGGGTAGTATGCGGCGCGGACAGAACCTTCCCGGCCACATGATATTCAATCGTGCCGATTAAGGCGCTCTTCCGTCCCGCCGCTGTCAGAATCGATTCCGCCAAGAAAGCCGTGGTACTTTTTCCATTCGTACCGGTGATACCCGTGACCGCAATCCGCTCCGCTGGCTTCCGGTAAAAATTTGCACTTACCCGCGCCAGCGCGCGCCGTCCGTCCGAAACCACTGCCCAACCCAGGTTCGGACGCTGCTTCTCAGCAGCCGAATCCGTCACCACCGCAACCGCTCCCGCCTGGATCGCCTGATCGATGAATCGGTTGCCGTCGCTGGATTCACCGCGCATAGCCACGAACGCGCACCCCGGCTTCACCCGCCGCGAGTCGTATTCCACACTGCTCACGCCCGGGTCCCCGCTTTGCGTGAGAACCTCCGCTCCATCCAGCAACTGTCGGAAGGTCATTACGGGGAATTATATGGTACGAAGGATATGCGGAAAGCGCTGCCGATTAATGTTTTCGATTGTTGATCGAGAAAGCTTCTGACGCTGGCTCCTTTCTGAACCATCAAGCAGCGATAAATCCTGAAGTTACTAATGGCATGTTCCCCGGTTCGTACCCGCACGCTACATTTTCAGGTATGCAAGCTGGAACCAGCTACGGAAGATTTGTTTGCGCCCAGTGCGAGAAGTCCGAAGCGCAGTGCGAGTGCGAAAAGTTCTGCTGTCTCTGCCAGGCCCAACTAGACATCCGCCTCTGCCAGGACGGCCTCATGTACTGCGAACCCTGCCGCAACGCCTGCGATTACAAAACCTCAGATTAGCGGCAACTTTCGCGGAACCACACCATCTAACGTTTACTAGCG
>DASRWO010000024.1:0-13205 GCA_035654555.1 Candidatus Deferrimicrobiaceae bacterium | reverse complement strand
GGATGCTCCGTTGCTGCAGCAAGCGCGGGCCCTAGGCGAAATGGTGATCGGTGAGATCGAACTCGCGGCGCAGTTCCTCCCGGGACCGATCGTGGCCATCACGGGATCGAATGGGAAGACCACGACAACAACTTTAACGGGAGAAATTCTGGCGGCGGCTGGATTGCCGACGCTCGTGGGCGGAAACATCGGCACTCCTGCGATCTCCCTGGCGGAGCGGGCGAAAGTGGATTCCGTGATCGTCCTGGAAGTTTCCAGCTTCCAACTAGAGACGATTCAGAGCTTCCATCCCAAAGTTGCCGTGGTGTTGAATGTGACGCCCGATCACCTCGACCGGCACCGGACGTTGGAAGTTTATGTGGATGCGAAAGCACGCATTTTCGAGAACCAAAGCAGCGAAGACTTTGCCGTGCTGAATGCCGATGATCCGACTTGTGTGGCGATGGCTGGCCGAACCCGGTCGCAGGTGTTCTGGTTCAGCCGCCAGAAGGAAGTGAAACAAGGCGCGTGGGTGCGCGATGGGGCCATTGTGTTTCGCGATGGGTCTGGATTTCAGCAAAAAGCTCAGCGTGAGATCATGCTGGCTTCGGACGTTCCTTTGAAGGGCGCACACAATCTGGAGAATGTGCTGGCTGCCGTGAGCGCGGGCATGCTGATGGGATGCGCCCCGGAGAAGATCCGCCAGGCGGTGCGGGACTTCAAAGCGGTTGAGCACCGGTTGGAATATGTGGCCACCATTCGCGGCGTTGATTATTACAACGATTCAAAGGCCACAAATGTAGATGCCACAATCAAGGCCCTAGAGTCCTTCCCCGCGAACATCCACCTTATCCTTGGTGGCAAGGACAAAGGCAGCGATTACAGTGTGATCAACGATCTGCTGCGGCAGCGGGTGAAACGGGTGTACACGATCGGCGGGGCAGCGTCGAAGATCGAATCGCAGGTTAAGAACGTTGAAGTGGTTCGCGCGGAGACTTTGGAGAACGCACTTCGCAAGGCGAATGCCGTGGCGGAGCCGGGTGATGTTGTTTTGTTAGCACCGGCGTGCGCCAGCTTTGATCAGTTCAAGAATTATGAAGAGCGCGGGCAAGTTTTCAAGGAGATTGTACGGGGATTGAGCTGAAGCGATCTTTCGCTATAACGACTGTCGGCGACCCAAGCATGGCTAGGATCCTCGACTTCGCATGCTTCGCGTTCGCGAAGTATTTACCACGCTCAGGATGACAAGGCGATTTTTGATTGCGCAGACCCGAATCAAAACAATCAACACTCAAACTCAACAATCGACAATTCCTGCTCCGTGTCTTCGTGCCTCCGTGGTGAAATGAAATTCCCATGGCGAAGCGTGTGAGTGTCGACCGCTGGCTGTTTACCGTGACCATGCTGCTGGTCTTTGTGGGGCTGGTGATGGTGTTTTCGGCGTCAGCTGTGATGGCGCGGGAGCGGTTCGGATCTCCATATGCTTTTTTGTCGAAGCAGTTGATCTGGGCGGCGGCAGGCATCGTGGCGATGGTGATCGCAATGCGCGTCGATTACCGGCGCTATAAGCATCCAGCAGTAGTATTTTCGTTCCTCGGTGTCACCACGCTGCTGTTAATTTCCGTTTTCTTTCTGGATCGCTCGCACAATACCCATCGCTGGATTCACGCTGGTGGTTTTTCCTTCCAACCTTCCGAATTGGCAAAACCCGTTCTGATTTTGTTTCTCGCCTATTTTCTCGAGGGCCGCATCAGAACGACGCCGAATTCTATCGATGATTGGCGCAACACGTTAATGCCTGCGGCGGCGCCTGGGCTGGTTCTACTCGGTCTGATTGTACTGCAGCCCGATCTGGGCACGGCTATCGCTTGTGCCGGGATTGCGGCTTGTATCTTCTACGTGGCCGGGATGCGATTACGCTATTTCGGTTACGCGTTCGGCGCATCGCTGCTGCCGCTTTACTTTTTGATCTTTCATGTGAGCTGGCGGCGGGACCGAATTCTCGCATTTCTTAATCCCTATGCCGACCGCCAGAAGACCGGCTTCCACATCATCCAGTCACTGATCGCCGTGGGCATCGGCGGCGTAACTGGCACGGGGCTGATGGAAGGCAAACAGAAATTGTTTTATCTGCCGGAGCCGCACACTGATTTTATCTTTGCCGTGACGGCGGAAGAATTGGGTCTGGTGGGTGCCATGTTTATAGTTACCCTGTTCGCCGTATTTTTGTGGCGAGGAATGCGCGCTTCCTGGCGTACAGAAGACATATTCGGTCGATACCTGGCAGTGGGAATCACCAGCATGGTGGTGCTGCAGGCTTTCATCAACATCAGTGTGGTACTGGGCATGATGCCAACAAAGGGCATTCCGCTGCCACTGGTGTCGTACGGAGGGTCGTCGTTATTCGTAACCCTGGCGTGTATAGGTGTGTTGCTGAATATTACCAAGCAGGCGGAGTGAGAAAGTATCGCGGAATCTCACCGATCGACTCGGATTGGAAACTATGGAGGACATTTGAGACGCCTACCAATTGTGTTGGCACTTTGCTGTGTTCTTGGCGAGCTGGCGATAGCTCAAAAGACCCAGTCGCCTCAGCACATTCAGCTACCGCCTCAGGTCCCAATTTTCTCGGCGGCCGAGCTCGCCGCTAAAGTTCCCGCGGCCAGGTCGGAAGACGTCAACTCCATGAGCGCGATACTGCATGCCATCTACGACGTTATTTCCGGACCAGCAGGCGGCCGCGACTGGAACCGCTTCCGATCCCTGTTTCTCCCACAGGCGCGCTTCACCGAAGTGAGCACGGGACCCGACGGTTCGAAGATGGTGCTCACCTGGAATGTGGATGAGTTTATTCGAGATGCTGGTGAAGTCTTTTCCAAAGATCCGTTTTATGAAAACGGCATCGTGAATCGACCACAAAGTTTTGGCAATATCACACAAGTATTCAGCAGCTACCAATCACGGCGCAGTCCAACCGACAAACCCTTCGAGCGCGGCATCAACAGTATTCAATTGCTGAATGACGGCAAACGCTGGTGGGTGGTTTCAATCCTGTGGGACACGGAGCGGGCAGGTAATCCGCTGCCCACCAGGTTTGCCAAGAATTAGATCGGGAGCACAATTGCTGATTTTTGATTTCTGATTGCTGATCGGATCTGGCCCACGCGCACCTCAATCAACAATCGACAATCAGCAATCAACAATTCCTTTATAGTCACCTCATGCGGGCAATTCTGGCGGGCGGCGGGACGGGCGGACATGTAATTCCCGCGCTGGCCATCGCCAACGAACTCAAGAAACGTTATGCAGCCGAGGTGCTGTTCATCGGGACGGCACGCGGCATCGAGAATCGCCTCGTCCCCGCGGCGGGGTATCCGCTGCAACTGGTGCACGTGGGGGCGCTGAAAAATGTGAGCCTGATGACGCGGGCGAAGACAGCCTTCGATTTGCCGCGGGCAGTGTGGAGCGCGGGCCACATGCTGAACGAATTTGCGCCCGACGTGGTGATTGGCGTGGGCGGATACGCTTCGGGGCCGGCGATGCTGGCGGCGGTGGTGAAGCACATTCCGACCCTCGCCTTTGAGCCGAATGTGGTCCCAGGGTTTGCCAACCGCGTGGTGGCGCGATTTGTATCCGGGGCAGCGGTGCATTTTGCAGAGACGGCGAAATATTTTCGCCATGCCGAAGTAACGGGCGTTCCGGTGCGGCAGGCGTTCTTTGAAATTCCAGTTCTAAGTGATAACAAGCGTGCCGGGACTCCGACTCTGCTGGTTTTTGGCGGAAGCCAGGGGGCGCACGCGATCAATGAAGCGATGATCCGCTGTCTGCCGGAATTGCACCGGCAGGCGCCCGGGATCTGCATTATTCATCAGACGGGTGAGCGCGACTATAATGACGCGCTGGCCGCGTATCGTCGATTCGATCAATCAAGATCAGGGGAGTCGGTGCAGGTTTTCAAGTTTATCGAGGACATGCCTTGGGCATTTGCGCGCGCGGATCTGGTTGTGTGCCGCTCCGGCGCGAGCACGGTGGCGGAGATAACGGCGGCAGCGAAGCCCGCGATTTTCGTACCGTTTCCCCGGGCCGCGGACGACCATCAGCGAGTGAATGCCGAGACGCTGGCGCGGTCGGGAGCAGCGGTGGTGGTGGAAGAATCGAAGCTCGAAGGTGTCTGGCTGGCGGAAACAATTGCCGCCTTGCTTGGGGATGCGCGACGATTGCACATCATGAGCGAAGCGGCACGCGGATTGTCGCACCCCAATGCTGCCCGGGATATCGCGGCGATGGCGGCGCGGTTGGCCGAAATTGAAGAAGCGGATGATGGAAGCAGTTCGCAAAGTTCCCATGCAGACCGTTCGAGCCAATAGGTGATCCTGCGATTGCGTAAGAGCTTTGCATTCGCGAAGCCCTTCTCCGCTGCGGATGACAGGCGACATATGAAAGGCCCTACAGGACCACAAATCGGCAGCGGCGTAGTAATTCTGCTCCTGCTTTTCGGGATGCTTTATGCTGGCGACTGGCTGGTTTGGAAGTTGCGTGAGTCGCGAGGTGCGGGCTACGGCACGGTCGAGGTCCATCAGTTTCTGGCCACATCATTGAAGGGCAACAAGACTGAGTATGATATGACCGGAACAGCGCAGCAGACCTGCAGCCGGTCGATCTTTCCGCAGCAAGGGTATTCTGCCTGCTGGTGGCTGCGGCGGCATGCGGCGCAGTGGGAGTGAGCGGTTCTTCGTCGTTGGTGGCAGGTAGGAATCCTTCAACAGCGTAAACACCTTGCATCTGCGAAGCACTTACTCCGTTCAGGACGACAGATCGTAAGTTTGACTTATGTTTGCCAAGATTCAGCAGATTCATTTCGTGGGCATTGGTGGCATCGGCATGAGCGGGATTGCCGAGGTGCTGCTGAATCTCGGTTACAAGGTCTCGGGGTCGGACCTCAAACATTCTTCTGTGACTGAGAGGCTGGCTGCGTTGGGCGCCGCCGTGTTTGAGGGACATCGCGCAGAGAATATTTCTGGAGCCGAAGTGGTGGTAACCAGTTCGGCGATTGCGACGGAGAATCCTGAGGTCATCGAGGCACACAGGTTGCACGTGCCCGTGATTCAGCGGGCGGAGATGCTGGCCGAGTTGATGCGCCTGAAGTATGGCATCGCGATCGCCGGGATGCACGGCAAGACCACGACGACTTCGATGGTGGCGGCTGTGCTGGCGGGCGGTGGCCTTGATCCTACGGTAGTAGTTGGCGGACGCGTGGATGCGATGGGATCGAACGCCCGAGTCGGCAAGTCGCGATATCTGGTGGCCGAGGCGGATGAAAGTGACAGGTCATTTCTGAAGCTTTCGCCAATTCTCTCCGTGGTGACCAACATCGACCGCGAGCACATGGACTGCTACCGCAATATGCGGGATGTGAAGAAAACATTTCTGGAGTTCATGGACCGCGTCCCTTTTTACGGGATGGTGGTGGCGTGCAACGACGATCCGCTGCTGCGCCGACTGCTGCCGGATGTGCAGCGCCGCACGGTGACCTATGGGACTAAGCGTGGATCGGATTTTCTGATCAAGTTGGAAAACGGATCGACCTCGAGTTTGGGAGCTGAAGGCCAGCCTTTGAGCCGCTTTCGCGTGAGTTATTTAAAGAAAGATTTGGGTGAGTTTACCCTGCATGTGCCGGGAGTACACAACGTTCTAAATGCCACAGCGGCGATTGCCGTCGGGGTAGGGCTTGATATTGAAGCGGACGCCATACGCTCCGGACTTGATCAGTTCCGTGGCGTTGACCGGCGTTTTCAGTTGCGTGGGCGCGCGGCCGGGGTGAGTGTGATCGACGATTACGGTCACCATCCCACCGAAATTAGGGCGACGCTGGCGGCGGCTCGGCAGTGCGGATTTCGCAAGGTTCATGTGGTGTTCCAGCCGCACCGGTACACGCGTACCCGCGATCTGATGGATGAATTCACGGCCGCATTTGCGGGCGCCGATTCGTTGTTTGTGCTCGACATTTATGCGGCCAGCGAAACGCACATCGAAGGAATCAGCGGGCAAGGACTGGCGGCGACGATTCGAGAAAAAGGTGGACTGGACGCGCTCTATGTGAGTTCGTTCGCTGAGGCCATGGCTTCAGTGGCCGAGGTTGCACAAGAAGGTGACATGATCCTGACGCTAGGTGCGGGCAGCGTTTCGCAATTGGGGCCCATGATCCTGGAGAAGTTGCTAGAAAGAACGCCGGTTCAATAGGTTTTATTCCCTCCAAACATGCCTCCCCTAACAGTGTAAACAGCGATATGAGCATGTATATGCTCATGAGCAGGCGGGGACAATTATGAAAACGGCGCGACTGCAAGTATTGACCACCCCGGCGTTTCGCGGCTGGCTGCGTAAGGAGGCCAGGAACGCAGGTGTCAGCGTTGCAGAATTGGTTCGGACGCGTTGTGAGAGCAAACCCACTGGAGAGGGATTGGCAGTCGCCAAGCTCGCCTCGCATCTTCACAAGGAAGTCCGCAAGGCCCAGGTCTCCTTAAGAAGCGGTTTGGCCGAAGCTACGGCCGTCCTTGAAGAACTCAAAACGGAGCGCGAAAAGCGGCACTCCTCGCAGCGATGAGTGTTCTAAGCCAGGCCATTGACGCGATCAAAGAGGCGTTGAAGCTCACCGACGAAGTGCGCCGCGCCGGTGAAACGCTCAAGGACTTGGCCCAGGAGATTCGCGACCATGAACCCCGCATCACCCGCCTGGAGGCGCAATGGGAGACAGCCACGATGCTGTCGCGAAAGCGGTTGGAATGACGCAACACTTTGTTGTTCATTTTGCTGACGTCTTAGCCAACGCGACCGAGCTGAACTGCGGACCCAGCTTGGCAATGGCAGAACGAAGGTCTGAAATTTCGTATCCCGTTTCGTAAAAGGCAACTTTGCCGTCTGCGTCGATCAGAACGCCCAGCGGGATTCCTTCGCGCTGGAATGCTTTCCCGAACGAACCGTCTGCATCGTGGTAGTTCGGCCAAGGGATGTGTTGGACCGACATGAATTTCGCAGCATCTGCCGCATCTTCGTCGCTGTCAACGCTGATCCATGCCAGGCCATTACTCGCAGTTTCTGAATAGAGCTTGTTCAACTCCGGCGTCAGCTCGACACAGGGTCCGCACCAAGTGGCCCAAAATTCTATGAAAACCGGCTTGCCTCGGAAGGCACTGAGCGTCGCGATTTTCCCGTCGTCTGAAACGAGAGTGAGTTCCGGCGCCGGCTTACCTAGGAAGTTTTCCGATTCCAGTCCCCGCTGGTTCGAGAATGGGTCCGGAAACTCGGCGACCAATTTGGCACCCGGAGGCACCACGAAAGCGAATGTACCCGGAAGTTGCGGCGGATCAAATTCCACAACCGGGTAGGTTACGGTTACTTGCTCATGGATTGGAATGCGTACATCTGGTCCATCAAGCACGTAAGCTTCCCTCCGGGTCACGGTCTTAATTACGACCTTGCGTGACTTGTCGATCCAGAGTGTCTCGTCTCGCTCCAGATCGTCCCGCCGGGTCTTAAAATCTTTGCTGGAGTAGTGAACCACGTAACACTGAATTGTACTGTCATCTAAGGTGACATCTTCGTCCGGAAGAAAGGTAGCCAGCTTTAACGGGTGAGCACGGCGCGCGATTTCGCCAACGAGCGATGAAGCCTCCTCCGCTGCCATCTCCTGGTGAGAGATTACGCGATCCTTCATCGCGTTCTTGGCGGATGGATGTTTCGTATAAACATGTTCGTAGGCGTGGTAGTCCCACTCGATAGTTCCATCCGAGACCAAGACCGCGGAATCGTAACTGGATCGTCCCTCGTAGCGGTAGCGGCCACCAGGCATGAGGGTGGCTGAAAGCAAGGTTTTTTGCCAGTCGTGACGTAATTCGTCGCTCGAAGCCCGCTCCTCGACGGCTTCGATGTGGTAAGACTTGGCGTCGGCGTAGCGCCGGCTGACTTCTTTCAGAAGGGTGAGTGCGTCGGGCGTGGGCGCATTCGATACATTTTGAGGCACGGCTAAGGCGAGGAGTAGAACGAATGAAAAGGGCATACTTTTCCACCCCGTTGGCTGGGATTTTACACCTGCGCGTGGAACTTTTCCGCCGGCCGCCCCGTATCTTTTATTGCTAACTGATTGAGATGCCCTTCGTCTATTGAGCTATAAGGGGTTAAGGCTATGAAATCGACACAAGCATGGGGATGGCTGGCGGCTGGGGTGTTGGCGCTGGGATTGAATGGAGTTTACCACGACGGCGGAGCGACTTATTGGGCCCATCGCGCGGTAACGCACCTTATGGCCGGCGTTACAAGTCGCGCGGAAGGCGTTCTGGCGCTGGCGACAGGGCGCGCTGACTGGTTCGCGGCAAAAAGCGAGGTGTTAGCCGCGAAGAATGAGACCACCTCCTGCCGGTTTGCTACGGCCATGGCTCGAATGCAGACTAAAATGGTGCGGGCCCAGGGCGGAATGGGACGATTTGAAGCGATGTCGGCACGCGAGGAAGCTCGATTCGCGCGGTTGGAAGCGAACCGGGCACGGGCTGAGGCGGAGATCGAGGCGCAGGTTGCGAGAATAAGCGTGGCCACGCCCAGGTTTGATGCCGTGGTTTGTCCGCGAGTACGGGTGGGCATTCCGCGAGTGCGAATCTCGGTTCCCGGGACGCACGTAGAGACTGTGAGCTTCGAGAACGAATAACATCTTCCTCCTGTACCTGTAAAAGAACGGACGCTCAGCGAGGTAGCGCGTCCGCCTTGGCTTTTCTGTACACGGCCAAGAAGTTGGGACGAGGCTTCGCCTTGACAGCACCGGCGAATGCTCTCGTCTCCGTCACATCTCCGCCTGGATGTTTGTCCGAGCAATCGAAACTACTCTGCCTCAAGGCGAGTAGTCACTCCCACAAATTCCCCTCCTGATGGCCAACGCGGTTCCTGGCTGTGCAAAAGTTCGATAATTTTTCTGTCTCACTTCGCGAAATGAAGTTATAGTTTGAGTGCTCAGCGATTTCACAGCGACAACTAACCTGAATTGATGGCACGGAAGTCTGGTTCCACCATCTTGCAGGAGGAGTTGTACCCACCCAGCGCTGGCAGCGCGCGGGCGGGTCTCCATGGTCTGAACGGACATGACTTGGAGATGGACGATGCCCGCCTCGTCGATCTGGATGTGGATGAGGAATCGCCGTTTCTACGCGGGCAAAAGCGAGTCTCCGCCCGGCGAAGTTCTCTCCCCAAAAAAACTGCAAACCGTTTGTTGTGGGGCATGGCTGCGGCTGCGGTTGTGTGCGTCGCAGCGCTATTCGCCGCGGCGCTCTATCACTACGGCGAGCATTCATGGCGCTTCCGCGTGGATTCGAGCGACAACATTCAAGTCTCGGGCATGGCGAACGTGACCAAGTCGCAAATCATGGAGGTGATGGGCGTCGACATTGGGCGCAACATTTTTTTCATTCCGCTGACCCAACAGAAAGCGCAGCTGGAACAGATTCCCTGGGTGGAATCGGCCAGCGTGATGCGGTTTGTTCCCAATCGCCTGCAGGTGGAAATTCACGAGCGCACCCCTGTGGCATTCGCGCGGGTCGGGCCGCGCATGTTGTTGATCGATGCCGGCGGCACGCTGATGGAATTGTCGCCGAAGCACAAATATTCCTTTCCCGTGATTATTGGAATGAATCCCGGCGAGCCGCTTTCCACACGCACGCCGCGCATGAAGGCTTATAGCCAGATGGTGCATGAACTGGATTCGGGGGGAGCCCGCTATTCGCAGGATCTGAGTGAAGTGGATCTCTCCGATCTCGAAGACGTCAAAGTGCGGGTGAATGATCCCGCGGGCGATGTGCTGGTCCATCTGGGATCGTCGGATTATCTGCGGCGCTACAAGATTTTTGTCAGCCACGCTCAGGGTTGGCGGCAGCAGTTTCAGAAGCTCGAATCTGTCGATTTGCGTTACGACAACCAGATCATCGTAAATCCGGATATGGCGAAGCCGGCTCCGTCGAAGCAGAGTGTTGCGAAGGCGGAGGCGGCGGGAAGAGTCAAGTCCGTATCGTTGCTGACGCGCCTGGGTCCGAATGATCGGCCATTGCCCAAGCCCGCCTTCGAGCTGACGGCGAAGAAACTTGATCCCAAAGCCGCAACCGCTTCGACCAAGAAAGTTGGCGCCAAGGCCAGCCCAAACAAAACAACAACGACGATCTCACCGAGCCCAGCTGTCGCAAAGAAGTCGATCGCCGCTGAGAAACCGGTGACCGACAAAAAGCGAGTAGCCCCGATCGCAGTGCGGCGAAGGATCGAGCACAAGAAAACGCCGGGCAGAAGTTCAGTTCTGCCTACTAAGTCTGCGGGGCATACAGGCGGGCGGAAACCGAGCCCTGCGATTCCAAAGACGAATTCGGAGCCGAGCGACTGACTCTTCAAAACGACCGTGTCATGAAGAATAAAGAACGAAATTTTCACCGGGAACGAATAACGGGAACTGATAAAAGATGGCGAACCAGCAGCAGAACTTTCTTACGGCGCTTGATGTAGGTAGCGCCAAAACGTGCGCGCTCATGGCAGAGGTGACCGACTGCGGCCTGCGCTATCGTGGGCACGGCGTGGCGGAATCGCGCGGCTCGCGCAAAGGCGTGATCGTGGATCTGGAAAAAGCCATTGCCGCCATTCAGAAGGCTGTGGAAGCGGCTGAAGATGTGGCGGGAGCGGCCGTGGAACACGCCATTGTCGGCATCGGCGGGGCGCACGTGCGTGGCGTGAACAGCCACGGCGGTATCAGTCTGGGATCGCGTCCGCGGGAGATTGGGCGGGATGAGATCAAGCAGGCGGTCGAGCGGGCACGGGCAATTCCGCTACCGGAGGGTCGCGAAGTGCTGCATCTGCTGCCGCAGGAGTTCATTCTGGACGATCAGGCCGGGGTGCACGATCCGCTGGGAATGATGGCCGCCAAGCTGGAAGTGAGAGTTCATCTGGTGACCGCGGCAGCCAGTGCAACGCAGAATGTGATTACCGCGGTGAACCGCGCCGGCGTCCACGTGGACGATACCGTCTTCGAACCGTTGGCAGCAGCCGATTCCGTGCTGCGGGCCGACGAGCGCGAGTTGGGAGTGTGTCTGGCAGATATCGGTGCTGGCTCAACCGAACTGGTGGTCTTCCTGCAAGGAGCAGTCGCATACACCGGTGTGATTCCGCTGGGTGGCGATCACTTCACCAGCGATCTCTCGATGGGCATGTGCACTCCGCTGGCGGATGCGGAAAAGATCAAGAAAATTTTCGGCAATGCGATCGTCACGTTGATTCCGGAGGGGAATGAAGTCGAAGTTCCGTCCGTGGGCGACCGGCCGTCGCGTTTGCTGCCGCAGCGCCTGGTGGCGGAAATCCTTGAGCCGCGGGCGCGCGAGTTGTTCGAAATGATGCGGGAATCTCTGCGGCAGAGTGGGATGTTTGATGCCTGCCTCGCCGGCATCGTGCTGAGCGGGGGAGGTTCGCGGTTGCCGGGAATTTTCGATGTCGCTGAATCTGTGTTGCGGCGCCCGGTAAGGCTGTCGTGGCCTACACCCCTGGCGAAGATGCCATCCACGCTGGCCGAGCCGGAGTATGCCACAGTGCTCGGGATGGTGAACTACGGGCAACGAGCGCGTGTGGCGCGTGGGTTTCAGGGAGACCGGTGGGGATCGAGATTGAAGGCATTGTTAGTGGGGTGAACGAGCGTGATGTCACTCCTGCGAGTAATCGGATATCGCCGTCGAAAATACAACGGTCATGGTTTTTCAGTGCAGATTAAATCGGAAGTGCGCGAAGGCGTTTCAATCGTCTACAAGCGCCACGAAGTGAGCCTGGTTTTAAAGGGAGAGCGAACACGCAGAAAATGGGAGGGGATTCAGGTAAGCATTCCTATGGACGTTGAGAGGGCACAGGCTTCACAGGTCGTGCTCGATCTCAAAACTGCATTCGGGGAGATGGATTACGAATACGATATCGCGCGCGGGTTGGAAACTCTAGCGAGATCAAGACAAATTGGGCCGAGTAGAGCGGAAAAATCACGATGACCTCCATTCGAGACGAAAGAGAACTTTAAAAATCCAACGACGGTGTGGAGACTTATGACAAATGATTCCAGCATTCGCATCAGCTTCAACGAAGAACCTCTCAACGATGCCAAGATCAAAGTGATTGGCGTTGGTGGCGGCGGCGGCAACGCGGTGAACCGTATGATTGATGCCGGAGTGGAGGGCATCGAGTTCATCGTGGCCAACACCGACTTGCAGGCGCTGCGTCTTTCTCGCGCGCCGGTCAAGCTGCAGTTGGGCGTGAAGCTCACCAATGGATTAGGCGCGGGCGCCAATCCTGAAGTGGGCCGCAAGGCGGCGCTCGAGGATTCCGACAAAATTATCGAAGCGCTCGAGGGTGCCGACATGGTGTTTGTGACGACCGGCCTGGGTGGCGGCACGGGCACGGGCGCGGCTCCAATCATCGCATCGCTGGCCTGCGAAATGGGAGCATTGACGGTTGCCGTGGTCACCAAGCCGTTTTCTTTTGAAGGACGGCGCCGCATGACCCAAGCCGATCGCGGCATTGCGGAGTTGATGGAATCGGTCGATACCACGATCGTGATTCCCAACGAAAAACTCTTAGCCGTGGCCGAGGATGCGGGATTTTTCGAGTCGTTCCGCGTGGCCGATGACATTCTGCGCCAAGGCGTGCAGGGAATCTCCGACATCATTACGATTCCCGGGATCATCAATCGCGACTTCGCCGACGTGAAGACAATTATGGCGCGCATGGGTTACGCCGTGATGGGCACAGCCACCGCGAGCGGCACAAAGCGAACGATCGAAGCGGCCCAGCGGGCGATTGCTTCGCCGCTGCTCGAAGCGGGCGCGATCGACGGAGCGCGCGGCATTCTGATCAACATCACCGGATCGGCTTCCCTGAAACTTGCCGAGGTGCAACAAGCGTGCACCATCATTCAGAGCGCCGCTCACGAAGACGCGAACATTATTTTTGGCGCAGTACTCGACGAGAAGATGAAAGACGCGGTGAAGATTACCGTAATCGCCACCGGCTTCCGCGAGATTCCGCGGGCGCAGCGTGTGCCCGAGTTTCACTCGTTCGCCGCATCGCATGACAATGCCATGGATTTTCCTGAGGCCGTTGCTCCAGTGCAATCTGCCACGTCAACATTTCCCGAGCCCACGCCGGATCGCATGATGGACGAGCCCAGGATGGAGGAA
>DASRWO010000023.1:0-10735 GCA_035654555.1 Candidatus Deferrimicrobiaceae bacterium | reverse complement strand
CTTGCCATACATATCGTCGTGTTTGTTGGGCATGGCGCGGATCTCCTCGATCAACGCGCGGGCATCGAAGTCGCGTCCGCTTTGCATGTAGGCGTAGAAGAGGAAATCCATGGCGTGGAACTGATGGCCTTCGCCGCCCATATGCATGGCGGCGGTTTTGCGGGTGGCGGCGATGGAAGCGAGGTTCGAGTTGATATCGTCCTGCCAGAAGCCCACGCGGGCAAAGATATGCGACGGCATATGCAAGGCGTGAGGAGAGGCGGGAGCAACTTGTGCGTAACGGCGTGCGGCGGGCAATCCCAGTTGCGCTAGTTGCGGCTTGTCGTAGGCGTGGATCAGGTAGTGGGCCACGCCAGGATGGTCCGGCTCGGTGGCGAACAACTTTTCCAGGATCGCAGCGGCTTGCCGGCGATTGGCGAAGGTCGCGTCCTCTGGTGGCTCGGAGGCCAGCAAGGACAGGGCGTAGAAGACCGCGGCTTCATGATCGTCTGGGTAAGTCTCGTAGACGTTCTTCATCGCGTCCGAGTAAGCCTTGGCGCGGGCTTCATGATCCAATTTCTTAGAGTCACTGTAAAAAGCGGCGATGGCGGCGATATATGCCTTCTCGCGCGCAGTGATGGGTCCGTCTGTGGTCTTTGCTTCGTGAACTTCGTCGAGACCACGCAGGATTATCTTGGCATCTGGTTTGTTCCAGAGCTGGTGCCACAGGCTCATGGCAATGCCCCAGTGCGCCATGGCGCAATTAGGAGCATCCACCGCGATTTGCGTGAATTCCTTTTCTGCTTCTTCGTACCAGAAAGAATGGAGTAGAGCGACGCCGCGCTGGAAAGACTTTTGCACGGCGGGATCGCAGGATACTGGAAACACGACGGTACCTAACTGGGCGGTAGTCAAGTCTTCGTGGTGAGGATGGGCTTGATCGTCATCCGCGGGCGGTCCGGCAGCAAAGGCAGCGGATAAGATGAGTGACGAACCAAGCAACAGCAATAAGATACGTTTCATGGAAACCCCCGCTGAGAAGTGAGTTTAGCCGCGGGACAGACACTGGGTCAAAACTGGATTGGCGGCTCGGACCGCGAGGGCCGGTAGGGCCCGAGTGATTAGAGGTGCCAATTTGGGACAGATCGCACAGTTCAACTGACGAAAAACTATGTACGGTGGCGCACAGAGTTGTGTTCTGTTACACTTCGCGGCGATCGGGCTTGGGTAGCCTGAACATACCCCTGGGGTTCCTCTACCGGCGAAACATCGCAGGAGCAGAATCCGCGCAGCTTAATGAATCTACCTAGCCCGCAGGGAGTAGCCATGGATTTGCACCCTGGGCACGAGCAACGCCAGGTTCTGGAAGCCAAGCCGGACGAGTTGCGCCGAGTGCGACGCTCGCGTGAAAACCAAGAATGGTACCAAGATTTAGTGGAACACAGTCACGATCTGCTGTGCCTCCACGATCTGGAAGGCCATCTTCTCTTCGTTAACCCCGCACCCGCTCGCTTGCTGGGATACAGCGTAGAAGAGCTTCTAAGAATTCCCATGGAGGAACTCATTCCTCCGGAGTTCCGCTCCCAGTTCGATTCCTATCTCAGCGAGATTGAAAGCAAGGGAGAGGCTCGGGGCTTCCTGGCCTTAATGACGCGCTCCGGAGAGAGGCGGATCTGGCAGTACAACAACACTCTGAGGACTGAAGGTGCAGAAGGGTGCCGAATCGTGCGCGGCATCGCCCACGATGTTACCGAACAACTGCGGACTGAAAAGCTGCTGCGTGAGGCTGGCGAGGGGCTGCTTCGCGAAGTGCGCAAGAACGAGAGGACCATCGCGGAACTGAAACTGTTCCGGACTCTGGTGGATCAGAGCAATGATGCGATTGAAGTTGTGGATCCGGAAACTCTTCGCTTTCTCGATGTCAATGAAAAAGCCTGTTCGGCGCTCGGCTACAGCCGCGAAGAGATGTTGTCGCTGAGAGTCTTCGATATCGATCCCGCAACTTCTCCTCTCTCGGTAGGGAAGATCATGGGAACCTTAGAGAAATCGGGATTTTTCGTGCTAGAAAGCCTGCACCAGAGAAAGGACAGGTCGGTTTTTCCAGTGGAAGTAAGCATGAGATGGGTCCACCTGGATCGCGACTATATAGTCGCGGTCGCTCGCGATCTCACCGAACGGAACCACGCTGCGGAAAGGCTACGCGAATACGAGAGAGTGGTTGAAGGCCTGGAAGAGATGATTCTGGTTGTGGATCGCGATTATCGATACGTAATTGCGAACCACGCGTTTTTGAAGTACCGGGACAAAAAAAAGGAAGAAGTCATCGGACGGCGTGTCGATGAAGTTGTGCATAAGCAGGTTTTCGAATCTTTAGTCAGAGGAAAGATGGAGGAATGTTTCCGGAGCGGCAAACTTGTCGCCTACGATATGAAATATACCTATCCTGCCTTGGGCGAAAGAGAATTATTCGTCACGTATTTTCCCATTGAAGGTCCCACGGGAGTGGAGCGGATCGCCGCGATCCTGCAGGATGTGACGGAGAGTAAACGGGCAGAGCGGGCGCTGAAGGAGTCTGAAGAGAAGTTCTCGAAGGTGTTTCGGCAAGGCCCTATGGCGATTACGTTAACGAGTATTAGGGACGGTCGTTACATCGACGTCAACGAAACCTTTGAACGCGCGACCGGATGGCGCCGCGAAGAGATTCTCGGGCGAGCGCCTTTGGATATTGGGCTATGGGTAAATCCGGCTGAAAGGTTAGAACTGGGAGCGCGGCTTCTGTGCCAAGGTAGACTCCGCAATGTAGAAACCGCCTTTCGGATGAAAAACGGAAGCATCCGCGCCGTTGCAATAACCGCGGAAAGGATCGAAGTAAATGGCGAGCCGTGCGTAATCGGAGTGGCTGCGGACATCACGGAGCGCAAGCAGGCGGAGGAGGCATTGCGAGCCAGTGAGCAGGAGCAGCGCGAGATCGCAAAGCAATTGGAGACAGAACGCACCCGCTTGATCGAGGCCCAAGCCGTGGCGAAAGTGGGCAGTTGGGAAACCGAGTTGCCAGGCCTTGAGATTACCTGGTCGGAGCAGACACACCGAATCTTTGAGACCGACCCCTCCCAATTTCACCCCAGGCGTCCGGACTTTGCGGAATTTATCCACCCGGAGGATCGCGCGAAAGTGGATGCGGCCTTTGAAGCTTCGCTCAAAAAGGGTGCACCTCCCTCGGTCGAATACCGGATTGTCACGGCAGACGGCCGCGTCAAAGTCCTGGAGGAGCACTGGAAGGTTTTTCATGATGAACAAGGACGGCCGGTTCGCCTAATGGGTACTTGTCGCGACGTTACTGAACTCAAGCAGGCGGAGCAGGCGTTGCGGCACAGTGAAGAAAATTATCGAATGTTCGTCGCGCAGAGTTCGGAGGGCATTTTCCGAGAGGATATGGACAAGCCGATTTCCATCGACCTGCCGGAAGATGAACTGATCCAGCACATTCTTTACGAGTCCTATGTCGCGGAGTGCAATGACGCCATGGCAGCGATGTACGGCTTGAAGTCCGCACAGGAGTTGCAAGGAAAACGAATGACGGAAATGCTGCCGCCCGAAGATCCCCGCAATATCGAGTTGACCCGCCATTACATCCGCTCACGATTCCGGTCGTTAGACCGTGAGTCCCACGAGATCGACATTCATGGCAATCCCAAAGTCTTTCTCAACAGTCTGATCGGTACTGTGGAAAACGGAATGTTGGTGCGGACCTGGGGTATTCAACGGGATGTCACCGAGAAGGTGAAGCTGGATGAATCGCGGCAGAAGGCCGAGCAAGCCTTGCGCGAGAATGTTGCTCAACTGCAGGCGGTGACCGAGGAACTTCGGCTGGCTAAGGAGAAACTGTCCGAAGAAAAACTTTATCTCGAACAGGCGATTGACACGGAATTGGGATTTGGGGAAATCATTGGCCGCAGCACTACCTTAAAAGATGTGATGGAGAAAGTTGCGAAGGTCGCGCCCAGCGACGCCACCGTGCTTCTACTGGGCGAAACCGGCACCGGCAAAGAATTAGTGGCCCGGGCTATCCATCGCCTGAGCAAGCGTAGAGAGAATACTTTCATCAAGTTGAACTGCGCCGCGATTCCCTCAGGCTTGCTGGAGAGCGAGCTCTTTGGGCATGAAAAAGGGGCCTTCACGGGCGCAATCGCGAAGAAGCTAGGCCGACTTGAATTGGCCGACAAGGGAACGCTTTTCCTGGACGAAATCGGAGAAGTTTCACTGGACCTGCAGCCGAAACTGCTGCGGGTCCTGCAAGACCAAGAATTCGAACGGCTTGGCGGCACGCAGACTCTGAAAGTGAATTTCCGCCTTATCGCGGCGACCAACCGAGACCTGCTGGAGGGTGTGAACCGGCGGGAGTTCCGCACCGACCTTTATTACCGTCTGAATGTCTTCCCCTTACGTACGCCTCCGCTGCGCGAGCGGCGCGAGGACATTCCGCTTCTCATCGAACATTTCGTCCGTAAATACGCTAGCCGAATGAACAAGTCCATTCTCAGCATCCCGGCAAAGACCATGGAGACTCTGATGCAGTGGGGATGGCCGGGAAATATCCGCGAACTGGAAAACTTTGTGGAGCGCTCGGTGATTCTCACTCCCGGATCGGTTTTGCAGGTGCCGCTGGGCGAACTACATGAGGAGCGTGGCCCGGAGGAAGGTGAGACTCTGCATGACATGGAACGGGAACGCATTCTGCGCGCCCTCCGCGAATGCAAGGGCCAACTCGGCGGACCCAACGGTGCAGCGGCGCGTTTAGGTCTGAAACGCACTACGCTTCAGTCGAAACTCAACGCCTTCGGAATCAATCCAGGAGGTTATCGCGACTGAAACCTTTTGATTCGGCGCCTGACACAGGATGCGGACTTGGGTTATTCTTTTCCTGATGACGGAGCGATTCAAGCGAATTCTGCAAGCGGCTGCCTGGTTTGTTGCCGGTTTTGTAACCCACCTGTTGCTCGTTCACTACCACCACATTAGCTAGTATGGAGGACGGATTCGCCGTATCCCAGGTCTTCAAAGCGGATTTCTTGTAAGAACGAAAGCCCCTTGCGTGAGCAAGGGGCTTTTCGTTGGGGGAGGGACTTGAGCGAGGCGCTCGGTCCCCTTACCAAAATCAAACTACTTCGGCTGCTGTTGCTGGTCGGGAGTGGTGGCAGGAGTCGAAGAGCCACTGGCCAATTGCTCCAGATCATTCTTCAACAGGCTGATTTCCACGCGACCGCCACTCATATGCTTGGTCTTGGCATCAGTGTCCGTGGCCACAGGCGCATTGCCCATACCCACGAGATAAATCCGGTAAACCGGAACCTCATTGTTCAGAACCATATAGCGAACGACCGACTCAGCCATTTTCTGCGAGTTTGTGATCGCGGTCTGGCCCCTGCCGGAAGAGAAGCCCTGCACTTCGATGATGTAGCCGTGCTGGCCCTTCACGCCGTTGGCCATTTCATCCAGAGCATCTTTGGCGTTCTTGCTCAATACGGTTTGGCCGGGACGAAAGCGGATCTCAGTCTGGTTTGACGCTTTGTACTGATCGATATTGCCAACCACGGTTTCCACCGTCTGGATGCGCGTCGTAGCCTGCTGGGCGCTTTGCTGCGCCATTGTGGCCTTATTGCCGGCATCGACAGCATGTTGGTCGGCCTCATTGGCCTTATCGGAAGCTAGCTTGACTCCGGCTTGGGCGCGAGCGTCGGTGTCTTTAATTGCGCGGCTATTGGCGGCGGTTAAATCATCCAGTTCATTCACACGGTCGCGAATGGGTTCGGTCTGGCGCTTTACATAGCTCTTGCGGGCGAACGGATTTACCCGTCCCCAGAAGCCTTCACGAGCCGGGGTCTGTAAAGGCTGCTTGCCCGTGCCATTCATGTTGTCCGTAGACTGGCTGGGCTGGGAAGCTGCCGGGGGATTCGATTGATCTTGGTTAGACGAAGTCTGCGCAATGGCCGGAAATGCAAGCATCGCGGCCAGAGGCAAAGTGGCGAACATACGAGTGTTCATAGAAAAACTTCCTCCAATTTGGGAGCGTTTGTGACGCTCCCCTAGCACGCCAAACGGGGCGTGTTGCGTTATTTCTAATTGCGTCCACTAAAACAAGCAGTATGCGGGGACGCGGCGCACACCAAAAAGCGCAAAACTTCGGCACCGCAAACATTCCGATGCCGACAGTTCTACTACAGGTCTGATGCCAAAACTCACTTTCGGGTTTGAACGCTAAACACTTGACCCTAAAGAGATTATACGCGACTATCTGGCTCCGGAGCGGTCTGCACGCATTTGCGCACGGTAATTTTGGCAAACCTGATATAAAAACTGCGTGGAACGGAGGGGGGACGACTTTGCGGCATTCGAACAGGGTAAACGAGCGCGTGGCTGGAAAAAACAGAGCCATGCCGGGCAAACCGGTGTTGATTTTGATGAGGTTGACGCTGGCCACGGGGCTGGTGATTTTAGCTTTTGCAAACCTGGCAGCGGTCGCCGCCACGCCGGGCGAGCCATCAGAGATGGCTTCGTCCCGCATTCCAGCGGGACATTTGCAGCAGTATTCCGATCTTGCCCTGACTTGGATGCAGGAATATTTGCGCATCGACACCACCAATCCTCCGGGACACGAAATGCGCGCAGTTTCCTTCTACAAGAACATTCTTGATCAGGAAGGGATTGAGAATCGCGTCTTCGAATACACGCCGGGGCGCGGGGATCTGTGGGCTAGGTTGCCGCATACCACGGCGGAGGCCAAGCGGCCGATCATTCTGCTAAACCACATGGATGTGGTTACCAGCGATGCCGCGCAATGGAAGGTTCCGCCCTTCAGCGGCGAGATTAAAGATGGCTGGCTCTGGGGCCGCGGCGCGCAGGACATGAAGGACGAAGGCCTGGCGCAGTTGGTTGTCACGGTCATGCTAAAGCGCGAAAAAGTCGAACTGGACCGCGATGTGATTTTTCTCGCCGTGGCTGACGAAGAAGCCGACGGCACCGGCACAGATTGGTTTATCGCACACCAGCGAGACCTCCTGGAGAATGCCGAGTTCCTGATAAACGAAGGCGGCGAGAACCTGCTGAACAACGGCAAAGTGAAATATGTCGGCGTAGATGTAGGTGAGAAAACCACGTTCTGGCTCCATGTGGTAGCCCATGGGAGGCCGGGACATGCGTCGCGGCCGAACCCGGATTCGGCGCCGAATCGTCTAGTGCATGCGCTTGATCGCATTCTTGCCTATCAAACACCACTGAAAGTCCTGCCCGTGGTGGAGGAATTTCTGCGCGAGATGGCGCCCTACGAGCCGCCGGAAGAAGCCCGAGAATATCGCAACATTCGCAAGGCAATTCGAGAGCAGAAATTTCAGCAGGACGTCGAGAACGATGAGTCGTTGAACTTTTTGCTACGCGATACGATTTCACTTACGATGCTGGGCGGGTCGGAACAAACCAATGTGATTCCGCCCGAGGCATGGGCGAATTTGGATGTGCGTATTTTGCCGGGCGGAGATCCTAAGGCACTCCTGGCAAACATCCGACGAGTCGTCGATGATCCGAATGTCACCGTCGAACCGCTGAATGCGGAGTTCCGCGAGGCGAACTATTCGCCGACCAACACTTCGCTGTACGACGCCATCCGCGAAGTTTCGGCAAAGTATTTCCCTGGCACTCCGGTCGTGCCGCACATTACCAGCGGCTACACGGAGAATCAGCGCTACCGTCCACTGGGCGTCAACGCTTATGGGTTCAATCCGTATACGGCCACTGAAGAAGAAGGGAATACCGAGCATGGGAATGATGAGCGCATTCGGGTGGAGGAAGTGAGGCGGGGGCCGAGGATTTTGTTTGATGTAGTGGCAGCAGTAGTCGGAAGGTAAATCGCTCGGGATTATCCGCTGCGGTCTTCGCATTTTTTTCCCAAGGTTCACAGGGGCTTCCGCGTTCCCAGCACAAACATTACAAAGGCTATGCCAATTGCAAAGACCACAATGCCGAGGGCAAGATCTCCGATTGAAAAGCAGGCAAAAGAGATGATTAAGGCAAGCGCGATAACGCCCAGTTTAGGCAACACCTGCGCCGTTTTTTCCGATGGCTCCATGATTGAGTACCGCTGCAACATACCTCTGGTCGACCAGAAATAAGTCCGAGGCGCCTAAAATTAAATTTGTGCTACTTCTCGCTGCAGTATTTCTCATACTGCTCGATGATGAAATGATCCGTCATCCCTGCGATATAGTCGCAGACCACGCGCGGCAAGGATTCCTGTTCGGCCTTCTCCTCGTAGTAGTGCGGCAAAGCTGAAGGATTTTCCATCCAAAATGAGAAGAGTTCGCTGACGAGGCGTTCGGCATCATCCTTTTCTCCTGCCAGGGAAGGGCTGTAATAAAGATTTTCGTAGAGGAAATCTTTGATCTGCTTACGCTCTGATTCGACTTGCGTACTAAATGCGGCGAGTCGGTCTTTGTGCCTGCGAATATCGGCAAGAGTCTCAACTTTTGTCTCCTTTAGTCGACTCCGCGTGTTCGCAATGAGATCGCCAGTCAAGCGGTTGAACACGCGCTTTAACGCCTCGTTGAATTGCAGCTTCTCTAGGGCATCAGGATAAATCTGTGCGACTTCGCGGAAGAAACGTTCAAACACGGGAAGCCTTTCGCGAATTTGTTCAATCGTCAGAAGATGGGCTTCGTATCCGTCGTCGAGGTCAGCCGTGTTGTAGCCGATCTCGTCGGTTAGATCGACCAGTTGGGCCTCCAGCGGCGGCCGCTGCTCGAGCAGGTATTCCGAGAGTTCCGGATGCTTCTCTGCATCATAATCGCGCGAATGTTTGATGATCCCTTCACGGACTTCAAAAGTGAGATTCAGGCCGCGAAAGGCCGCGTAACGCTGTTCGAAATCTTCCACAATGCGCAAAGCGTGCAGGTTGTGATCGAAGAAGAGGCCATGTTCACGCATGGCGGTGTCGAGCGCTTTTTCGCCAGCATGGCCGAATGGAGGGTGCCCGAGATCATGTACAAGCGCAAGCGCCTCCGCCAGATCGACGTTCAAGTCGAGTGCGCCCGCGACCGTGCGCGTGATCTGCGCTACCTCGATCGTATGAGTCAGTCGATTGCGGAAGTGATCGGAGTAGCGTCGGGTAAAAACTTGCGTCTTATCTTCGAGCCGGCGAAAGGCGCGGGCATGGATGACGCGGTCGCGGTCGCGCTGGTAGTCGTTGCGATAAGGATGAGGCGGCTCAGGGAAGCGACGTCCGCGGGAATGTTCCACCTGCACCGCGTAGCCGGCCAGCATGCTGGAAGTTTAACAGGGGCGAGACTGAGTTGCGAGTACCCGCTACCTAGTGCGATTCTTCTTTGATCGGCACCAAATAACAGGCACTTATTTACTGATTCTGCGAATCTTCCCTGGCCAATCGTACTCGGGCGGCGTCGAGCTTCTTTTGCGTGGCCACCAGCAAATCGCCGTCGACCTCGGCCGGGACTGTTTTGTTCCACTCCTCAAGCGCGCGCTCCCAATGAGCGGCAGCAAGTTTGAGGCGTCCGGTCTTCTGAAAAAGGTCACCAAGATGATCCTGTACGGTTGGATCCGAACCCATCCGGAGCGAGGCCTTGTTCAGACTCTCTTCGGCAAGATCGTACTTGCCCAGCTTGAAGTAAGCCCATCCTAGAGAATCCAGATAAGCACCGTTCGTAGGGTCGAGGCTCACGGCCAATTTGATCTGATTCAGCGATTCCTCCAGCTGCACGCCGCGATCGGCGTTCATGTATCCCAGATAATTGAGCGTGACGGCACTTTGCGGATTGTTTGCGAGAACCTTCTTGAATTCCGCTTCAGCTTCGTCATATTTCTTTTCGCGTTCGTAAGTGGAGCCGCGCAGGAAATAAATATATTCTTTGTCGTCGGGCTTGGTAGAAAGAAGCTCGGCCTTGTTGAGCGATTCCTCAGCGTCGCTCCAGCGCTTCAGCCGCGTGTACATGATAGCCAAGCGCACATAGACTTCGCGGTCTTCCGCTTTCCCGGTCAGCAATGAACGCACATCGGCGAGCGGTTTCTCCGGATCGCCGGTATCGGCGAGTTGCGCGTCGAGCACCATGCGAAGCTCGTGATCTTCGGGCATTTTCTGTACCGCTTCTTTGGCCACGGCGGTGGCTTGCGGCCACTGCTTGGCTTCGCGATATGTATCGATCACATCCTGATAGCCGGTTTTGGCGTTGTCATCGCCGAGCGGAATCATTTTGCGGAAAGCTTCCACCGCTGCGGGATAATTTTCCTGGTCACGGTAGACCATTCCCAGGCGCTCAATAAAGATGCCACGATTGTTGCGGTCGGCTTGGGAGTAGCTGCTGTCCGGTTTTTCAGTTTTCTTCAGCAGATCCTGCAGAATCTTGATGGCGTCGTCGTAGCGGCCCTGCGCCTCATACACCACGGCGATGTTGTAAGGAACTTCCAGCGCGTCGGGTACCATGTCCTGGGCTTTTTTCAAACTGTCGAGCGCCTGATCGTACTTACCCTGGCGGCGATAGATCTCGGAGATGCGGAGATAAGTCTGTGCATCTTCCGGGTTCGCATCGGCGATCACTTTGTATTGATCGAGTGCCGCATCAATCTGGCCATCGTTCAAAAGATTCTCGGCAAGGCCGCGAATGGCATCGAGATTGTCGCGATCCAGTTGAATAGCATGTCTGAAAGCATCGATCGCGTTCTTGTAATCTTTGCGCTGCTCGTAAGTGGCGCCAAG
>DASRWO010000022.1:0-4430 GCA_035654555.1 Candidatus Deferrimicrobiaceae bacterium | reverse complement strand
GGCAAGCGCCAGCCACTTCAACGGATCAATATTCATCCCTTGCCGCAGACGGCATGTACAGATGACATGGTGGAGAATAATAAGAAATACGATTACAGAGTGATGGCAATCAGCCAGAAACGAATTATGAGTCGTCCCTCCAATGTGGCTCGCGGCGACATTCCAAAGGATAAGCCGCGAAAGCACACTGAGGCGGAGCCTCCACTGTGCCGGGCGGCGAACCTGCAGAAATAGTGCGAAAGGTCGTTCTTCGCAAATCGCGGCAGCATTCTTGCTGAGTTGAAATCTTGCCTAACAAAAAAGCAGCTGTAATCACTGATTTACCGACGTACCATTACATCGTGCCGAGTCTATCGAACCGAAATTTCGTTTCCCAATGGTCGCCGCTTTTGCGCTTTGGCGTCCTTATTGCGGTTTCTCTGGCAATCTGGCTTCGGCCCCTAATTTCCTCATTTACCCTCGCCTATCGCGACAGTGAATACACGCACATCCTGCTGATCCTTCCCGTGAGCCTGACTTTGATTTTTCTGGATTGGAGAGCGCCGCAGGAAAGCTCCAGACCCAGTTTGATCCTTGGCACAATCCTGATGGCGTTAGCGGTCGCTGTTGCTGTCGCCTTGCGACTAAGCGCTGTCCTTCTTCATCCCGATGAACGACTTTCACTGAACATGTTTGCGCTTGTGTTGTGGTGGATCGGCGCCTTTATCCTCTGCTTTGGTTTTTCTGCTTTTAAACGCGCAGCCTTTCCGCTTTGTTTCTTGTTCTGGCTCGTTCCTCTTCCTCAGGTCTTGTTAGACCCCATCGTGCGCCTGCTGCAGGAAGGCTCCGCTGCATCTGCCGATCTCATCTTCGCGATCGCAAGGGTTCCGGTGGCCCGGGAGGGAACTATCATCACGATACCGGGATTAGTCATCGAGGTTGCGCGAGAGTGCAGCAGTATCCGTTCCAGCCTGATGTTGGTGGTCACAACCATGGTACTTGCGCAGATGCTTTTACGTTCTCCCTGGCGCAAGGCCCTGGTCATTGCCGTGGCCATCCCGCTCTCAGTAGTGAAGAACGGGCTTCGAATTTTTGTTCTTGGAATGCTGGGGACGCGCGTCGATCCCAGTTATTTGACGGGAAGGCTGCACCATGAAGGCGGAATCATTTATTTCCTGATTGCACTGGCAGCAATATTTCTGTGCCTTTGGATTGCCCGCCGTGGCGATGACAAATTGCTAGTCTCGCCATGACCGATCGGCGCCCGGGATTGTCCAGCTTAGCTTTATCGATGGGCAAGACCGAAGGCCACAGCCGACGCCGAAGAGCCGATATTCAACATCGAGACCGCGCGCTCCAGCCTGTGATGTCCCGTCTTGTGGAAGAAGTAGCTGAGTCCGACCACGCCGGCGGTCTCCCCCGCGAAGTTCATCGCCAAGCCTGCGGTGCTGCCCGCGAATACGCGAGTAACAGGATTTAGTTCCTGGCCGCCGTTGCGCAAATTGTCTCTGGTTACAACGAAGTCGGCAGCGCTGAATGCGGCATTTGTGGCGAACAGAAAGCTATTTTCACGATCCCAAAATCGATGGCCGGAAGTCTCCGGAACAATCGCTGGATGTGGCGTCGTTGTCGTTGAAGTGGAAAACGGCTCGCCCAACGATGCCGGTTTCAGCAGCGCCATGGAAACTTGCTGCGCACTGGCGAAGCCGCAAAAAGCGAAAACTGCCAGCAGAATTGCTGCCCGGGGCCAAACGATCGTGCCAGTCATTTTTGTCGGCATAACGTTAGTGATCGGCGGCATTGGCCACCTGTACTAGTACTAACGGAAATGCCAGGCCCCGAGAATGGCCCTTACGTGCCACTAAACTTCATGTGTTACTTTATGGGATTTCAGGATGTTACTGAAGTAACAATGCCTGCCAGACTTAACTGCAGGACTCGGCGAGCAGATGACTGCCAAGCCAGTTGGCAGTGATTGAACCTCCCAGGACCCATCGGCAACTCGGAGGATAGGGGTTGGGTCGGCTCGTCAGAACCGTAAGGGCACAAATAAAAAGGGAAGCATTAAGGAGTAACCCTAATGCTTCCTAAGAGAGCAAACAAAGCTTTCCGTGCTAGACCTCGAACTTTTATGGTATCGCTGCCACCACCGGCGGCGTCGAGCGTGCACTCTCCTGACCGCTGGAATTCACCGACGTAGCTTCGTAGTAGTAGGTCTGACCAGCAACCACTGTGCTGTCGGTATAGGCGGTATTGGCGTCCACGCTCGGATTGACTTTGGCATAGGTCCCGGTAGCGCTGGTGCTGCGGTAGACGTTGTAGCCAGCGACATTGCTGCTGGCATTCCAGGAGAGATTGACGCTATACGTAGTTGCGGTTCCAGTCCCCGTAAGCGATTCCGCCCCCGACGCACTATTGGCATTGCTGGCAAACGCGAGAGTGCCGGCTTCAGCCCCGCTGCTGGTTGGCGTAAAGGCCACGTTAAACGTCACGCTCTTCCCGGCGGCGATGGTTATAGGGAACGCAGCGCCCTCCAGGATAAATTGTGAATTGCTGCTGCTGTCGGACGAAACGGTCACGGCCGCTCCCGTGGCGCTCATCGTGATCGATTCTGTCTGCGTCGTCCCAACCGGTACGCTGCCAAAGCTCACTGCCGTGGGACTCACAGTTAACTGGCTGGTCGCTGCCGCAGTGCCCGTTCCCGTAAGCGATTCGGCACCCGACGAACTGGAAGCGTTGCTGGCGAAGGACAGCGAAGCAGACTCCGCGCCGCTGCTGGTTGGTTTGAATGCTACGCTGAACGACATACTTTGACCGGCGGCGATGGTCATGGGGAAACTAGCCCCCTGCAGAGCAAATTGCGAATTGCTGCTGCTGTCCGCGGATACGGTCACGGGCGCTCCTGAGGCGCTCATGGTGATGGTTTGCGTCTGCGTACTTCCCACCGGCACGCTGCCGAAGCTCACCACTGCGGGGCTCACAGTCAATTGGCTCGAAGCGGCCGCCGTAGTTCCGGTGCCCGTAAAGGGCACATTGAGACGAGGATCCGAAAAAAGAAGACTTCCGCCGACCATGCCAGAAGACTGCGGAGTAAAAGTAACTGTCAAACTTACGCTCTGCCCACCAGTCAGCGTCAGAGGCATGGTTGGCGCACTCGCGGAAAATTCGCTTCCCATTATCTGGAAGCCCGAAAGAGTCACCTTCCAGGTACGATTGTTGGTCACCGTAATGGTCTTTGTAGAACTGGATCCGACCGCAACCTGCCCGAATAAAATGCTGGCCGGACTCGCCACCACGGTGTCGCTACTTACTCCTGATCCGTCGAACTGTAACTGAAGGGTTGGGTTTGCGGCATTACTCTTGAACATCGCGTTTCCTCCGGCCCAGCCCGTCGCTGTCGGAGTGAAGGTGACACTAAGGTCGATACTTTGTCCCGCGGAAAGCGCGAGCGGCATGCTCATCTCGGGAAAACCGAATTGACCTTCACGAACGAAGTTCATCGCCGTGACTGTGACGCTGGTCGCGCCGGTGTTAGTCAGCGTGACGATCTGAGTTTCCGTTTGTCCGAGTGGGACGGTGCCAAAGTGCAGAACCGAAGGACTGCAGGCTAGTTGTTGCGTGACGGTTTGCGCGCCCCAGGAGAACGTTGTGGCAAGTACGGTTGCAAGGACGACGAAGAAGGCGCGAGCGAAGAGGGGTTGAGAAATGGACCGGGGGAGTCTCATGGCAAGCAGTGTGAAATGAATCCAGCAAGCTGAGAAGGTCACGATAGGGCAGGTTACTGCTGGCCGATGGGACAGCGGCCTCTTCGAGGGATAAGTTAAATTTTCCTGAAATGCCCTGTTTTAGCGGAAACCCCGCGTGGGAGCGCCCGATGCAGAGAAGGCCCAGAAGGAAACGGCGAGGTCCCACATTTGCAACACAAAGGTTTTAATACCGGGGTTAAGCAGAAGGACCGAGCAGAAAACCACGGCTACTTATGGCGCGGGAATCTGAACATTGGAAACGATGTTCGAGTAGCCGCTTTCTTCGCTGCTGGAATTCACCGCTGTGGTTGCGTAGCAATAATTCGTACCATCGCTCACCGAACTGTCCGAATATGTGGTGAGCGTGTCCAGCGTAGCTCCGTTGATCTTCGCATAGGAGCCGCAGGAACTGGTGTAGATCGCTCGGTAAATGTTATATCCGGAAATACTCGGGGAACTGCTTGCGCCCCAGGACAAGCTCACGCTGTGAGTCGGCGCAGCCGTGCCGGTGCCGTTAGCCGCTGCTGTGCTCGTGGCAGGCTGCGCATTGCTGGTAAACGTGAGGGTCGCGCTGGCCGCGCCGGCTACTTGTGGACTGAAGGTCAAAGTAAAAGCGGCACTGTGTCCGGCTGTAATCACGGCCGGCAGCGACAATCCGCTTATGATGAAGCTGGAGTTGTTCGTACTGGCGGCCGTAATCGTAAC
>DASRWO010000021.1:0-12299 GCA_035654555.1 Candidatus Deferrimicrobiaceae bacterium | reverse complement strand
TGCGCTGCTATCAATTGCTGCTGTCGAAGTTTCCGCAATCGACCGCAAAACTTTCATTGCTGCCGCTCGCTATGCGCATGGCCGGACCGCGCGAGGCCATCTGGCATGCCATCATCCGCAAGAATCACGGTTGTTCACACTTCATCGTGGGCCGCGATCACGCCGGACCGGGCAAAGACACCGACGGCAAGCCGTTCTACGGGCCGTACGAAGCGCAGGAAGTCTTTAAGAAATATGAAGCCGGCATCGGCGTGACGATGGTTCCCTTCAACATGATGGTTTACCTCGAAGATCAGGACAAATACGTTCCCGACGATGAGGTAAAAAATGGCGACCGTGTACTGAATATCTCTGGCACTGAACTTCGCCAGCGATTGAACGAAGGCCGCGAGATTCCTGCGTGGTTTACGTATCCGGAAGTGGTCGCGGAATTGCGCAAGAGTTTCCCGCCCCGTCATAAGCAAGGCGTCACGATTTTCTTTACCGGGCTTTCGGGCTCGGGAAAGTCGACGATCGCGAACGTGTTGCTGACAAAATTCCTGGAAACGGGCGGGCGTCCGGTTACGCTGCTCGACGGTGATTTAGTGCGCAAGCATCTCTCTTCCGAACTCGGATTTTCCAAAGAACACCGCGACATTAACATCCGCCGCATCGGCTATGTGGCCTCGGAGATCACCAAGAATGGCGGCATCGCGATCTGCGCGCCCATCGCTCCTTACGACGCCACCCGGAAGCATGTCCGGCAGATGATCGAGCCCAACGGAGGTTTCATCCTGGTACACATTGCCACTTCCGTGGAAGTCTGCGAGCAGCGCGACCGCAAGGGCCTGTATGCCAAGGCGCGCGCGGGGATTCTCAAAGAATTCACTGGAATTTCGGATCCTTACGAAGCTCCGGCTGACGCAGACGTCGTCATCAACACCGGAGAGTTGTCTGCGGAAGAGGCAGCGCAGGAAATTATTCTTCACCTGGAACGGGAAGGCTTTATTGGAACAACGGCGGAGTCGGCCTAAACACACTGGTGGCGTGAACGTTTCGACTGAGAGGTGAGGCCTGTACTGTCATGGATCTGCTGATCAAGAGTTTGATCGGTTTTGGAGTGGGAACCCTCATCGGAATGACCGGGGTCGGGGGCGGTGTTCTGCTGCTCCCGATTCTGATTTTTGGTTTAGGCGTTCCTCCCATTCGTGCCGTGGGATCGGACGCTCTCTTCAATTTCGTCACAAAGATTGGCGCCAGTATCGTTCACTTGCGCAAGGGTACGGTTCGCCGCAAGGTCGTTTTGGCGCTGGCCGTCGGTAGCGCGCCGGGATCCTACTTAGGGGTTAGTTTCTTAGTCCATCTGAGAAATGTTTATGGCAATGGAGTAAACCACTTCATCACCATTGCGGTCGGAGTCTTGCTGATTTGCATCCCCACTTTCCTGTTCTTCCAGAAAAAAATTGAGGACCGCGTCGCGGTGCGCCCGCCGACGATGAAATCGTTCGTCTGGATGTCCGTGATTGGTTTAGTGGCCGGATTTCTAGTGGGGATCACTTCCGTCGGCTCGGGCAGTATCGTCATGATGATGCTTTTGTTGTTTTACAGTTTTCAGCCGAAGGTCATGGTAGGCACCGACATTGTTCATGCCCTCCTGCTCACCGGTGTAACCAGCCTGCTGCATTATCGAATGCACAATGTTGATGTGCATCTGGTGGGAGCGCTTGTGCTCGGTTCGGTTCCTGGAGGGCTGGTCGGTTCTTACCTAAGCACGCGGGTTCCCGTGCCGTGGCTCAGACGAATTCTCTGCGCCGTGTTGCTGGCAACGGGCGCTCGCATGTTGATGGCTTGATAAAGATTATGCATTCAACTTCTTACGCTGCAATACTGCACCGCGTCGGTGCCGCACTTCAGGCCACGCGCGCAGTCTTCGCCCGCTTCACTCCGGGGGAGATTGAGGCGGAATACAAAACCGGCCACGATCCCGTGACGGAAGCAGATCGTGCACTCGACGCAGTTCTGCGCAAGGAACTGCTTCGCGACGGGGAAGGCTGGCTGTCTGAAGAAAGCGTGGACGATCCCATCCGCTTGCAACGTACCCAGGTTTGGGTTGTCGATCCTCTCGACGGCACCCGTGAATTCGTCAAGGGTATTCCGGAATTCTGCGTTTCGATTGGCTTCGTCGAGAACGGTCATCCCGTGGCCGGGGGAATCTACAACCCGGCAACTGATGAGACTTTTCTGGGAGCGATCGATTCCGGCGTTACTTATAACGGAAAGCCTTCGCAACCGAGCCAGCGCAAAAGTCTGGATGGCGCTCTCGTTCTTGCCAGCCGCAGCGAAGTGAAACGCGGCGAATGGAAACCATTTGAAAAGGCAAAGTTCACGACTCGTGCCATGGGGTCCGTTGCCTACAAGCTTGCTCTGGTTTCCACTGGCCTGGCTGACATTACGTTCACCCTGACTCCGAAGAATGAATGGGACGTTGCGGCGGGCGCCGCTCTTGTGACGGCCGCAGGCGGCTTCGTCTGTAAGCCGGACCAAACCTTGCTGCGGTGCAACCAAAGAAATCCGCTGATTCCCGGTCTGCTCGCCGGAGGACCGTTCCTACGCGACGAACTGCTGGATGCGGTGCATGACTATGTACATCCCGCCGTAGCCGAAAAGGTTGACGGCTGAGAAATTATGCGGCATGTTGAAAGTTGGGTAAACACAGAATGAATTCCAAGGTGACCGAACAATCAGGATTGGCTTTCACCCAGGGAATGCCTCTTTCGATTCCGCAGGAACGCCTTTGGGTTTTGGACCAACTGCATACCCGTAACGCGGTCCAGAATCTTGCCTGCGGTCTGCGTTTCACCGAAACCGTCGACGGGGAGGCACTGGAAAGCGCGCTGGGCGAAGTGGCGCAGCGGCACGAAATTCTGCGAACAGAATTTCACGCCGTGGAAGGAGCGCCGGTACAGGTTGTGCTTTCGACTGTTCCGGTGAAGCTGAACATTGTCGACCTTCGCGAGCTGCCCGCGCAAGAACGGGAAAAACAACTTCTTCGCCGAGCGCAGCAGGAGATGCAGAATCCGTTTGATCTTCTGCATGCTCCCTTGCTGCGGGCCATTCTCTTCCAACTGACTGAGACTGAGCACGTACTTCTGGCGGTCGTGCATCGCATTGTCTGCGACGAAGCTTCCCTACGACTTCTGCTAAGTGAGATCACCTCGCGCTACCATGCGCGGGGACGCGATGAATTTCAGGCAGGGCTGGAACCGCCTTTGCAATATCGCGCGATTGCGGCGCGGGACGCGGAGCCTTCAGCGTCACAGCTTTTGTATTGGACTAAACAGTTGGAGGGGGCTCCGTCCAGCGTCGATTTGCCCACCGATCGGCAGAGGCCTCCGGTGCAGACCTTCCAGGGCGGCAAACAGAGGATGTCGATTGAGCCACAACTGGCGGAACGGATTAAAAGCCTGGCTCAGAGCCGTGGGACAGATCTTTTCACTAGCCTGCTGGCCGCTTTTGCCGTTCTCTTGTCGCGATATAGCAGGCAGGACGACATCGTTGTAGGTACTCGTGTTTCCGGCCGCGAGCGGCCTGAACTCGAAAAACTAATCGGCCCATTGGAGAACATGCTTGCCCTTCGCATGGCGGTATCCGGCGAGATGAGCTTTGCTGATTTCCTAATCCATGTCCACGAAGTGACCGAGAAGGCGTCCTTACACCAACAGGTACTCTTCGAAACCCTGGTCAAACAGATGCGTCTCGGGCGGGACATGAGCCGCCAACCGCTCTTTCAGATCATGTTCTCCATGCAAGATGCTGACGCCGCCGGCTTTTCAACGAGTGCCGGCGTGAGTCTGTTTGCCGTCGAGAGTGCGGCGGAACAGTTCGATCTGTCGGTAGAATATGCGATCAAGGGGAACGGCATCGAGGCAACATTCAGTTACAGCAGCGATCTTTTCGATGCCGCGACCATCCAACGGATGATGGGCCACTTCCACGTATTGCTAGAAGCGGCCGCAGGAGATCCCGGCATCAAGCTCGCGAACATGCCAATGCTGAGCGGGCGCGAGCGTCATCAGTTGCTGGTGGAATGGAATGACACTGCAGTCGACTATCGTCGCGTCGACTGCGTGCATGGCCTTTTTGAACGGCAGGTCAAGAGCACCCCCCACTCGGATGCCGTTACGTATAACAATCAGTCTCTGACTTATCAGAAGTTGAATCAGCAGGCGAACCGACTGGCGCACCATCTGCGCAAATTGGGCGTGGGACCGGATGCGCTGGTAGGGATTTGCCTGGAGCGCGGCTTTGACATGATCGTCGCGCTGCTGGCCGTGTTAAAGGCTGGGGGGGCGTATCTGCCTCTCGATCCCGCATACCCGAAAGAGCGGCTCCAATTCATGCTGGAGGACAGTTCTCCGGCGGTACTACTTACGCAGGCGGATCTTCGCGGATTGTTCACAGGAATTGACGACCGCATGTCCGTATTGAATGTCGCGGCCGCGGAAGCCTGGAAGCTCGAACCGGAAACCGACCTGGATCCAGCGAGCATGGGGCTCACTCCAACGCATTTGGCGTATGTGATCTATACCTCCGGGTCGACCGGCGCGCCCAAGGGCGTCATGGTCGAACATGCAAATGTGACCCGCCTGTTCGCTGCCACGGATGCGTGGTTTCGCTTCGATGCCAGCGATGTTTGGACCCTCTTTCATTCTTATGCTTTCGATTTTTCCGTTTGGGAAATCTGGGGAGCACTGTTCTACGGGGGTCGCGTGGTGATCGTGCCCAAGGATGTGGCTCGTTCTCCGCAAGATTTCTATCAGTTGTTGTGTCAGGAAAAAGTGACGGTTCTCAATCAAACACCGAGCGCGTTTCGACAACTGATCAGCGCGCAAGCAAGGACCAAAGAATCGCATCGACTACGGTATGTGGTTTTTGGCGGGGAGGCCCTCGAGACCGCCACGCTCAAACCCTGGTACGAGCAAAATCAGGGTCAGAACACGCAGCTTATCAACATGTACGGCATTACAGAGACCACGGTGCACGTGACCTACCGTCCGCTAACTCCGGCCGATACCGAGAAAAGCGGAGGAAGCCCGGTTGGCTGCCGCATTCCCGACCTCAGAACCTACATTTTGGATGGCCAGCGGCAACCGGTGCCGGTGGGTGTTGTGGGAGAGTTGTACGTCGGCGGTGCAGGAGTGGCGAGGGGGTACCTGAACCGACCGGAACTGACGGCCCAACGCTTCTTGAGGGATCCGTTTGTCGGGAACTCTGAGGAGCGGATGTACAAGACGGGAGATTTGGGAAGGTGGCTCGAACAGGGAGAAATCGAGTTTTTCGGGCGGAATGACTCACAGGTGAAGATTCGTGGTTTCCGGATTGAACTAGGGGAGATCGAGGCGCGACTGGCAGAAAAGACCGGAGTGCAGGAAGTGGTCGTAACCGTTCGGGAAGATACCCCAGGAGACAAGCGCCTGGTGGCCTATTACACATGCTCAGATGAACCAGTCAGCGCGGAAATATTGAGAGCGCATCTGTCAGCGCGCCTGCCGGAGCACATGGTACCGGCGGCGTATGTGCGATTGGAGTCGCTGCCCCTCACGACCAATGGCAAGCTGGACCGCAAGGCATTACCGGCACCAAACACCGATGACTACGGAGTGCGTGGGTACGAGGCGCCGGCAGGACAAGTGGAAGAAGCCATAGCGAAGGTGTGGGGCGACATTCTGAAGGTGCAACGGGTCGGACGCCGCGATAACTTCTTCGAACTGGGAGGGCACTCGCTGATGGCTGGGCGACTGCTCGCTCAGCTCAACGAGATTACAGGCCGAAAGATCCCGCTCTCCGCCATGTTCCGCGGTGCGACCGTGGAATCGCTGGCTCAACTCATCCAGCAGGAGTCTGAAACTGGACACGACCCCGTTGCAATGGCGATTCAGCCGGGGGAAAGTGGGCGTCTGCCATTCTTCGCCATCGTTCCGCCAGGAGAGGAATCGCTGGGTTATGCCATGCTGGCGCGTCACATGGGCGCAGGACAAACGGTTTATAAAATTCAAGGGCATGCACCGGTTCTGCACGGCAAACGTCCTTATTCCGCGGAGGAGATGAAGGCTCTGGCCGAGGAATACATCGCCGCTATGCGAGCCGTGCAGCCTCACGGACCCTACTGTGTAGGTGGTCTATGTGACGGAACTCACATTGCCGAGCAGATCGTATTGAGTCTCGAAGCGCGAGGCGAAGAGATTGGCCTGTTCGCCATCTTCGACACATGGGTGCTGCAACACAGCCAAAGGCGCTGGTTGTGGAAAATATACTATTACGGGCAGCGCCTGCGGGAGATGAAGAGCCTGAGCCTGGGCAAGCGCCTTGCTTTCTATCGACGCGTGGCGCACAACAAGGTGGGAAACGTGCTCGGCAAGAGCGCGCCGCGAAAAGATTGGTCAGAGGCTTACTGGCCTGAAGATTTCACTCCCAGGCAATTCCAGGCTCCGGTGATTTTGTTTAAGCGCCCGAAGCAGCAGTTTTACTACGTCAAGGATCCGCAGATGGGATGGGGCGCCAGAACGCGGAGTGGAGTAGAAATCTGGGAGATCGATTTTCATCATCTGGAGATTCTGCGCGAGCCTCACGTGCGCGAATTTGGCGAAATATTAAAGCAAGCGATGGGCAGAGTCGGCCAGCGTAACCTTCAGCCACAGCTGCCGACGGAAGACCATCAAGGTTCGCGCTTCACCGTGCACATGCAGCAGGGTTCATGAAGTTCGACAAACGCCAAATTCTACGCAACGTAGGATCCAGTTGGTTCGCCCTGGGCGTGAATGTTGTTTCTGGAATTTTTCTTTCTCCCTACATTCTCCATCGCCTGGGTGATACCGCGTTTGGACTTTGGATACTGATCTTTTCCATCACCGGATATTACGGTCTGTTCGACCTGGGCATTCGATCGTCGATTGTTCGCTATGTTGCCAAGTATTCCGCTACCAACGAACAGGAAGAACTGAACCGGTTGGTGAATACGGCGATGTTCAGCTATACAGGCATTGGAATCGTGGCGATGGCGATCACTCTGATCGCCGCGTATCACGTCAATTCCATCTTCCGGATCCCGGCGGATTTCGTTTCTACGGCGCGATGGCTGCTGCTGATGGCGGGCGCAGCGGTTTCTCTGGGTTTTCCTCTTGGTGTTTTCGGCGGGATTCTGGAGGGATTACAGCGCTTCTACCTGCTGAATTTCACCACGATGAGTTCGACTCTGATCCGCGTACTGCTGATCGTTATAGCTCTGCAGCATGGACGCGGATTGTTGACCGTGGCTCTGATCACGGTGAGCATGCCGTTGCTCAGCGGGATCATTAATGCCGCGGCTGTGTTTCGCCACTTGAACCTGCGACTCGGTTTTCAACATGTGAGTCGCTCCAGCTTGCGCCGCATTGCCAGCTACAGCGGGACCACGTTCATGATCATCGTGGCCGGCCGCCTGCGCTTCAAGACGGACGCAATGGTCATTGGCACCATGGTATCGGCCGCTGCGGTCACTTATTTCACCATCGGCTCGCGCCTGGTGGACTATGCCTCGGAGGTGGTAAGCAGCCTGGCCCAGATCTTCGTCCCTATGTCGAGCCAGTCTCAAGCCAACGGAGATTTGGACGCACTGCGAAAAATCTTCGTGGTCGGCAACCGCGCTTGCGCCTTCATCATTTTCCCGATCACGGCCATCCTTACGATCCTGGGTAAGTCGGTTATCGAGGCGTGGGTTGGGCCAAAGTATGTCAGCGCCAGTTATCCCGTGCTGCTCGTGCTGCTGTATCCGACCACGTTGATGCTGGCCCAATCTGCTTCCGGACGCACACTCTGGGGAATGGCAAAGCATCGAACGTGGGCGTGGGTGGTGCTGGCCGAGGGCATCTCGAACCTGATCCTGAGCATAATTTTAGTGCGTCCCTACGGAATCATGGGAGATGCTATCGGCACCGCAATTCCTCTTAGTTGTTCCATGATTCTTTTTCTACCCCTTCATCTCTGCCGTCTGCTGGGGATCAAACTCACAACTTATCTCTATCGCGCATTTGTCCTCCCTATAGTTTTATGCATTCCTGTGGTGGCTGTTCTTCTACTCATGCAACGCTGGTACGTCCCCCATCGCCTGGGTCCGCTTCTGGTACAACTGGTGATAGCTTGCCTAGTATACGGACTTGGCCTGGCATGGGCGTTCTGGACGAACCGTGCCTGGGATGTAGGAGTTTTGGGGGCGAATAAAGAGGACGAAATATCCCTCGCCCTGGTGGAGACATATCAGGAGGAAGCGTAGAAGTGAATTCCGGACGGGGAGTAAGGTGAAGCAGACAAGTCGAATCTTGACTCACTTGAAAACGGTAACGGCATGCGCCCTGGGCCGAGTTCCCGCGGGACGATCCCTCACCGTATTTCCTGATGACATCTTCCTTGTCAGTTACTTCCGATCTGGCAGCACATGGTCTCGTTTTCTATTCGGAAATTTTCTCCAGGACGAACCCATCAGCTTCACTAACATGGGCCGGCTGGTGCCGATTATCTACGATTTGCCCGATCGCCGGCTGCGAAGCTTGCCCCGCGTCCTGAAAAGTCATGAGTGTTTTGATCCACGCTACCCGCGCGTCATCTATATCGTTCGCGACCCTCGAGATGTTGCCGTCTCGTTTTATTTCTACAATCTTAAGGTGCGGGTTATTCCCGATGGCTACTCGATGGATGAATTCGTCAATCGCTTTGTAGCCGCCAATGTGGTTCCCTATGCTGACCGGGTCGGGTGCTGGCAGGATCATGTGCTCAGTTGGGTGCGCCTGCGGGAAGGCAAACCCGGATTCTCCATGGTTCGGTACGAAGACCTGTTGGCCGATCCCACTAAGGAACTCAGGAGCCTGGCGCCAATGCTGGGGATTGACCCCAGTCCGGAGCGCATCGAACGCGCGGTGCGTTTGAGTTCCGCCAGTCACATGCAGTCTCTGGAGAAGGAACAATCAAAGCAGTGGAGAGCGACAAAGGACACGCGCCAGGACATCGCTTTTGTGCGCGAGGCCAAGTCCGGTGGATGGAGGAATAAACTCTCGCCAGGCGCGATCAGGACTATCGAACAGGCTTGGGGAACAACCATGAAAGAACTGGGCTACGATCTGCTGATGGATGCCGATGCTAACCGCGAACTGGTACAAGGCTGACCCGCCCAACGCGGCCCGAGTACAGGCGGGAGTCGGCTTCGGCTCTGCTGAGAATTGTACGATCAGAATCTGAGATGTAATTGACGGCACTGCGAACTTGGGTGGGCACAGGTTGCAACGATGAGACAATCGAATGAGAAGAGAGTTCGTCGGGTTGTGGGGGCGGCTCTTAAAGTTTTGACCGGGAAGCAACTGGCGGGACGCAATCTTACTGTCTTCGACGACGATGTCTTCATCGTCTCCTACCCTCGATCGGGAAACACCTGGACCCGATTTCTGATCGGAAATCTTCTGCGTCTTGACGAACCCGCCACATTTGCCAACATCGAATCGCGCGTTGCCGAGATTTACTTCAATCCCGACCACGAGCTGCGAAAACTGCCGCGGCCTCGCCTGCTCAAAAGCCACGAACCTTTTCAGCCGAGATATCCCCGCGTAATTTATATTGTGCGGGACCCCCGGGACGTTGCGGTTTCCTTTTATCATCACAATGTAAAAGCGCGGAATATACCCGACGGCTACCCTATGGACGATTTCATTCCACGATTCATGGCCGCGGAATTCGACCCGTGGTCCGGTTCCTGGGCCGACAATGTGATGAGTTGGATCGCGATGCGGCAAGGCAGAAGTAGTTTTCTTCTAGTCCGCTACGAAGACATGAAAGAAAACACGCAACGCGAACTTTACAGCCTGGCGCGATTTCTGCAGCAGGCGGGAGTTCGAAGCATTGACGCCTCCCCTGAGCATCTGGCCAAGGCCGAGGAACTGAGTTCTCCGGAGCGCATGCGGGCTCTGGAAAAGGTTCAGGCTCGAAACTATGCGCAGCTTAAGCAAACCCGTTTGGACAAACCTTTTATCCGCAGCGCCAAGGCCGGAGGCTGGAAATCCGATCTCTCGGAAAAGGCGGTAGCGCTCATTGAGGACAGTTGGGGCTCGCTCATGCAGAACCTGGGGTATACATTGTCACGCAGTCCGCGGGTGGAGCAGGTGAGCGCGCCCGCAAAATTCTGACTCACGAAACCGCACTTCTACTGTAGCTCGACCACCGACAGCCGGCAAAACTATGAGTTTGCAATTCGCCGCCAGCCTGCCTTCAGAACAGACCGCCATTGTTGAATTTTTGAAAACTACTTTTCAGGCTGATCACGAACTACTTTCTTTTCGCCCCGATGTTTTCCAGTGGAAATATTTCTCCGATCACCCGGACTGGCATCGCGACCGCAGCTATGTCGTAAAAAAAGAGGATGGCATCGTGGCTCACGGTGGAGTCTGGCCGCTGCGCCTCAGAAGGCAGGAAGCAGATGTGGATGTTATTCATCTCATTGACTGGGCGGCAAGCCGTGCCGCAGTCGGCTCTGGCCTGTTGCTCCTCAAAAAGTTGGCGGTCCTCACTGATGTTCTTTTGACCATCGGTGGTTCTTCAGATACACGGTCAATCCTGACGAAAATTGGTTATCGGCGAGTTGGCCAACTGAAACTCTGCGCTCGCGTCATACGCCCTTGGTTACAGTTTCGTAACACTCGCCGCTTCAATTGGAAGGCTCCATTGCGACTACTCAGAAATGCCAGGTGGAGCCTAACGTCTTTGCCCCGGCCACCGAAGAATTGGGAGGCGACTCGAATCTCTCAGTTTGACCCGTCTCTCGAATCTGTTTTAAACAGGCCTGCGACGGATGTTTTCACATCGCAGCGGACGATCGCGGGATTGAATCGCATGTTGAATTGTCCGGCAGCGGCATTTTCTGCATTCGTCCTTTACCGATCGAAGCGCCCCTGCGGCTATTTCTTATTGGCCCAAGTCGGAAAACAAACGCGCATCGTCGATCTTCGCGTCGATCGTAATGATGCCGCAACGTGGATGGCCGCTTGCTCCCTTGCGACACTCACCGCGGCTGAGATTCCAGAGACCGCCGAAATTGTGGCTGGATTCTCCCTCACCGGCGTGAATGACGCGTTCGGCAGAGCAGGATTTCGGTCGCGTGGCAGCCTTCCCGTTTATTGTTATGACCCGAAGAAGATGCTGGGGAGCGAGCCTGTGCTCGACTTGAGCATGCTCGATGGCGACCTTTGTTTTATCGCTGATGCTCAGAACCCTTTTTGGACCTGAACCAACTCTTTCGCAACCAGCGATTTGGCTTGGTTGCGTTTTCGCGCGTACGCTGGATGGGTTGATTAAACTTCTCGACCGGCAAAGGCACTTTCGAGGTTCCAGCGCAGGCCTTCCACGGTCTTGGTAGGACGAAGACGTTTCATACAAAATGGATTGTCCCCGTTGCGCGTGAGGCCATTATCCGTAGTCACCGCCGTCTCGTAGCCTGCGACCTGGGTTTGTTCCGCTGTCTTTGTGCTCCAATGCGGAGAGAGCGCCGGGCAGGGATACGAAAAATGCCGGATCGGCGTCTCGAGATTGAGCTCAAGCCGCCGCTTCGATTCCGTGAGTTCCCGAACGGCATCTTCTGCCTTGAGGTAGGCCATGTTTGGATGCGTCATGGTGTGCGAGCCAACAATGTGGCCGTGCCGCCGTAGCGCACGCAGTTGCTCGTAACCCAGCATCAGAGAATTCTGCTGGCACGGTATCTTCGCATCTAGTTCTTGTTCGACGCGCACTACAAATTCTTCTTGCGCCGTACCGCTAAGCTGGCAACACGCGTCACAGCTGCTCAGGAAGGCTTCTTCCCTTTCCGCAGGAAGATTAAGCGGCCAGTTCTTAACATGGGAATCGCTCCAGGCGGAGAGCTTAGTGTTGCGGAAAGCAAAGCGCAGGCGGCTCGGCCACGGCAGTCTTTTATTTTCCACGCAATCCACTGTCACGTAGAACGTCGCAGGTACCCCGGCTTGGTTCAATACGGGCATGGCGATTTCATAGTTGTCCGCGTAGCCATCATCAAAAGTAACAACGACCGACCGCCTGGGCAGTCCATCGCCGCTGCGCATGAGTTTGATCGCTTCGTCGAGACTGATCGGACGGAACTCCCGCGCCAACAATTCCATCTGTGCGCGAAAGACCAACTCAGAGTGAGCGATTTCGCCCCATGTGTCCACCCACTGAGAAGGGTCCGGGAGAACCGAGTGATACATGAGAATTGCCGCGCTCGGACCAAGCATACTTGCCGCCAGCCGTAGCAG
>DASRWO010000020.1:0-3183 GCA_035654555.1 Candidatus Deferrimicrobiaceae bacterium | reverse complement strand
ATGACTACGATTTCTCGCGCGGACCTCATGCTTCGCACTACTCTTTTTGATGGGGACGCGGTCTCGGTCCGCGAAGCCCTCCATCTGGGCACTCCGGTGATCGCCAGCGACAACGGCATGCGGCCATCCGGCGTCCGCCTGGTTCCCAAATCAAACTCGCCCGCTCTTTTGCACACGATCGAAGAAAGTCTGGCGCAACCCTCACGTAGCCAAGCAGATCGCGGTATCGACGAAAGCAATCTGCAGGCAGTATTCGACTTTTATCGGGAATTGACAGGCGGAAAAGGCGCTTGAGCCGATCAATAATTCGGCCGATCGGTAACTCAGACACAATAAATCATATCCACGACAGGTCGCGCGTCACGAGCAACTTCCCCAGTGGGGTCTTCGCCTTCAGATAAAGCTTGCTATCGAAATATCTCCGGTAAGTGGATCGCATGCGCTTCAGGCTGCCACGATTAAGCGCTGTGCGATCAGTCGTTCCTAATTCGTATCCCAGGTCTTGCAAGGTTCCACCAACCAACGCTTCAAACATGGCGAGGTTCTCGGGAGTGTAACTGTTTTTCCAGCGGCCGGCCGGATTGAATGTTTCCGACAAACCCTCAGTAAACGAAGTGTTCGGGGTGCTGACGGAACCGATTCCTACTTTCTGAATGCGATCGTAATCGAGATCATGATCGATAAATGATCCCAGACGCGCCAGGGTTTCCCGAGGGTTTCCGACAAGTTCTTCGAAGCGCACTTCCGTATAATCTGTGCCCAGATCTCGTCCATCTTTGCGGCCCTTGTTCACCATCCACTCCCAATACAGGCCTGCAACCATGACTGATGGCGTCTTATCCCAGGGCAAGCGGCGAATATAACCTTGCTTGTCCGTAGAGAGCGCCGAATCACGCCCATCGCGAATGATATGAATAATCAAAGCGTTCGGAATTGTTTCTTTGATTCGATGTAAATGCAGCAGGTGCTCCGGCGTCGTGTCGGCCCATCGTTCGACACCTTGTTTGCGGGCCATCTGCTCCATAATGATGCTGAGGAAGTCTCCGCCATTCCTGCACTCCGCCATCACCCGTTCTTCAAGCGGAGCTTTTTCCAATTCCGATAAAGTGTAGAGACGAGTCTCGTACCACGCGTCTAATAAGCGGCGCTTGTTTCTCGGCACGCTGAGATCCCCGAACCTCGGCTCCAGCAGATTAATGACATTCGATTCCGTGCGATAGACCGCAAAATTTCCAGAGGACAGGAGCATGTGATACAGCAAGGTTGTCCCCGACCGCCCGCAACCGAGCACGAAGACCGGCGCTTTGCTGCGGGAACTGACCCCTGGATTCGGCCTCATAGTTTTTTCTAAGCTCTGCATCGTAAAGAATATTCAGTACCACGTCTCAGTTGGTCGCTGCTTCCCGCTCTGCAGACATCGCTGCGGCTTCCGTTTGCGAAGACTGCTTCGTTTCACCCCCGAAAATATCTGGCGGCGTGTGCTTAGCGCTCCATTGGTCCGGCGATTCGATAAAGTTCCTGTGCCAGAGTTCCAGCACCAGCATGCGCCATAGCAGTCCCGAGCGATTTCTGCGTCCCCGCACATGCTCATCCATCAGTGATCTCACCGCCTCTGGCTTGAAATATCCGCGCTGCAATGTGCGGGGCTCGAGCAGGACGCGCAGAAACTGGTCCTTCACATCGTTCCTCATCCACTCCACCAGCGGCATCTGAAAGCCCTGCTTCTTGCGATGCAGCAGCGCAGAGGGAATTCCCAGACGCTCCGCTAGCTTTTTCAGAATATGTTTGCGCGTTCCGCCGCGTAATTTCCACTCCACCGGCAAGGAGGTGACCCACTCCACGAATTTGTGATCAAGCATGGGCACGCGCACTTCAAGAGAAGTCGCCATGCTCATTCGATCTACCTTGGTCAAAATGTCGGAAACCAGATAGGTCTTGGTGTCCAGATAAAGTAAACGGCTCAACGGTTCACGGCCGGGAGCGTCATCGTAGAAGCGCTGCCACTGCACCAGGGGATCGGGAACCCTCGCTGCGGCCTGCAGAAACGAGTCGGTAAACAATCCTCGCTCCCGATGCAATGCAGGAAAGAACGACATTCCATCGAGATACCGGTCTCGTGTATTCAGCGAAGCATTCCACGCCAAATTCTTTCCATACATTCCGCCGGGGACAAGATCGTGAACCGAGTTGCGATAAACTCGCCCCAGCCATTCCGGCAGACGGTCGAACTTTTGCCGCTCCAAGGCCGTGAGGTAGCGGTCATATCCCGCGAACAATTCGTCTCCACCATCTCCGGAGAGCGCCACCGTAACCTGCTGCCGCGCCATACGGCAAACGTAGTAAGTCGGCAACATGGATGAATCGCCGAACGGCTCTTCCATCATCTGCGACAGATAAGTCAGAGTCTCTTCCAGATTCGGATCGAGGACCAGTTCGTGATGGTCGGTGCCAAAGCGCTCCGCGACCAGGCGTGCATATTCCGATTCGTTGAACTGCTCCGCCTGGAAGCCGATGGAAAATGTCTTTACCGTCCCTGGACTCACCCGAGCCATCAGGGCCACGATGATCGAAGAATCCACGCCTCCGCTCAGCAGCGCTCCCAGAGGCACATCACTGATCAAGCGGATGCGCACCGCTTCTTCCAATTGCCGCTCCAGCTCATCGAGACATTCCTCTTCGCTCATCGGGGGGTGCGTGCCATACTCGGGCAAATCCCAATAGCGGCGGATTTTTACTTCGCCTTTGCAATATTCCATCAGGTGCCCGGCTTGCAGTTTATGGATATGCTGAAATGCGCTGTGTGGATCAGGAATATATCCGAAATAAAAATATTGCAGCAAGCCTTCCGGATTGATCTCCGCTAAATCCGGATGCACTGCCAGCAGAGTTTTAATTTCCGATCCGAATAACAACCGGCCTTTATGCAGAGCATAGTGCAGAGGCTTCTTGCCCATGCGGTCGCGCGCCAGCAACAGAAGCTGCTTGCGCTCATCCCACAAGGCGATGGCAAACATTCCGCGCAGTTTCTGCACGCAGTCCGAGCCCATTTCCTCATACAGATGAACGATGACTTCGGTGTCAGAGTGGGTATAAAAGCGGTGGCCGCGGCCTTCGAGCTCCTGGCGAAGCTCAGGAAAGTTATAGATCTCTCCGTTAAAGACGACCCACAAACTTTTGTCTTCG
>DASRWO010000019.1:0-11363 GCA_035654555.1 Candidatus Deferrimicrobiaceae bacterium | reverse complement strand
GATCCGTTGCCGAGATGAGCGAAGATGGCTCGCTGCGGGACCTCGGCGCCGAAATGATGCACTAATGACTCGTAAGAAATCCCATGAAAGCCGTAGCGGCGAATGCCCGCATCCGCGTAGCGCTGCGGGATGGCGAAATGGAACGCGACTTCCGGGATCGTCTGATGAAAGGCGTCGTCGAAGCAGGCGAACTGTATAGCGGAAGAGAAGATTGACTGCGCCGAAGCGATCAGCGATAAAGCTTGCGGAATATGTAGTGGAGCGAAGTGCACTGCGGAGCGGAGTTGATCGAGAACGCGCGGCGTAATGATTTGATGTTGGTGAAGTTCAGGTCCGCCATGCACGATACGGTGGCCGACCACGACCGGGGCGCCGTCGACATGACCACGGACCGCCTCGGCGAGAGCGGCAAGTGCATCGCTCTGCGATTCATGGGTGCAATCGCGCTGCAGCAGCGAAGCTCCGTCAGAGGAACGAATATGCAACGACCCGTTATCGCGTCCGATGCCATCGGCGCTGCCAGTCAGCAGCGGCTCTTCGTCGGTGGCTCCGGGATGATATATGCCAAACTTCAGCGAAGACGATCCGCTGTTGAGCACAAGAATGAGGCCGTCTTTTTGGACTTGGTGCTTTGGCATTCTTAACCGGGCCACTTCCAGTTGCGAATTTCTTCTTTATCGATGCCCTCGGTGTGAGCGTAGGTAATGCTCTCGATAATCTGACCCTTGAGCCATTCTTTGACGTGAGCGCCAATGGAGCGCAGGCGGGGAACGCGGTCGATGACATCGATGGCTAAGTCGAAGCGATCGATCTGATTGACAATCGCAAGTTCCAGAGGAGTGTTTATATTTCCCTTTTCCTTGTATCCACGCACGTGAATGCTGTCATGATTCTTGCGCCGATAGCTGAGTTTGTGAATCAGCGAGGGATAGGAGTGAAAGTTGAAGATGACGGGCTTGTCGGTGGTGAAGAGCGAATCGAAATCCCGGTCGGAGAGTCCGTGCGGATGTTCGGTCGCAGGCATCAGGCGGAAAAGATCCACTACGTTTACAAAACGAATTTTCAGGTCTTTGAAGTGCTCTTTCAGAATTGCGACTGCGGCGAGAGACTCCATGGTTGCGATATCGCCGGCGCAGGCCATCACCACGTCCGGTTCCGCGCCGTCATCGGTGGAGGCCCAATCCCAGATGCCGATGCCCTTGGTGCAATGGGTTACGGCATCCGCCATGGTGAGGTACTGCAGATGTTCCTGCTTGTCGGCGACAATGACGTTCACGTAATCGCGCGAGCGCAGGCAATGATCAGTCACGCTGAGCAGGCAGTTTGCATCCGGCGGCAAGTAAATGCGCACCACGGCAGGACTTTTGTTGGTAACTACATCAAGAAATCCAGGATCCTGGTGGGTAAATCCATTGTGATCCTGCCGCCAGACCAGCGACGTGATGAGCAGGTTGATAGAGGGTATGGGTGCGCGCCAATCAAGTTCGCTCTTCGATTTCTCCAGCCATTTGGCGTGCTGGTTGAACATGGAATCGATGACGTGGATGAACGCCTCGTAGCTCGAGAAAAAACCATGGCGGCCGGTGAGCACGTAGCCTTCAAACCAACCTTCGAGTGTATGCTCGCTCAGCATCTCCATGACGCGCCCGGCAACATCGAGTTCGCCTCCGTCGGCGTCGTCCGGCCTGAATTCGGCCAGCCAGGTTTTTTTCGACGCAGCATAAATCGCGGTGAGCCGGTTAGACGCGGTTTCATCTGGTCCGAAGACGCGGAATGAGTTCATGTTGCGGCGCATGACTTCGGCAAGAAAATGTGCGAGTACGTCGGTGGGCAGAGCATACATGCCACCTGGCGCTTTCACTTCGACGGCATAATCGCGAAATTCGGGCAAGGCGAGTTCTTTGCGCAGCAGTCCGCCGTTGGCGTGGGGATTGGCCGAGATGCGGCGTGCGCCGGAAGGCGCAAGCTCTTGTAATTCCGGTATGAGAGTTCCGTTGGCGTCGAAGAGTTCTTCGGGCTTGTAGCTGCGCATCCAGTCTTCTACGATTTTCAGATCCTTTTTATTGGTGACTGGATCAGCCACGGGGACCTGGTGCGCTCGCCACGTGCCTTCCACCTTGTGTCCACCAACCTCCTTAGGTCCCGTCCATCCCTTAGGAGAACGAAGGACGATCATGGGCCAGCGCGGGCGAGTAACATCTCCACTCGAGCGGGCGCGCTGCTGGATCGCACGAATCTCCACGACGCATTGCTCAAGGGTGGATGCCATTTTCTGGTGCATCACAAAGGGATCATCGCCTTCAACGAAATGAGGTCTGTGGCCGTATCCCGTTAGCAGCGCTTCCAGTTCTTCGCGCGGAATGCGTGCCAGGATCGTGGGATTCGCGATCTTGTAGCCGTTGAGGTGCAGGATGGGCAGGACAGCGCCATCGCGAATGGGGTTCAGAAATTTGTTCGAATGCCAGGAAGTGGCGAGCGGCCCGGTCTCGGCCTCGCCATCGCCAACTGCGACGGCAACGATGAGATCAGGATTATCGAACGCTGCTCCGTAAGCATGCGAGATGGAATAGCCAAGTTCTCCACCCTCATGAATCGAGCCCGGAGTCTCCGGCGTGCAGTGCGAGCCGATTCCTCCGGGAAAAGAAAATTGCTGGAAGAACCTGAGCAGACCGGCTTCATCGCGGCTCTTATCAGGATAAATCTCAGAGTAATGACCTTCGAGATAGCAGTTGGCCAGAGTGGCCGGAGCGCCGTGCCCGGGGCCGGAAATGTAAATGACATCCAAGTCATACTTTCGGATGAGGCGGTTCAGGTGAACCCAAATCAGAGATTGGCCGGGATCCGATCCCCAATGGCCCAGAAGCCGGTTCTTGATGTGTTCCGGCTTCAGCGGTTCGCGCAAAAGGGGATTCGCGCGAAGATAAATCATGCCTGCCGACAGATAATTGCATGCTCGCCAATAAGCGTGTGTTTTGCGCAGTTCTTCGGACGAAAGGGGAGTCACTTCAGTTTCGCCAGCCATCAGAATCTCTCCGAAAATTTCAATTCGGTTATTGCTTAGCGGTCTTTCTACCTTACAACTTTACCCATCTGATGTGGAAGCTTGATTGGAAGATTTAAACGATTCAGATCGACCGTCTGAAAACTTGGCGATAGCCCCAGCACAACGTCGCCTGTTTTTCAAGCACTGTCGATGGTCATTACTCGCGTAACTATCGAGTGAGATTACGCTGTGTTAGACCTTTCTAATGAGGTCGGATCGCCCCACCATTCGGCCCTGCCAGGTAGGGCTACCACGAGCGACACGGGAGTGCGAGGTTAAGAATGGCAAAGAAAATCCTTGTGGTTGATGACTCCAAGACAGCCTTGATGATGGAGCGGGAAATTCTGGAAAGGCGCACGACCTACCAGTGTGTAACCGCGAGCGATGGGCAGGAAGCGGTCGAGAAGGCGCAACAAGAGCACCCGGACCTGATTTTGATGGATGTAGTAATGCCCCGTATGAACGGATTTGAGGCTTGCAAGATGATGCGTCAGCAACCGGGCACGCGCGAGATTCCGATTGTTCTGGTGACCACTCGCGGCGAGGAGTCCTATATGGAGGCTGGATTCCAGAGCGGCTGTAATGACTACATTACGAAGCCGGTCAACGGTACCGAATTGATCGCCTTGTTAGAGAGCTACTTGGGGAAAGCTTGAAAGCGCCAGCCGGTTCGGTTGAAACAAAGCAGCAAATTACTTTCTGAAATCATGATTTTCATGAATAAGGATTTTCATGAACGGTGATAACAGCAACGCATACGGAGCAAAGGCCGCAGCCGCGGAACCGACGAACGACGTGCGCCTTCGGACTGCTCATAACAGGCTGCTTGAAAGCAGCGGGCAAGAGGACGCGATTGAGGCGGTGCGCGAAATCGTTGCAAACTTTCTCGGCTCGGAGGAAATGGGCCTGTTCCGAGTCGATCGCAGAACCAAGACGTTTGAAGCGTTTTGGTCTTTCGGAATTGATCTCGAAGAGTACGACTTGCTGCGGACTCTGGGGGATGTTGGTCTTCAGCGGATTATGCGTGGAGAATGTCACATCGAGTTTGGAGTTCGCGACCAAGCCGGAGCCATGGCCAAGGCGCAAGCGTTTATCCCTATCAGAGTTGGGGATCAGACCATAGCGGTACTCGCGATCCTTCGTCTGTTGCCGCAGAAGGCCGGGTTCGAGCGGTCAGACATGGAAATCTTCAAACTTCTTTCCCAGGAGGCCGCCAAGCCTTTGTTCGGTCCAACCAGCCATGAGACTACAGGTCGAGAAGGATCAGGAATCAGAGTATGAAAGATACTTCCCACAAATTCAATCCTGCAGTCCTGCCTGCCGAAGTCATGAAGAGTTTTGAGCCTGCGGACTCGAATCAGCCGCGGCACTTTCTCTACCCCGGGCAAGTATTTGTGACGCGCGAAGCGATGACGATCTCTACCATACTCGGCTCCTGCGCAGCCGTTTGTCTCTGGGATAGGCACAAGAGGGCGGGAGGAATGAATCACTATCTCCTGCCTGAGGGGCAGGCCGAAGGGCCGAACCGTCTGCGTTACGGCAATATCGCAAATCCCGAACTTCTGCGCGAAGTGCTGGCCTTGGGATGCGAATTGCGAAATTTGCAGGCTAAAGTTTTTGGGGGATCCAGCGCGTTCGCCGTCGACTTATCGCAATCGGTGGGAACAAGGAACGTCGACTTAGCAGAAAGTTTTCTTCGCTCCGCCGGTATTCCGATTGTGGAGAAGGAAGTCTCGGGAAAACATGGGCGCAGGCTGGTGTTCCAGGTAGCCGACGGCGTCACAATGATCAAGAGTTTTGACCAGGTGTAGTGAAGAGTTCGTCAGATGGGCATTCACGAAGCGGGAAGGAGGAACGGTGGATTTAGCGGATTTTGATCGTGAAGCAGTCCTCGCGTCGTTCCTCGCAGAGTCTGAAGAGGGTCTGGACACGATGGAGCGGGTATTGGTCCAGATGGAATCGAGTCCGCCTGATCCGGAGCACGTGCACAGCATTTTCCGGGTGGCTCACAGTATCAAGGGAAATGCGACCGCGTTGGAACTCAGTGAACTCGCCGGGTTCGCCCATGTCGTGGAGGATTTGCTGGATCTGTTTCGTGAACAACAATCGCAGCCCAGCGGGGAATTAATATCGCTGCTCTTAAAGGCAGTGGATGAGCTGCGCACCATGGTGTCGACGGCGTCGGCGGGCAACCATGAACTCTCGCCTCGACAACAAGATCTGAGACGAGAGATCGCGCGCGAGGTGGAGAAGCGATCGAAACGAGTCGTCAGGGCGAACGGAGCTGCGGGGGAATCCGGTTCAGCAGTGAAGAGCGATACGCTCCCGAATGCCGGCCCTCGTACATTGCGCGCCGATGTAGAGAAGCTCGACCACATGTTGAATCTGACCGGCGAGATTGTGATCGCGCAAGGTCGCCTGCGCCGGCTGATTGAAAAACTTGGCACGGAACAAGGGCGCGCCATCCTGGAGATGCATCGCGAGGCGGAGCGCTTGTACATGGATCTGCAGAGCGAAGTGATGAGCATTCGAATGGTGCCAGTCGGACCGTTGTTTCGTCAGCTGGTGCGCTCGGTGAGAGACCTTGCCCGGAGTCACGGAAAAATGGCGAGGCTGGAAGTGCTGGGAGGAGACGTCGAAGTTGATACCACCGTGCTTGAGCAGCTAAAAGATCCGCTGCTGCACCTGGTGCGCAACGCGGTCGACCATGGTCTGGAGAAGCCGGACGTGCGCGAACGACAAGGCAAGAATCCATGCGGAGTGATAAGGCTTAGTGCCGCGCACAGCGGTGGAAATGTCCTGGTAACGCTGCAAGACGACGGAGCAGGATTCGATCGTGCACGGATTCTCGAGAAAGCAAAACGCGTCGGTCTGGTGTCAGCGAAGGATGAAATTCGTGACCAGGATATTTACGACCTGGTTTTCCATGCCGGATTCTCTACCGCTGAATCAGTTACAGATCTCTCTGGGCGTGGCGTTGGTCTGGATGTTGTGCGGCGCAATATCGACAGTCTGCGCGGCACGGTCGAGATATCAAGCACGTCCGGCAAGGGTAGCGTCATCACCATCCGCTTGCCCTTGACTTTGGCAATCATTGAAGGTTTCTCCGTGAGGGTGGGCGCTGAAACTTTCGTCGTGCCGTTGGAACATGTAACTGAGTGTACGGAATTGCCCGCCGAACAGCGCAGCTCAGAAGCCAGCGGAATCCTCAGCCTGCGCGGAACCGCGTTGCCCTACGTGAGATTGCGGCACGCCTTCAGCCTGCCCGGCGACACGCCCAAGCGGGAGAACATTGTGGTGGTCAAAATCAATGAGTCTTATGCGGGAATCGCAGTAGACGAATTATTAGGTGGTATGCAGACGGTGGTGAAGCCGCTAGGTAGAGCGCTCCGAGCAGTGCCGGGCATCGCCGGTTCAACGGTTCTGGGAGATGGACGGGTTGGCCTGATCATCGATGTTCCCAGCCTGCTGCGTGGAGTGATGCAGTCGAGCGTGCAGGCCCAAGCTTAGTTACGACGGAACACTTTTTGAGGGGTGAAGAACAATGAAGACCTGGCAAGATCAGAAAATAGGTACGCGACTCGGGCTTGTTTTCGGGATCATTCTGTTATTCGTGATTACGGCCGGTGGATTTGGGTTGAGCTGGCTCGGCCGGCTGAATTCCAATATGTCGACCTCGATGCAGAAGCGCTATAACACGGTTGAGCTAACTCACCAGACGATTGAGAACTCGATCACTAACGCCCGCATCACACTGCAATTGTTTGAGACCGCCAATCCTGATCAAGAGAAAAAACTGAATCAGGAAAACGAAGGAATCACCCGCCAGATCAGCACGCAAGTTGCTGATATCGAAAAGAGCCTCAACTCTTCACAGGAACGGGAGCTCTTTGAAACGGTTACCCATAATCGAGAGGCTTATATTTCGGCCAGGCAAAAGGCCAAGGGGCTGCTGGCCGACAAGAAACGGGACCAGGCTATGGAAGTCTTGAGCGCGGACGTAATTCCCGCTCTCGACACATACCGCGCGTCGTGGCAGAAGCTTATCGACTTCCAGACGACGGCGATGGAGCAGAGCATGAAGGAAGGCCAGGAATCCTATGCTGCGGGGCGCAGAATTGCGTTGTTCCTGCTGGTAATTACCTTGATCGTTTCTCCGTTGGTCGCAATCAGCATTACAAAAAGCATTACGGTTCCGATCCAGCAAGCGGTTGAGCATGCAGAGCGCATCGCCGCGGGCGACCTGACTAAAGAGATTGCTGTGACAAACAGTTCCGAGACCGGCCAGCTGCAGCAAGCCATGCACGAGATGAGCAGCCGGCTTTCGGGCATTATTCGAGATGTCCGCGAAGGATCCGCCGCGGTCGCATCGGCCGCTCAGCAGGTCTCTGCCTCGTCGCAGAGTCTTTCTCAGGGAACCAGTGAGCAAGCTGCCTCGGTGGAGGAAATGAGCTCCAGCCTGGAACAGATGAATGCATCCATCAGTCAAAATGCCGATAACAGCCGGCAAGTAGAGCAGGCGGCGGCAAAAGGAGCGCAGTCGGCGGAGGAGAGCGGAAACGCAGTCAAAGAGACCGTCGAAGCCATGAAACAAATTGCATCGAAGACCTCGGTGATCGAAGAGATCGCCTACCAGACCAATTTGCTGGCACTCAACGCCGCCATCGAAGCTGCTCGCGCCGGAGACCAGGGTCGGGGTTTCGCGGTGGTCGCGGTTGAGGTTCGAAAGTTGGCCGAGCGCAGCCAGTTAGCTGCGCAAGAAATCGGCGGCCTAGCGGGGAAAAGCGTAAGCGTGGCGGAACGATCTGGAAAATTACTCTCTGACCTGGTGCCATCGATTAAGAAGACTGCGGACCTGGTGCAGGACGTAGCCGCGGCGAGCACCGAACAGTCCGGGGGCGTGACGCAGATCAATCAGGCAATGTCGCAGGTCGACTCAGTCACTCAGCGCAATGCGTCGTCCGCTGAGGAGCTTTCCAGCACCGCAGAGGAGTTGGCTGCACAGTCCGAACAACTGCAGCAGTTGATGACCTTCTTCCGCGTGGCGGGTGAACAAAATGCACATCGTAAAGGTGACGGCAAACAAAGAGTCTCGATGCCCTTGAAACCGGCATTCAAAAACGATTTCCCGCGCACTGGTCATAAACAGCCCGCGAGCAACAAGGTCGAGGAAGAAGCTAACTTCTCTCCCTTCTGAAAATTGCAGTTGAGGCTGTGGTCGCGCGTCGCGGAATGCACGCGTACCGGGGCCGAGTGCATTCGCGGCGCAACGAGAAATGTGAGGATTGAAATTATGGGAGCGTTGAACCTAGAGAAGAACCAACTCCCTCTGAACACCGTGCAGTACCTTACTTTCCTGACTGCAGGCGAGGAATATGCGATCAGCATTGTTAAGGTGAGGGAGATCATCGAGTATGAGGCTGTTACCACTGTGCCGAAGACTCCGATCTGGATTCGCGGTGTCACAAACCTGCGCGGTAAAGTTGTCCCGGTCGTCGACCTCGCTGTGAAGTTCGGATTACCATCCAGCGGGATTTCCAAGTTTTCTTGCATCATCATCACCGAAGTGATGTTTGAAGGCGAGAATTTGACGATGGGTGTTCTGGCCGATTCTGTGAGCCAGGTAATCGAGCTTGCGCCGGACGAAATCGAAGCCGCGCCGCCGTTCGGCACTCGAGTCAAGACGGAATATCTGCTGGGCATGGGTGCCCTGGGCAAGAAGTTTTGCCTGATTCTTGACATTGATAAAGTCCTGTCCACTGACGAATTGTTAGCGGTAACGGAGTCCGTGGCCGATGAATCCGCCGTGGATGGTTCGCCCGTTGAGCCGTCGGCAAAACCGGAACACTTTGAGGCGGGAGCGTAGCTGTGTCCGCTGGAGCAGCGCGCGGTAAAGCGCAGCGCATGTCCCCCCCTCTCGACGAGTGTCCCGATCAGTTACCGCATCTTTCCGTTAGTCCCGCATTGTTCGAAAAGTTCCAGAGCCTGATCTATTCCGAAACCGGCATCTGGTTGGGAAGTTCAAAAACGGCGCTGTTATGTGGACGCCTGTTCCGCCGGCTTCGAACCCTGGGCATTACTTCGCTGGAAAGCTACTACGAATGCGTTGCGCAGCCCGCCCAAATCGAGGAACGCGAGCGGATGATCGACGCCATTACCACCAATGAAACTCGCTTCTTTCGCGAGCCCCGGCAATTCGAATTCCTGGTGCAGAGCGTGCTTTCGCATTGGCGGGCCGACGCCGAACAAGGGCTGCGCACGAAAAAAGTGCGGATCTGGAGCGCCGGATGCTCTTCCGGGGAGGAGCCTTATACCATCGCGATGTTGATGGCCAGGCACCTTCCAGCACAGGAAGGTTGGGACGTCCGCATTCGGGCCACGGATATCTCGAACCGCGTGCTGGAAAAAGCCCGCAATGGTATTTATCCCATGGCGAAGGCGAAGGAGCTGCCCCTGGACCTGCTTCACGGTTTTATGCTTCGCGGCACCGCTGACCGAGATGGCGAGATGAAAGTAAAGGTCGAGATCCAGCAGATGATTGATTTTCAAAGGCTGAACCTCGACCAGGAATCGAATCTTGGCGAAAGTCCATTCGATATTATTTTTTGCCGTAATGTTTTGATCTATTTTGACGCGGCTTCGAAATCCAGAGTGGTTGCGAGCCTTTCTCGTCATCTGAGCGCCAACGGTTTCCTCTTCGTGGGGCATGCGGAAAACCTAACGAGCATTTCCGCAAATCTGCGCAGCCTGGAGCCAACCATCTACCGAAAGACAGCAGATCGAGAGGTCTCTTGAACACGCGGCTGAATGGAAATGCCCTGCAAGTGCTGGTTGTGGATGACTCGGCCATGGTTCGCCAGGTGATGCAGGCTATCCTGAGCACTGACCGCAGGATCAACGTAAAGGCTGCGGCAGACCCGCTGATTGCCTGGGCAAAGATGCAGAAAGAATCTCCCGACGTTGTCATCACGGATCTGGAAATGCCGAGGATGGACGGCCTGACCTTCATCCGAAAAATCATGTCGGAAATGCCGACGCCGGTGGTGGTCTGTTCGGGGCTGGCTGCACGCGGAACGGAACTCGCATTTCGAGCGCTGGAAGAAGGCGCGGTTGAAGTGATTACCAAGCCCAAGGTTGGGGTGCGCGATTTCCTGCACGAGTCTGCGGTCACGCTTGTAGATGCAGTCTGGAGTGCATCGCTAGCGCAGATGAAACTGCGCCCGCTAGCCGCGCCCCGTATGACAGCTGATGACATCCTGCCCCGTAAGCACAAATCTTCCTCGGCTGTGCCGCCGAACGCGGTGATCGCCGTGGGTGCTTCAACCGGTGGAACGGAAGCCCTGCGCCTACTTCTCGGCGCCTTGCCAACCGATTGCCCGCCGGTCGTAATTGTGCAACATATGCCCGAAGTTTTTACCCGCGCATTTGCTGAACGGCTCAATAAGGAATGCGCAATCGAAATCCTGGAGGCTCGTGACGGCGTCCGGCTACAAAACGGCAGGGCACTGATTGCTCCGGGCAACCGTCACATGCTGGTGAATCGGAGCGGGGAGGAATTTGTTGTCCAGATCATCGACGGGCCGCTGGTTTCGCGACATCGACCGAGTGTGGACGTTCTTTTTCGTTCGGTGGCGATTGCTGCTGGCTCCAAGGCGATTGGCATCATCATGACCGGCATGGGCGACGATGGCGCCGAGGGCCTCAGCGAGATGAAGGAAGCCGGAGCCGCAACTATTGCTCAGGACGAGGCGAGCTGCGTCGTGTTTGGAATGCCGAAAGAGGCAATTGCCCGAGGCGCGGTCGATGTTGTGATGCCTTTAGAGCAGATCGCCAGCGCGGCTTTGAGCCTACAGAGTCGATAGCCGACCCGCGGTGCTATGCCGTTCGTGATCTGCCGGGAAGATTAGAACCTCCTTAGAATCAAGATCGATCTTAGAACTGAGATCGATTGCAAGTTTCCCCGAACTATTCCTGACCGGCGATTCAGAAGTTTTGTTGCATTTACATTGACCGGCTCAAATTCTGATTTTCACGAAGGAGACGATTTATGGCTACTGGTGCAGCTCCCGCCCTCGAACCGAAGGCGGAGACGAAAACGGAGATTACGGCAGAAGCCGGCAAAACGCAGCCAACGACATTAAAGGGCCGCATTGTGGCCGCCCTTCATCACATTTTTGCGGGACGCGATGAATACCTCGGATGGCGCCAGTAGGGCTTTTGTCGGATAGATGAATGGCTCGATCATCGTAGATCGCAAAGGTCGACCTCAAACACGGTTTGCGAAAATCACTCGCGCAAGCAAGATAATCGATCTGCTTTC
>DASRWO010000018.1:0-2507 GCA_035654555.1 Candidatus Deferrimicrobiaceae bacterium | reverse complement strand
AGACAGTTTAGCAAGGTCTAGTGCGAAATAGGCTACAGCGTAGGGATTGAATGTCCCCGCGGTCAGGCGATCACCCTATTTTGAAGAAAACCCGAATAGATAACAATCTACAGGTTCGATTGATGAGCTCACGAGGATTCTGAATATGAACCGCAAACCGATTTTTTCGCAGCCGCCTGACCAGCAACGCTGGAAGCAGCTTTTCGAAGGGTCGTTGAATAGACTGAATGGCCGCGCCGTTCCAATTTCCCAACAGCCGATTTTGCGTCCCAAGCAGAATCGCGCAAATGTCCTCGAACCCGAATCCTCCAAGGCTGCGATTGAGGCTGCAGCGAGTTCGCTGGCAGCGCTATGGCAGATCTCCACCCCGAAGCGCCATAGTCTCTAATTCCTGATTAAGAAAACAAAGCGCCGACGCCCGATTAAAGAAAACCCTCACGCGGAGCGCATCGTGAACCATTCCGGTTCACTCCGCGCCCGCCTGAGGCTGATTTACCGACTCTACGGCCAGTTTTTCACCAGGTTAGTGACGTTCGGGCTGCCTAATCCGGTTGCGAAATCCCAACCCTTGGTCGTTGGATATGCTACCTCCAACGTCGCGTCCGATACGGAAAGGACGCCGTACTCATCTCCGTTAGGCAAGTAGCAGTTATTCGTGCCATAGCAGGGAACATCGGTGCTTCCTAAGGTTACGTCGTGGAAAATGCAGGAACTTCCGACTTTGTTCCCATTGTTGGAATTGCACGCCGACAAGTTCGCGCTGTTAGGCTTGCCGGGAGTGCCGTATTCTGACGCGGCTAAGTCATAATAAATCGGGGCCGGATTTCCCTGAGGGCCACCCGCCTTCTGATTAATAAGCGCCTGAATACTGGCAAACTGAGGCGCAGTGAAGGACGTTCCGCCCGCGCTGTTAAAGAAGACATCCAGCGGTACTGAATAGTTGCAGGGCGCTCCTCCTTCTGCGGCGTCCGACATGCAGAAAATGATCGCGTGACTATAGAAGCCGTTCGATGCAAACAACGAAGCGTCTGGCAGGTCACGTTTGCCATCCAACGGAACGCCGTAGACCGAACTTTGCCAGTAGGGCTTACTGTACACAAAGCTGGGGCCACCACTGCCACCAACGATGTTGAGGAAGCTCATTCCCGTGGAGCTGTTGCAGAAGGAAAGGCCACTGGAGTATCCGAACAGCTGGAACAATACGCTGCTGGCGCAAGAATCGTCCCAAGTCATCTCTGGGACGTAGGAAACGGCAGACTCTCCGGTCGCGCTATTGCTGGTCTTCCAGTAAGTGCTGTTGGTCCCGTCGGCGGTATCGGCAAAGTCGGTGCCACCGGCGGCGAAATTATACGGAGTAGAGGCAAGACCGTTCACCGCGATGCCGCCGGTTGCAAAAGTGGCGCTGTCGAAGTCGTCACAGCCGGCCGCAGCACCATCTCCCGCGGAAACGAAAACCGAAACTCCCTCCATCGCAGCCTGTTGCCAGAGAGCGTTAATAAAACCATTGCCATTTGGCCCGGGCCCTTGATCCGCTTCGCAGCCCGCATAGCTGAGACTCATGACGCCCGGCGGAGTTTTGCTGTCCAGCAGATTCTGGGCGGCAATAAAAGCTCCGAAGTTTGTAGCCGTACTGGAGCACGAAGCCATTTCCACGTCAGCGTCAGGGGCGATCGCACCTGACCACTCGGCATCCAGAGCGGCTTCTCCCTCCGCGCCGTTCTTGCCAGGGTCAGTGCAGCCAGGAGCCGGATGAACGAAACGGAACGTACCAGTGTAGGAGGAAAGGCCAAACGCCTTGCGGAAGGTTGATACGTCCTCTGTCTTTATATCGGTGACTTCCAGAACAGCAATCGTCTGTCCCTTTCCCGTAATCGGCGTGCTTGCTGTATAAAGCGGCGCAACGTTATAGATTTTGGCAAAGTCCGGCGGAGCCTCGTCATACTGCTCGGTATTGTCAAATCCATCTGGGCATCCGGTGCATTTGAACGAGAAGCTTGGGACCGGTTTTTGTTTCTGCGTTAGCGGTTTCGGCATAAAGTCATTCAGTGAGACGATACCGGCAACGACGGGCGCGAGTGCGGCGGGAATCTTGGCTGCGCTCGCGTTCGCGATATGCTGCTCGCCCTTCACGCTATAGCGGTGCATCTCAGTATGGAAAGCTTCATCCACCTGTCCGGCAGTGCCCGACACGTCGATCGCCATTCCACTCTTGTGAACCAGGTTGACCTGAAGGCCGTGCGAGCCTAGCCAGTTGACGATCGCCTCGATATCCTCCTGCGATGGACCGAAAGTTTTGCCCAACTCATCGGCGGTAAGCCATCTGTGGTAACTCGCAGAATGCGGGTTCTGAAGCGCAGCCGCCAACTGCTGCAACGATTGTTCCTGTTCGGGGCTACGGCGTAGTACTAGAAACATGTGCTCCATTCGCAAGCTGTCGGCCACGGGACCCTGATCATATTTAGGAAGGGCAAGAGGGTGGGTGCTGCCGCTGAGCGGAACCAAGTCCG
>DASRWO010000017.1:0-8919 GCA_035654555.1 Candidatus Deferrimicrobiaceae bacterium | reverse complement strand
AAACTGACCGTCCAGCCAGGTGAAATAGTAGGTTTGGCCAACCCACATGATCGCCGCGAAGACATGGAACCAGCGCACCAAGAGGTTCAGCCATTCGCGGATTGACGAAGTCAATTTTTACTCCATCGCGGACGAAGTTGTTCAGCTTAGCTTCCACGGTAAGTTGTATATCCGTTCGGGCTCAGAAGCAGCGCGATGTGAAAATGTGATTCGCCACCCCTTGCCTGAAACGTGACTTCCGCCACCGGATAAAGCGAGCTAATTTGCTTTTGGGCATAGTAACTCCCAGTGTCAAAGATCAAACGATAAACTTCGGCAGACATCTCTTCGTTCTCTCGGAGCAACTGAGCACATCGGCCATCCTGATCGGTGAGCTCCGAGTTCAAGAGTTTCCAATCTCGGTCGGACTGCTTTTCCAAGCGAACGGGAACGCCGCCGGCAGGCTTGCCATCAATCATGTCCAGAATGTGGGTTGAAATGCGTCTCATCCTTTCATCCTTGGAGCCATTTCTTCACACGGATTTGCATGATCTGCCGCTGTTGTTCGGCGGCTTCGTGGAGCTCGGTCTCGGCTGCGTTCTTCAGCCGGCGCTGACAAATTTTCAGAATCTCCGATGCAGACTTCCCTGTGGCGCACACGATGAAGATACGATTGAAGCGACGCTCGTACTCCTGATTCGCATCCACCAAAGCGACCTTTACAGCAGCCTCGGCTGCCGCTACATCGCGTTGTTCCTGCGCTGACCATTCTACCGACTGCGCAAAAGTGGCGGTGAAGGTTCGTGACTCTCCGATTCGGGGATGAGCACGGAACGCTTCCATCCAGTCTGATCGTCCTAAACTGCGCCAAGTCTCGTCCGCGGCGGCCAGCAGTGCGCCTTCATGCGCGAAGGGTCTTCTGGCCACCATCCCCTGAGCCCAAGCGTCGGATCCACAACAGGGCAGAATGGCACTCATGGCTTTGTCGATCGGAAGAGAGTTCCATCGCAGCAGAACATCTCTTGTCTCGCCGCTTTCGGCGGACGCCGAACTCAGGCGTGTAAGAAACTCAACGACAAGGTTACCGGCCACTGCGGAACGATACCTTGCTGTAGATCGAATATCATCGATCGAGCGAATCTCAGCGGTAGCAGCATTCTTTAATAAGAACAACAAATCGGAATCGATGCGCTTCCCTTTCACTGCTTGCTCTGTCCCCTTCAAACGAAGCGGCACCGGGGCTACGCTTCCCAGCGCGATGTGAACCTCTTCAATGGCCCCATGTGCAAGACGGCCCATCGCGGCAATAGACACCTTCGAGATGGCCTGCGAGTTGCGAGCTCCTACCTTTCGGGCATGGCTGAAATATCCCATGAATCGCCGCGGGAGGCATATGGTCTTAACGAGTTCATCCGTCGCTAGCAAAGTCTTCCTGTAGCCAGTGTGAAAGCTCGCATAGGGCAGCCGGCGCTCACCTCGGACCGATACGAGAATCAACTCCGCTTCGTAAACGAGCAGCGCGGGCAAGGAATCCGCGGCTGGCGACGCGTTAACAATATTGCCGCCAATCGTTCCCCGGTTCTGGTTGGCGATTCCGCCGGTCCAACGCGCAGCACTATGCAGAAGTGGAAACTCAAGCCTGACAATCTCGTGGCTGCGAAGATCAGTGTATGTACACCCCGCGCCGATCAGGATTTCGCCGGCCGTGATCTCAATACGGCGCAATTCCGGAAGATTCCAGATGCTGACCAGCTTGCGGACCGGAAGCTTTCCAACAGCGTATTGCACCATCACATCAGTGCCTCCCGCAATCGGAAGCCATGTATCCGCTCCGTTTGCGAGCAGGGAAACAACTGCATGAAGGCTGCCAGGGGCGACTATTTCGTATTCAGAAGGATGCGATCTCATGCGGTCGCCTTGCGACGCGAGGCTTCCGCTACAGCCTCGACAATCTGACTGTATCCCGTGCAGCGACAGAGATTGCCGGAAAGGCCTTCCCGGATTTCCTCCAATGTGGGTTGAGGATTTCCGTTTAATAAATGTACAGCTGCGAGAATCATTCCCGGAGTGCAGATACCGCACTGCGCACCGCCGTGCTCGAGAAAAGTCCGCTGCAAGATATGCAGCGTATCTCCCCCCGCAAGTCCCTCTATGGTCACGATGCTTGAGCCTTGCGCCTGAAGTACAGGTATCAGACAACTATTCACGAGCATCCCATCGATGAGAACTGAACATGAACCGCACTCGCCTTCACCGCAGCCTTCTTTCGTGCCGGTCAATTGCAGTTCGTGCCGCAAGACGTCGAGTAACCGCTCCATCGGATAGGCCTGCACATTCTTCAGAGCACCATTGACCCGGAACGAAATGCAGGCTTTGGAGCAGCTTTCGCGAGTATCTGTCATTTTCATTGGGCCCGTCGCGCCGACTCAGCCCCAATCTCTTGAGAAGATGCGCCGATCGCGTCCATGATGTCTTCCGGCAGCAGGGGTACCAAATTTAAGTGCACTCCAAGCGCGTTTGACACGGCGTTGATGATCGCCGGAGCCGGACCATCCATCGGAAGTTCGCCAATACCCTTCGCGCCATGCGCGCCGTAGACGTTGCCCAACTCTTCGAAGAACACGCGAATGGGTGGCATGTCGGTTGAAGTCGGAATTATGTAATTTGTCATCTGTCCATTCTGCATGCGTCCATTCTGCCAAACTACTTTCTCGTAAAGGCTGAATCCGATCCCTTGAGCAATACCACCGATAATTTGGCCCCTTGCCAGAAGCGGGTGCAGGACCTTGCCAACCTCCTGGAGTGCCACGAAATCGTCGACTGATACGCTATAGGTGATCAAATCGACCGTAACTTCGGCGACATAAACCGCCCAGGCAAATGCTGCGTAGGCTTCGCCTCGATATTTTTCATCGTCCCAGAAAATATCGGTTGGGGGCTCGTAACGCGACCAGGAGCGAAATTGACCATGGGCGGCAACATATTTTTTGCAAGCTAAGCGAAACTCGTCAGCAGTATAAGTTTCGCGAAGCAGGCTGGACGAGAGCAATGTCTTTTTAATTCCTAAAGCCGCAGACTGCACCAGCTTTCCCACCACCATCACCGTGCGCGAAGCGACGGTTGGGCCGCTGTTAGGCACTTCCATAGTGTCCGCCTGGGCCACACTGACGTTCTCGTACGGCAGACCCAGAGCTTCGGCCGCGATCTGGCTGAGGACAGTTTTTGTTCCTTGTCCAAATTCAGTGCTCGAAACCAGAACGCGCAAACTACCGTCGGCGCAACCTTCCACACCGACTACGGAACTCAGATAACGCTCGCCCGATCCTGTAAATCCGGCGCCGTGCAGAAATGCGGCAATGCCCATGCCCTTTTTTGTGGTGCTTTCCTGGTTCTCATTTTCGAATCGCTGCGTCTTGGTGTGATAGTCCGAAACTTCCAGAGCACGATCGAGCAACTTTGACAGATCGATCGGTTCGCGCACAATTTGTTCTGTCGTCGTGGTCTGTCCCGGCTGCAGAAAATTACGCTGACGTATTTCAACAGGAGAAAGACCTACTTGTTGCGCGATTCGATCCATATGCCGCTCCATGGCAAACAGGCTCTGGGGCGCTCCGAAGCCGCGAAAAGCTCCGTGGGGAGGCGCATTCGTAGCAACCGCTTTGGCGCGGATGCGAATACTTGGCCAGTAGTATGGACCGCCCGCGTGAATCGCTCCGCGAGAAAGGACCACGGAGGACAATGTTGCATATGCTCCCCCGTCAATCGTGAAGTCGATCTCGCCGCCCAGAATCTTGCCGTCCTCAGTAACGGCTGTCCGATGACGCGTCCGCGACGGATGCCGTTTGGTTGTCGCCGCCATGTCTTCCATCCGGTCATAAATAATCTTCACCGGCTTTCCCGACTTCATCGCGAGCAGCGCTGCATGCGCGGCGATCATCGATGGATATTCTTCCTTCCCGCCAAAAGCGCCTCCAGTCTCCATCTGTACGACACGAACTTTTTCCGCCGGCAAATTGCAGAGCGCCATCAGCGCCTTATGAATGTAGTAAGGACATTGCAGCGAGCCCCACACTGTGATTCCCTGCGAAGCATCAAAGGCCGCGATCATACCGTTATTTTCGATGTAGAGGTGTTCCTGCGCGCCGGTCGTATACTCACCTTCTACGACGCAGGCGGCCTTCTCCCAAATACCGTCGACCGTGCCTTTCTCGATTAAATAGGTTTTAAAAATGTTCTCCTTGCCCCAGATAATTTCGGAGCAGCGCTCACTTTCTTCAATCGTAAAGATGGCCGGCAGAGGCTCGCATTCAATCGATATCGCTTCAACTGCCTGGGGAAGAAGATAGCGATCGGGATGAGCCAACAACAGAACGGGTTCTTCGGGGTGGTTAACGACATCATGCGCGAGACAGGGTTGATCGTCTCCGATGAGCGCGATGCAATTCGTTCCGGGAATATCTTTCGCCGAGACGATGACGAATTCGTTCCAGGCAATGCCCCCGCCGAATATGATTTTTCTGATCCGGCCGCGGGGGATTCGGCTGCGAACCGTTGCTCCGAACAGCATATTGGGCAGGACCATATCGTCGACGTACTGGGACCTGCCGGTTACTTTGTCGCGTCCCTCCTTACGCGGAACCGAGTTGCCGACAATGTGATCGCTGCTCATTTTGTAATCCAGCGGATATTTTGGCCTGCGGATGGGATAGTGTAAGCCAGACTGGGTCTTCCCGGCGCGAAAGTTTTGCAACACGCAGAGGGAACACGGTAAAGAATGTTACAGACGAGAATGATGATATGTACTGGCTTGGAATTCTCGACCGCCAGGCTCTCCGGAAAACTCTGCCTCGACGAAGACAGGGTTTCCGCGCACATAGGTGGACTTCACTACTCCGCGCAGGGTTTCGCCCAGATACGGCGAGATCGCATGCCGGTAGTACAACGTCTCTCTCGCTACAACGAATTCGCGCTCGGGATCAAAGACAACTAAGTCCGCATCGTATCCAGGAGCAATTCGGCCCTTACGCTTGTCGCAACCGGCGAGCCGGGCCGGTTCCGCTGACATCCAGCGCGCCAGGTCGAGTAACGTGAATCCTCGCCTGCTGGCTTCTGTCCACATGAGCGGCAGCGCGACCGACAAGCTCGCAATACCACCCCAGGCGGTTCGAAAATTCCCCTCGGAGATGCGCTTCATCGCCGGCGGGCACGGCGAATGGTCGGTCACCACCATATCGATCGTTCCCTCTCTGAGAGCTTCCCACAATCTTTCGCGATTCTCGCGACCGCGAACCGGCGGCGCGCACTTGCTTAGAGTTGCTCCATCTGTGATGGTTTCAGCAGCGAGATGTAGATAGTGAGGACATGTCTCTACGGTTACGGGCAGTCCTTCAGCGCGGGCGGCGCGGAGTTCCGCAAGCGCATGGCTTGTCGAAAGATGAACGATGTGCAAACGAAATCGATATTCGCGACAAAACAACAGCAGCATCCGGATGGCGCCCAGTTCCGCATCGTCTGGCCGCGATTGAAGATAGGTTGAGTAACAGCTCCAGTCGGCATCAGCCAAGGCTTCCGTTGCGCGATCAATCGGATTCGGAAGTTCTGCGTGCACCAGGAGAGGCAGCCCGGTTCGAGCAACATGCGGCAAGGCTGCTCGCAACTGCCGCTCCGTTACCATGGTGAAACCGTCGACGCCCGGATTGATCAGAAAGCATTTGAACCCTGGCACTCCAGCGGCTGCAAGAGATTCAATGTCATTTTGATTATCGTGGACAACGCCGCCCCACGCCGCCCAGTCGACGCGGCACTTGCTTTGCGCAGCGGAGCGCTTGGCCTCAAGCGCAGCGACAGTCGTTGTCGGTGGGAGACAGTTTAGAGGCATATCGACTAGCATTGTGTAGCCTCCGGCCGCAGCGGCTCGTGTCGCCGTTTCGAATCCCTCCCACTCAGTTCGACCAGGCTCGTTGATATGGACGTGCGAATCTACGAGCCCCGGAAGAATTGCCGCGGCGCCAAAGTCTTTGATTTCAAAGCTCGGCGCGGGCACTTGATCGCGGGGAACGATGTCCCGGATGTGTTCGCCCTCCACCAAAATGGCTGCCGGACGAATTCCATCGGGTGTAACTACTCGATGAGACAAGTAGGCTCGCAAGTTCAAGTTGTCAGCTCCCTGGAGAATTCACGGATCTCTGGCGTCGAATAATTCAGTCGTTCCACTTTACAACTCATTTTTCTCCGAACCCGAAACAGCATTTTACGAAATTCGAAGTCCCGGCATATACTCGCTTCTCAGCGAAGCGGCTGCGAAAGTCCATGTCGACCGATTGCGAGTTCGCGGGTTGCTGACGCCGGCAGACCCCTGAGGATTGCGCACAGATAGAGAAACGCATGGATAACCCTTTCATGGCCCGCGCCATCCAGCTTTCGATCGAGAACGTCCACTCCGGGCGTGGTGGGCCCTTCGGCGCCGTTGTGGTGAAAGACGGCGTGATTGTTGCAGAAGGCGCAAACCGAGTTACTTCCACGAATGATCCTACAGCGCACGCGGAAGTTGTCGTCATCCGTGAGGCGTGCAAGGAGCTGGGCGTTTTCGATCTCGAGGGCTGCGAAATATACACTTCGTGCGAGCCTTGCCCCATGTGCCTGGGGGCAATCTACTGGGCCCGTCTCTCTCGCGTCTATTTTGCCAATGCCGACGCCGATGCATCCAAGATCGGATTTGACGATTCGCTGATCTATCGCGAAATCGTACAGCCGCATTCGAAGCGCAAAATACCGATGGTTCAAATGATGCGGGAAGAAGCTTTGGCCGCTTTTCGCGCGTGGGAAAACAAACCTAACAAGATCGCGTATTAAGTCTCTTGCAACGACCTCACTCTGAGTCCAGGAGGAATCGTTTGATCGATCGCTATTTCAAACTCACCGAGCACCAGACTTCCGTGAAGCAGGAGATGCTAGGCGGCCTCACCACCTTCGTTACGATGGCTTACATCGTTGTGGTGAATCCGCAGATTCTGGCGCAGGCCGGAATGCCACCTGATGGAGTGGTCTTTGCAACTTGCGCTTCGGCCGCGGTGGCAACTTTGGTGATGGGACTTTATGCCAACTATCCCATCGCCTTGGCGCCGGGAATGTCCCTGAACGCCTACTTCACTTATTCGGTTTGCCTCGCCATGCATGTTCCCTGGCGGACGGCGCTTGCAGTGGTCTTTTTCTCCGGCGTGCTTTTTCTTGTGCTGACTGTGACAAAGGTTCGCGAACAGATTGTCAATGGCATGCCCGACTGTCTAAAGCACTCGACAGCGGCTGGGATTGGGATGTTCATTGCTTTTGTTGGATTGCGGAACGCGAAGCTAGTGGTCGCCAACTCGGCAACATATGTTGGCCTCGGGAGCTTCGCCGACAAAGAAGTGCAAACCGCTTGCTTTGGCCTGGGTCTTACTCTGATCCTGATGTCGCGAAGATTCCACGGCGCTATTCTGATCGGTATTTTTGGCACTGCGCTGCTCGGGATTTTGAGAGGGATCACGAATTGGCCGGCGGCCATCTTCTCAATGCCACATCCCTCTTCTACTTTTTTGCAGCTTGATTTTCGTGGCGCGACTCATCTCGGCTTACTCGAAATTCTTTTTGCGTTTCTTTTTGTTGATTTGTTCGACAACGTTGGTACTCTGGTGGGGGTCTGCGAACAAGGCGGCTTCATTAAAGACGGCAAAATTCCACGGGTGGGCCGGGTGTTGGTGGCGGATGCCGTGGGAACTGTAGTGGGCTCGCTGACCGGAACTTCGACGGTGACAAGTTACATCGAAAGCGCAGCTGGAGTCGCCGCCGGCGCCCGCACTGGTCTGAGCAACGTTGCGGTCGCGGCCCTTTTCCTGCTGGCCGCATTCTGCTCACCGCTGGCCACTGCGATTCCAGCTTATGCGACGGCGCCTGCCCTGGTGTTGGTCGGGGTTCTGATGACTCAATCCATCGCGCAAATCAACTGGCAGGACTTCAGCGAAGCAGTCCCGGCATTTATCACCATGTTGGCCACGCCTCTCACCTTCAGCATCGCGACCGGCCTCAGTCTCGGCTTAATCTCTTACACCGTCGTCAAGATTGCGGCGGGGAAAATTCGTGAAATTAACGCACTGGTGTGGATTCTCACAGTGTTGTTCGTTCTGCGCTACGTCTATCTGGCCAATGCCTAGCGAAAATGGCTGGCAACATATTCGTCGCGTTGCGAAACAAACTTGCATCTAACGCCGAGATGCTTCCCTCTACGAGACGCGCCTTCGCGAGGACCTATCACGATATTCTCAAGAACCAGACCTTTCAGGCTGCAGCGGCGCTCTCCTATTATTCGATATTATCCATATTTCCGGCCCTGATTCTTTTATCGGCAGTGATGGCATACATTCCGCTGCCCAACTTTTTCGCCGATGTGCTGCTGGCCATCGGCAGGGTAGCGCCGCCGGGCACAATCTCGATGGTAATCGGAGTGCTCAAAGGCGCCAATTCAGGCGCATGGCTTTCCTTCGGCACGCTCGGAACCCTGTGGGTAGTGTCTTCGGCCTTCGATGAACTCATTGAAGCTTTGGACGCGGCTTATGAAGTGGATGACCAGCGGCCTTTTTGGAAGACGCGACTCCTCGCCCTTGGCCTAGCCGCACTAACTGGGTTTTTTCTGATCTGCGGAATCGCCGCGATGATTATTGGACCCACGCTTGGCGCCTGGCTTGCCGTTAGACTTTCTCTTTCGGGCGTTTTTATATTCCTCTGGCCTTTCATTCATTGGACTCTTGCCGTAATTTTCGCAGTGCTCGCGGTAGAAGCCATTTATTTCCTCGCTCCCAATGTGAAGCAAACTTTTTGGGGTTCTCTGCCCGGTGCGATCCTTTCTGTCGCCGGCTGGATGGGGCTGTCGTATTTGCTTGGGATTTATTTTCGCTATTTTGAAAA
>DASRWO010000016.1:0-2567 GCA_035654555.1 Candidatus Deferrimicrobiaceae bacterium | reverse complement strand
GCTTCGCCCGGGACCAGCTCCGTTGGAAGGTACCTCATCGCTTCGAGCTCCGTTAATTTTAGGAACATCGGCACGAACCTCCCGATCTCCGCTGCGACGACCGTCCCTGCGACGATCGTCCAGGTGTAAACGACGATTGGACGGCGGATCAGTCACGCGGTCATTTTGAATACGATCCGCGCGCGCGTTGGTTCGCTGGTCGCGGTTGAGCAGAGGTGTGACGCCAGAATCAGCGTTAGCCTTACGGCGACCCGGTTCGTCCGCTTCCCAGGTTTCTTTCGCAGGGCGGAAGGTGGGAAGAATGGTTTGCGATTGAACCTGATTCTCCCGAAGGGCCGCGAGATAATCGGTTACGGCCTCGTCTTCATTGAGGCCGACGAGGCGGGCGTAGGCTCGCACAAAACCTTTATTGAAGACGCCACCGGGAAGTTGCTCAAAATGTTCCTCTTCGATGGCGCGCAACATTCGTGGGCTGATTTTTGTGATGGTGGAGATGGCATCGAGCGAGAGGCCACGCTGCTCGCGCTGTGTGCGAAGTTTTTCCCCGAAGGTCGCCAAAAGGAACTCCGGCGGGCGGAACGTCTGCCAGCCCGCGTCGAGATGACAATCATCATAGGCGAAGGCGGGCGCGGACGCCAGAACGTTGTGGAGAGGCACATTACCAAACCGTGGCTCTGCGCCTGCCTCACAAAACCGCCCTCAGGGCTGTTCCTGTGGCTTCTTTCGCAGGACGATGGTGAACTGGGTTTTGCAGGTTTTTGCGGGATCATCGAAAGCCGAGCCTTCACGATCGCCCTCGGAGGCGACGAAAAAAAGCCCCTGCTTGGAACTCTCTGGGAGCCCTATAAAACGGGCCTTGCCATCGGCATTCGTTCCGGCCTGAAGATCCAGTTTGTGCAGGCTCATGAATCCATAGGCAATATGCACCCGGATATTGGCCGCGTAGATAGGCTGGCCAGCCTCGTCTGTAGTGGTGAAATCGGCGGTGCAGGGGCCGAGACCGGCGTCGACCACGGCGACGGTTTTCGGGTCGACCGGCGCGGCTGCGAGCGCCGCTAATCCTAAAGAAAAAAAGGTAAGAGCGACGACAGTGAGAGAAGACTGGCGGCGAGCGATTTGTGGCATGGATACCAGAATACGCCAGGACTCGATTTAGGATTAAGGGCGAATATCGGCTTGCCCTGCGGTCAGCTATCTGAAGTATCCATTGGCGTTACGGGTTCTGGTTACCAACGGTTATTGCCGGGCGGAGGATGCGAATCTATAATTTTTGGAACTGTCACTCGTCCATGCAGCGAATTGTTGGCTTGAAACTTGGGTAACAATTCGACGATCAAGGCTCAAAGCAGAACATTTGCGGGAAGCAGAGCCCGCAACAACGGGAGATGAAATAACCCCCATGCCCGAGGCCGCCGGCACGCAACTAACCCGCCAGAGCCAGGAACTCAATATCTTTCACGACGTCGCAAAAGCGCTGACGTCGTCGCTGGACCTCGATTCCATCCTGCAGACCATCATGGAAAAGATGGCGGAATACTTCCGTCCGGATACCTGGTCGCTGCTGATGGTGGACGAGCAGAAGGACGAACTCTACTTCGCGATTGCGGTTGGCGCAGCGGCCGAGGCGCTGAAAGATATTCGGCTGAAGTTGGGTGAGGGCATTGCCGGCTGGGTGGCAAAACACGGCGAGCAGGTAGTTCTCTCTGACGTGGAAAGCGATCCACGATTTGCCAAACGCATTGATGAAGCCACGCATTGCGAGACGCGATCCGTGATCTGCGTGCCCTTGCGGTCGCGCTTGCGGGTGCTAGGAGTGATCCAGTTGGTGAATGCGGATATTTCGCAATTTAACGAGCAAGAGATTTTCTTTTTGCAGGCGCTATGCGACTACGCCGCGATCGCGATTGAAAATGCGCGCTGGGTAGAGAAGATTCAAGAGCTAACGATTACTGACGATTGCACCGGCCTTTACAATGCACGCCATCTTTATAAAACGCTGGAGACGGAAGTTTACCGGTCGTCGCGTTTTGGCTATGAGTTCAGCGTGCTGTTCATCGACTTGGATCGCTTCAAGGCTGTGAACGATACTCACGGACATTTGATCGGTAGCAAGCTCCTGGCGGAGATTGGTTACCTGGTGAAGGCGCAGTTACGGTTAATTGATTTTGCCTTTCGCTATGGGGGAGACGAATTCGTTGTGCTGCTTCCGCAGACCGGGAAAGATCAGGCGTTGGTGGTTGCCAAGCGTTTGCGCGATGGCATGCGAGCCAGTTGTTTCTGCCGCGATGAAGGATTGAATCTGAATGTTCGGGCTTCGATTGGACTCGCCACCTATCCGCACGATGCTCGCGACGCGCATGACATCATCCGGCAGGCCGACGAGATGATGTATCTCGTGAAGAACACAACCCGGGACAATATTGGGATTGCGCAGCGCGGAGTGATGAAGTGAGATTGGGTCATTCGCGATCGCGTGATGAGTGATTAAGCGTCGTCCGCTTGGCTGCCGACATACCTCTATTCCTTGTCTACTTCGTTTTTGATTGTACTTGCGATTAGACGCGGCC
>DASRWO010000015.1:0-8408 GCA_035654555.1 Candidatus Deferrimicrobiaceae bacterium | reverse complement strand
ATCAGCGCAAGCGCCGCTCCTGTCAGTAGAATTGATCCAAGGGATTTTGCCGTCATGGAACTCCTCCGAACAGGCCATAGTTCACGGCCGTGCGGCGTTTCACACTGACTTACGATGCCGGGGAAGCTAAAAACGCTGGTGGAGATTTGAAATTTGATCGGAGGAGTCCGTACATGAAGGTCGAGCGAGCTAAAATGGCAACGAATGGCGACGGTGTGATGGGAGATCGCGACAAATGTCCTATGCCCGTTTCCGGTTTTGCACAATTACGCAGGGCAAATCGGTGCATCACGCGTCTCTACAATCTGGTGCTTTCATCCTGCGGGCTCAACGCCACGCAATATGTCTTACTGCAAACCATCGGCGATGCGAACGAAGTTTCTCAACATGAACTCGCGAACGCGCTCTCCATCGCATCGGCCACTCTTTCCCGGCGACTTGCCGGACTGAAGAAAAAGGGCCTCGTGAAATCTCGAGTAGACAAACGAGCGAGCCGCATTTATGCCATCACACCCTCCGGCAAAGCCATTATTCGATCGGCGGACTTGCAGTGGCGATCGGCGGAGCAGCGCTTGCGCCGAACTCTGGGAGAATCGAAGTGGAGACTTTTTCTGGATGTATGCGAAGAGGTTTATGTGGCGGCCGAAGAAGCGGAAGGCCTCCGCATGGCGCTCGACTCGAACGGCCATAGGTGAAAACCAGGCATAAGATTTCTGCTAATTCCGGCCCGACGCGACTATTGCTATAGCAAGAGTCGCCCAACCCATTTTCCAACCATCCCTTCTAAAGTTTTTTCCATCTATCGATCACACGTTTGCTGTATCGAGCACGGACTGGCACGAGAAAGATGAGCACGACCTGCGTAGAGCAACGCCTGCAACGGATCTGGGAAACTCCGAAAACCATCTACGGTTGGTTCAGCACCGTGGACCACAAGGAAATCGGACGCCGCTATCTGGTCACGGCGTTTATTTTTTTGATCGTGGGTGGGATCGAGGCGCTGATCATGCGCATTCAACTGGCGCAGTCCGATCAGTCGTGGCTCACTCCTGAAGCGTATAACCAGCTTTTTACCATGCACGGCATGACCATGATTTTCTGGTATGCCTCGCCTATTCTCTCGGGCTTTGCAAATTATCTGATACCCCTGATGATCGGCGCGCGCGACATGGCGTTTCCGCGCTTGAATGCCTTCTCGTATTGGACCTTCCTGTTGTCTGGCATCTTGCTCTACATCAGCGCATTCCTGGGGCAGTCGCCGCATGGCGGATGGTTCGCGTACGTTCCCTACACCAACCGGCAATTTTCACCGGGATATGGCATGGATTTTTACGCGCTGGCGCTGATCTTTCTGACGATTTCAACCACGGTTGGGGCAATCAATTTTATCGTCTCGATTTTTCGATTGCGCGCGCCCGGCATGGCGATCAGCCGCATGCCGCTGTTTCTGTATAGCACGCTGACGATCTCATTTGCCATCTTGATGTCGCTGCCAGCCCTCACGGTCGATTGCGTATTTTTGGAGTTGGACCGGCGCTGGGGTACGCACTTCTTCGACACCCGATGGGGCGGTGAACCATTATTGTGGCAACAGCTTTTTTGGTTCTTTGGTCACCCTTGGGTTTACGTAGTCTTCCTGCCCGCAACCGGCATGGCATCGATGATCATCCCAGTCTTTTCGCGGCGGCCGATTGTCGGTTACCCCTATGTGGCGATTTCGACTGTTCTCACTGGAGTCGTCGGTTTCGGCGTCTGGCTTCATCACATGTTTGCCGTGGGCATGTCCGATATCGCGATGAGCTTCTTTAGCGCCGGCAGCATGACCATCTCGATCTTCAGCGCAGTGCAGGTATTTTGCTGGATCGCCACGGTGTGGAAGGGGCGCCCGGTGGCGACGGCAGCATTTCACTTCGCGATGGGCTTTATCGCGTTGCTGGTGATCGGGGGTCTGAATGGAATTTTTACGGCAATCGTGCCCGTGGATTGGCAGGTTCACGACACGTATTTCGTGGTTGCACACCTCCATTATGTGCTCATCGGAGCCAACGTCTTTCCAGTGTTTGCCGCGTTTTATTACTGGCTCCCGAAGATTGTGGGACGAATGATGAATGAGTCGCTCGGCAAATGGAGTTTCTGGATCATGTTTGTTGGCTTCAACCTGGCATTCTTCCCCATGCATCTCGCGGGATTGGGCGGCATGCCGCGCAGGATCTATACCTATCCCGCCGGACTGGGCCTTGACGGCCTGAACATGACTGCCACAATCGGCGCATTTATCTTTGGCATCGGTATCTTGCTCAGCATCATCAATTTCTTTCACAGCCTGCGTACCGGCGAGTTCGCTGGAAAGAATCCCTGGAACGCCGACTCGCTTGAGTGGGAGACAGACTCTCCACCGGCCGCGTACGCGACCGTGCATATTCCTACCGTTGTTTCGCGCCATCCGCTCTGGGATGATCACGACGAAGAATACGATCCCAACAATGAGCGTGTTCTGGATCAAGGCCGGCTGACACTTTCCACTTCATGGCTCGATGCCACGCCGCAATCGATCATGAAAATGCCCGAGGACACGATCTCTCCTCTGCTGGTCGCACTAGCGCTGATGCTCTTGTTCCTGGCTCTGATTTTTCAACAAATGTGGATTGCGCTGGCGGCAGTTTTGAGCACGCTATTCGCAGGCTACTACTGGCTGTGGCCCAAGCCCCATGAGGAGCCAGCATGAGCGTCGCGACCATGTCCGTGCGTGCACTGCCCGCCCAACTGGAAACCGAGCGCGGCTCATACGGGATGATGTTGACCATCCTTACGGAAGGTTTTCTTTTTATTTCGCTCTTCGCCAGCTATTTCATGCTGGGGAGCAATAAAGAGCGCTGGAGGATTGAAGAGCCTCCTAAGTTGCATTACGCGCTGCCCATGTTAGTTGTGCTTCTGGTCAGCAGTGTGGTGCTTCATTGGGGCGAGCGCCAAGTTAAGAAAGCGAGTTATGGATCAGCACGACTTGCGCTCGGGCTGACGATACTGGTCGGCCTTGGATTCTTGGCTCTCTCCGCGCTTGATTACAGAGAGCATTGGCAAACTCTGACACCCTACTCAGATTCGTACGGCTCGATCTTTTACACCATCGTCAGCTTTCACGCCGCGCACGTCATCGTAGGACTCTTGATTCTGGCTTACGTTCTCGTTTTGCCGCGATATGCGCCGGCCGCCGAATCGCCCTATCGTCCGTATCACGTAGCAGCGATGTATTGGCACTTCGTCGATGTGGTTTGGATTTTTGTGGTGGCGATCCTCTATGTAGGACCGCATTTATAAACGCATGAATGTTGCGAGCATGGACGTTGCAAAGAATGATCGGCAGGAAGTTTCGCCTGGGCGCCTGTGGTTCGGATTCGCCGGATCCGCGGCCGCTTGGGTGAGCCTCGGCATCGCAGACTTGCTAATCACATGGCAGGCTTGTCTCGGCCGCGAACAATATGGCGGAGCTGAGTCTAGCCCGGAATTCAAAGCAATTTATTTCGTATTTACTCTCGCGCTTCTGGGGACCGCTCTTGCGTCCGGGTTTGTGTCGAGCCGCAATTGGCGAGCTCTTTCGCGTAATCGTAAATTGTCGGAAGCCGAAGCGCCGGGCCGCGAAGAATACATGGCGCTGGCCGGCATATTCATCGCCTTCACCCTGGGAATTGGAATCATCTGGCTCGGTCTGCCACTGGCCATCATCGATCTCTGTGTGAGGGCGAGATGAAATTCTTCTCTGCCTTCTTTGTGGGGTTGTCAATTCTGTTCATCGTGAGCTGCACCGGCGGGCGCGTGATTTCCCCTTACCGTCTTGCGACCGGAGGCAACGCACGGCAGGGGAAGAAAGTAATTCAGGCTTACGGCTGCGGCGCTTGTCATGTAATTCCCGGGATCCACGCGGCAAACGGCATGGTGGGGCCACCTCTTGATTTCTTTAGTCGGCGCACGATGATTGCAGGTGAGTTGCCCAATACGCCGGACAATCTGGTGCGCTGGATTGAGAATCCGCCGTCGGTTGAAGCGGGCACAGCGATGCCGAAGCTGGGGCTTTCGGACGAGCAGGCGCGCGATGTTGCGGCCTATTTGTACACATTGCGCTGAGCAGCAGTTTGTGATGACGAATGACGGATAAAGGACGATTGGAGTACGGCATGCGCATTCTTAGTTGTTTGTTATTCATGATTAGCCTGAGCGTGAACTTGTTCGGCCAATCGACTTCCGCAAATTCGAGCGATGTTCCGGGATCGCAGTCAGGAATTCATCTCGTGAGCCCGCTTCCCAATGGTGACTGGTCGATGCCCGCAGGCGATTACGCCAATACGCGTTTCAGCCCCCTGTCGCAGATCAATACCGGCAATGTCAAAAACCTACACATTGTCGACATGATGGCTGATGGAATACCCCATGGCCACGAAGGCGGGCCGTTGGTCGTCAACAAAACGCTGTACATGGTCACACCGTTTCCCAATGAACTGATCGCGATCGATCTCACCAAGCCCGGGTACCCCATGAAGTGGAAGTTTGAACCCAATCCGGATCAGCGCGCGGTCGGAATCGCATGTTGTGACGTGGTCAATCGGGGTGCGAGCTACGCCGACGGGAAAATTATTTATGCCACGCTGGATGACAATACTGTTGCCGTCGACGCAGAAAAAGGGACTCTGGTGTGGAAAACTTCAGTCGGCGACGAGGACCTGGGTGAGACCGTCACAATGGCTCCCATTGTGGTGAAAAATGTTGTTCTCGTTGGGGACAGCGGCGGCGAGCTTGGCGTGCGTGGCAAACTGACCGCGCTCGATCTCAAGACCGGGAAGATTCTGTGGCGTGCTTACAATAGTGGCCCCGATAACGACGCGAAAATCGGCCCCGATTTCAAGCCGTTCTACCCCAAAGATCAAGGCAAGGATCTCGGAGTCAGTTCCTGGAATCCGGGTCAATGGCATATGGGCGGGGGAACCATCTGGGGATGGATATCCTACGATCCGGAACTAAATCTTATTTATTACGGAACCGGAAATCCGGGAGTATGGAACGATGACATGCGCCCCGGGGATAACAAGTGGTCGATCACCATCTGGGCGCGCAATCCTGAAACCGGCGACGCCAAGTGGGCCTACCAGGTCGAGCCCCACGATGGTTGGGATTATGACGAGATTATGGAAAACGTTCTCGTCGATATGCCGTGGCAAGGGCAGACGCGAAAGTTGCTGCTTCATCCAGGGCGCACCGGCTTTATGTTTGTGCTTGATCGCCAGACAGGCGAGGTGCTCTCCGCAGAGAACTTCGTGCCAGTCACTTGGGCTTCGGGGTACGACCTGAAAACGGGCAAACCCATGGTGAACGACGACAAGCGTCCGCATACTAATCATTACGCGCGCGGCGTTTGCCCATCCTCCACTGGAGGCAAAGAGTTCGTTCCTTCCGCGTTCTCGCCGAAGACAGGATATTTGTATATACCGGCGCACAACACCTGCATGGATTATTCCGGTGAAGAAGTGAACTACATTGCGGGAACGCCGTACCTCGGCGCGAGTGTGCGCATGTATCCCGGCCCGGGTGGATATCAGGGCGAACTGATCGCCTGGGATGTTCAGCATGCGAAAAAAGTGTGGGGAATTAAAGAAACCGATTTGCCCGTATATAGCGGGGTACTCGCAACGGCCGGCGACATTGTTTTCTACGGAACCATGGATGGCTACTTCCGAGCTGTCGACGCGGGCAGCGGCAATGTGCTTTGGCAGATGAAATTGGCTTCGGGAATCATCGGAAACCCTATGACATTCATCGGTCCCGACGGCAAACAGTATGTCGCCGTCTATGCCGGGATTGGTGGATGGATGGGAGCGGTCGCTCTGCCCAGCGTGTCCACCGATGACGACTATGCAGCGCTCGGGGTCGTCGGCGCCATGAAAAAAATCAAGAAGATGACTTCTCCCGGAGGCGAGCTTTATGTCTTCGGATATTAAAAGTAGAGCTGCCAAGACCTTGTTCGCGATTTTGCTATGCGGCGCAATCGGCTCCCCGCTGCTTGGGGCAACTTCCGAACTGCGTGTCTGCGCCGATCCGAACAACTTGCCTTACTCCAATCAGCAACAGCAGGGTTTTGAGAACGCGCTTGCCACTCTCGTTGCCAACGATCTCGGGATGAACGTGTCGTACTTCTGGTATCCACAGCGGCACAAGTTTTTCCACAACACTCTGCAATCAGGCGCATGCGATGTGGTGATGGAGGTGCCCGCGGGCATCGATGCAGCCAGCACAACAGTTCCTTATTATCGGTCGACCTATGTTTTTGTTTCTCGTCAGAATCTGCATATCGAGTCATTTGATGATCCTCGTTTAAGGGATCTACGAATCGGCGTTCATCTAACGGGAGACGGCGATGAGCAGATTCCATCGACAGAAGCTTTACTGAAGCGCGGGCTGGCGCAGAACATTGTCGGCTACAGCATCTTCGGCAACCTCTCAGAGCAAAACCCGAGTTCGGATATTGTCCGCGCGGTTGCCGACAACAATATAGATGTCGCAGTGGTCTGGGGACCGCTCGGCGGCTACTTTGCCGAACATTCCTCTGCCCAGCTCGAGGCAACTCCAGTTTGCGCGGCCGCCGCCGATCAGCACATTCCCCTTGCCTTCGACATCGCGATGGGAGTTCGAAAGGGGAATGAAGAACTTCGGGACAAATTGAACGCAGTGATCGTTAGGAGACGAGCGGACATTCGTAAGTTGCTCGAGTCGTATGCAGTGCCGCTGGTGGAATCGCAACAGTTGAAGTGTGAGTGAGGGATGCGATGCAGAAGATAGGCTTTTTATCGCTTTTGATGTTGCTTCTGATGGGCGCGGCGTGCCAGCGGCAGTCGGCGCCCACTGCGGCTGAGTCTCAACTTCCTTCGGCAGCCACCGCGGTTGGTCCCATCCCTGGCGCTGGCGCCGGGCAGCGCGTCAATTTTCGCACCAATCCCTTTGCCAACGACTCCGTAGCTATCGCCGAAGGCTGGAAGCTCTTCAACTGGTACAACTGCTCCGGTTGCCATGGCGGACACGCGGGAGGCGGCATGGGACCGAGCCTGCGCGACCAAGTCTGGTTGTATGGCGATCGTGACGACCAAATCTTTGACTCGATCGCTGAGGGACGCGGCCAGGGCATGCCGTCGTGGGGCAGCAAGATTCCGGAAGATCAAATCTGGAAGCTGGTCGCATATATCAAATCCATGCGAACTGCGCAGGAGCCCGAGGCTCCGCAGATGGCGGAACAGGAACAAGTGTCGCAGACCTCCATCACCCCTCCGAAGAAAGCGGGGAAATAAAGGATCGAGGATGAAGCGGCTTTCTCTTTTATCGACGGCGCTGCTGCTGGCAATGCTTGCTGGGTGCCAAAGGTCACAGTCAACGCTATACCCAAAAGGGCCGGCAGCCGACAGAATCGCGCACATGTCATGGCTGATGCTGGTTCTGTTTCTTGTCATCACCGTTGTGATGTGGATTCTGATCGCTTGGGCGGTTTCGCGCAATCGGGGAACGCTAGCTGAACATGCGCCCGTCGATATTGGAGGCGGACAAGGGTGGATCGCTTGGGGTGGTCTGGCATTTCCTCTCGCCGTGCTTTGTGTATTGTTCATCCTTGGCCTGAGGCTGATGGCGAGCTTTCCGGTACACGACGCCCATCATGCCAACCTCCGACCCGAGATCACGATCATCGGCCACCAGTGGTGGTGGGAAGTGCAGTATATGGGCGATCCCGCGGAGCGCTTCACGACGGCGAATGAAATACATATTCCCGTGGGCCGGCCGGTTGATATTGAATTGCTCTCGCGTGATGTCATTCATTCTTTCTGGGTGCCAACGCTTCACGGCAAGGTCGATCTGATACCGGACCATCCGAACTTTATTCGCATCGAGGCCGATCAGGAAGGCACCTACACCGGGACCTGCGCCGAGTATTGCGGCGCGCAGCATGCCCACATGCGACTGCTGGTAGTCGCGCAGCAACCGGAGGACTATAACGCTTGGATTAAAGGTCAATTGAATTCCGCGGTACAACCAACCACGGATGAAGCGAAGCGCGGCGAGCAGATTTTTATGGCGGGACCTTGTTCCATGTGCCATCAAGTGCGCGGCACATTGGCGGGAGGCCGCGTGGCGCCCGATCTTACGCACATCGCGAGCCGTCAAGAAATCGCCGCCAATTCATATCCGAATAACGACGCGTACCTGGAGGCCTGGATCACGCACGCACAATCTTTGAAGCCGGAGTCGGCGATGCCGAACCTGACTCAGTTCAATGGACAGCAACTGCGAGATATCGTCGCGTATCTGCGGCAGCTCAAATGAAGGAAGGATAGAAATGTCATTTTCCCGTAGCAAAACTTTCGGACTCATTTTTTTGGCCG
>DASRWO010000014.1:0-4191 GCA_035654555.1 Candidatus Deferrimicrobiaceae bacterium | reverse complement strand
CGGGAAAGTTGCTGAGTGCGCCCGCGCGCCTGGAAGACAAATCGCTGAGTGGCGCATGTATACGGATGAAAAGGCCGGTCGGAGTCGGAGTAAAGCTGAGAGTTCGCGGTAGATTCGAGGAGTTTTCCGGGGTTGTCCGGTACTGCCGTAGCGAGGACTGGGATTACGTAGTCGGTGTGCAGCGGGAAACCGGGAGTGCGCCAAATGGAAAACGAGCCGTGTTGCAAAAGCAGCCTGTGCCACAGGAAGAGGCAGCGAAGGAGGCTCCGGCAGCGAAGCTTCCGATAGAACGTGAGTCCGCCAAGCGGGTGGCGAGCGGTGCGCCGGTTACATCCATGCGGGGAACTGAGCGCGAAATGGATGGGGAAGATGGGCGGGCGATTCCGGGCCATCGCCAGGATCGTATTCTACCGCCGGACGATTTTGGAGCGCACCGGCGAAGCAGATTTCGGACACGGCAACCGGCAAGAATGAAGGAAGTTCCGAGGGAGAAGAAATCTATGGCACGCAAATGGCTCGAACTGGCACCCTGGCAAAACAAGCGGGAGAGCCTGAGTGTAAAAAGCGCAGAAGGAAGTGAATACGGCCAGGGCCAGAACGGAAGGGAGAATTCCATGCAGCAGGCAGATTCGTCCGTAAAGAAGGAAGCCAAGGAGGGCGGAACAGAGTGTGTGGCCGGTTTTCAAGTCGACCTGTTGCCCGTGGAAGACGTCTACCGGGCGGCTGGGATTACGAATTCCAAGAAGGGGTACAGCATTCACAAAGTGGTCGAGATGCTCAACAGCGAACATATGGTGGGGCTGGCGAATGAGACGAAGCGCGCGGCGGTGATGGTTGCGCTTGAGGCTGCCGACGTTTCGCTGGGGCAGGTGCAGCAGGATGCGAAGACGCGTCAGCAGGCGCTGGAGCGCTATGAGGCTGAACAGACGAAACTGATCGAAGCGGAGTGGGCGCGGAAGGCGGAAGAAAATATCCGGATTGAAGAAGAGTTGGACCGGGTGAAGGCGCAGTATGCGGCGAGGGTGAAGCGCAATGTGGATGAGGCGGCCCGGGAGAAATCCAAGTTCGACCGATGGCTGGCGATGAAGAAGCAAGAAGTCGAAAGCATATCGGCGGCCATGGACCTTTGTTTGAAGCGAGAAGTTGCCGAGCCGGAGCGTGCACCGCTGACGAATGCGGCCGCGGCGGGTGCCGGGGCCAGCGCTGCGCTCATCGCCTCGCCGAACAAGGCATAGAGCTGTCATCGTTCGCGTTCGCGAGTTTTGGCGAAGCCTGAATTCCGTTCCAGATTTCCCCTCTGCTGACCTCGGCTTTACACTAATGATGTGAAGATTGCACTTGGACAGATTAATCCGACGGTTGGAGATTTCTCCGGCAACGCGGAGAAGATGATTGAGTTTTCGCGGCGAGCGCAAGGGGATGGCGCGGGGCTGATTCTGTTTCCGGAGCTGTCGGTGTGTGGGTATCCGCCGCGCGATTTGGTGGAGCGGCCCTCGTTTGTCGCCCGCAATCGTGAGACTGCGGGGCGGATTGCCGAAGCGACGCGCGGGATTTCGGTAATTTGTGGGCTGGTGACTCCAGCTAACTCTGACACCGGCAAGTCAGTGATGAATTCGGCGGCGCTGTTGCAGGACGGGAAGATCGCTTTCCTGCAATCGAAGATGCTGCTACCGACCTACGACGTGTTTGATGAGATGCGCAACTTCGCTCCGGCAAAATCGCAGGAGCTTTTTTCTTTTTGCGGGAATCGCATGGCGCTCACGGTCTGTGAGGATGCGTGGAATGACAAACTGTTCTGGCCGAAGCGGCTTTATATCGTGGATCCGATCGAGGCTCTGGTGCGCGCGGGCGGTAATTTTGTTTTAAATATTTCCGCGTCGCCTTTTTGGATTGGGAAGCGCGAGGTGAGGCGAGACATGCTGGCCTCGATTGCGCGACAGCATAAAGTTCCCGTCGCGATGGTGAACCAGGTGGGAGGCAATGACAGCTTGTTGTTTGATGGTTCCAGCATTGTGCTCAATGCAGAAGGGAAGATCATTGCGCAGGGACGTTCGTTCGAAGAGGATTTAATTTACTTCGATTCGAAAACGCTGACCGGCGATATGCATGAGCAGATCGAAGGCGAGGAGGCGAGCGTGTATTCGGCTCTGGTGCTGGGGACGCGCGATTACATTCATAAGTGCGGATTTCAGAAAGCAATCATTGGACTGAGCGGGGGTATTGACTCGGCGCTCACGGCGGTAATTGCAGCCGATGCGGTTGGGCCGGAGAATGTGTTTGGCGTGGGGATGCCGGGTCCGTACTCTTCGGAGGGATCGATTGCCGATGCGCGTGCGCTAGCGAATAATCTGGGGATTCGGTTTGAACTGCTTTCGATCGACAGCGCGGTGGAAGCTTACCGGGAAACTTTGAAGGATGTGTTCGCGAATCAGAAGGAAGATGTGACCGAGGAAAATATTCAGTCGCGGGCGCGCGGTACGCTGCTGATGGCACTCTCCAATAAGTTCGGCGCGATCGTGCTCTCCACCGGCAACAAGAGTGAACTGGGCGTGGGCTACTGTACACTTTACGGAGACATGGTGGGCGGACTGGCGGTGATTTCGGATGTTCCGAAGACGCTGGTTTACCGCCTGAGCCGCTACGTGAATTCACGGAAACGTTCGGTGATTCCGCAGGATACGCTGGAGAAGCCGCCATCGGCGGAGTTGCGGCCTGATCAGAAAGATAGCGATTCCTTGCCGCCTTACGAGATTCTGGACGCGGTGCTGGAGGATTACGTGGAAGACGCGCGCACGGCCGAGCGCATTGCCAAGGATCATGGCTTTGATATTGAAGTGGTGCGGCGTGTCTTGCGAATGGTGGATCGCGCGGAATACAAGCGGCAGCAGGCGGCGCCGGGGATCAAGATTACTCCGAAGGCTTTTGGGTACGGGCGGCGGTTGCCGATTGCGGCGAAGAGCGAGGTTTGAGGGGTTGGGTTCGTGAACGCACTCAGACCCGCAGGGGCTAAAGTCCAAATTCGGTGCAGGCTTTACGCGGCGCTAAAGCGCCGCTCTTCCACGGTGCTGAAGAGTCCTGTCGGAAAAGAAATTCTTAATTTGAGTTGAAAGGAAATCATGCGTAGTTCTTTTAAGGCGGTCCTGATCTTGTTGCTGACCTGCGGTCTGGCGGTTGCACAAACCTCAACGAAGGCGAAGACTGCGGAGAAGCCCGCGGCCTCCACGGCAACGAATGATCCAGCCGTAAGTTTGCCGTCGGAAGCGACGGTGGATTCATTCATGCAGCAGACTTTCGGCTATGAGCCAGGCGTGACCTGGAAAGTGTCCAGCATCAAGCCGGCGCCGGTGCCGGGATTGGCGCAGGTTGACGTGGTTCTGGCCAGCCCTCAGGGACAGCAGGCCAGCCGGTTTTACGTTACGGCGGATGGCGAACATGCGGTGGTGGGCGAGATTATTCCGTTCGGCGCGAAACCGTTTGAGCGGCTGAACAAGACACTGGAAAAGGGAATTAGCGGACCGTCGCGCGGACCGAAGGATGCGCAGGTCACGATAGTGGAGTTTGGCGATCTGCAATGCCCGGCGTGCAAAGCGGCGCAACCTGCGATCGAGGGCCTGATTGCAGCGGAACCGAATGCGCGTTTTGTATTTCAGAATTTTCCACTCGAGATGCACAACTGGGCGGCGAAGGGCGCGGCTTACGCCGATTGTGTAGCGCAGGCTTCCAACGACGCGTTCTGGAAATTTATTGCGAAGACCTACGAAACTCAGTCCGATATTACGGCCGAAAACGCCGATCAAAAGCTGACCGCACTGGCGGATGGATCGGGCGTGAAAGGTACGGATATTGCCGCTTGCGCCGGCCTGCCTGCGACCAAGGTTCGGGTGGATGCTTCGATTGCGCTGGGAAAATCGGTGAACGTGAATGGTACGCCGACCTTGTTTATCAATGGCCGAAGTATTGGAAATATAAGCCAGGTTCCGGCGGAAGCGTTGAAGGGATTGGCGGATTTCGCGGCGAAGCAAGGGAAGTGAGAGAGCGGCAGGAAGTGGAAGGCAAACGTTGGGGAACAGCGCCTGACAGCGCCACGGAACACCCGCTAGTTTTGGGTTACCCAGATTGCGCCAGTCTTGGGGCTGCGGTTGGCCACGATGTGAGGAGTGATTACGACGAGCAGCTCGTCGTCCTCGGTGG
>DASRWO010000013.1:0-2317 GCA_035654555.1 Candidatus Deferrimicrobiaceae bacterium | reverse complement strand
AAACTTCAATTCCTGCGGCTCGGGCAGCCACGGAGGCATATTTCGCGTGCGCGTAACCTCCGCGATTTGCCGCGCATGCTTCTTGACATCTTCATACGTCAACAGCGAGAACGGCGCTGCCTCGCCCGGGCGATGGCAAGAAGCGCAGGAGCTAAAGATGATGGGAGCCACGTCACGATTGAACGTAACCTGCGTCGCGCTTGCCCTCGCTTGCTGATCCTGGTGCGGAAATCCTCCCGCGAATGCGGTTCCAAAAGCCCATGCAGCCAGACCTAGAGCGAGAATCCAAATGACCCGCCTCATGAACGCGCATTTACTCCAGGTCTGAGATGTAACATCCCACTCCCTTGATCGCACTCTCGGCAACAGGCTTGCCAGCAATGGCCGCATCAATGGCATCGCTCAATTCGTGCGTAGTAGGGGCAGGACGCGAGCGGCCAAATTCCACATACCAGTTATCGATGCGGCCGTGATAGATCAGCTTGCCTTCCCTATTGAACACGGCCGCTTCCGGAGTAATCTCAGCCAGCGCCCGCTTTACCAGTGCATGCTCCGGGTCACGCAGCGCGGGCAGATGATATCCATAATCGGCGAGATATTTACGAATCGTTTGCGCCGATTCAGCCCTGTCGGGATAGATGAGAAAAAAACTGGCGTCATGCTGGTAATGCCCGCTGATCTGCTGAATCACCGGAGCGTAACGGCTCGAAACCGGACAATCCTGGCGGAGGAAGACCAGCACTACGACCTTGCCCGATGCCTGAGCAAGTGGATTAGAGGGCTTGCCATCCAAACCAAAGGCCGTTTGCTGCGCCTGGGTCAGAGTCAAAGCCCCGTAACCCAGGCAAACAAAAACTATTCCGGCCAAGAAAGTGCTGCCCCGCAAAATGAATCGACCTCTACCCATGCTCTTCTCGAACACTGCCGAAATTCTAGGACTCCCGATCATTTGTGTCTATTGCTTTTGTTCAATCCGAGTTGTGCGAATGTTCTTCATCATCACTCAGAGATACACTACAGCCCACACTTCGCCGGGACCTGGCTTAGGGCCTTCAGCATGTTCCTTGCCGTGGCCTGATCGGGATTAAACTCCAGGACTTGCAGCGTATATTTTCGAGCCTCTTCCACTTTGCCTTCGTCACAGTAGGCTCGTGCCAGGTTCAGGCCTATGCCACTGCGTGCCGGTGCGAGCTCGAACGCTCTCTGCCAGAGAGAGATGGCGTCTCCAAAGTTCCCCGCTCGCGCCTCGATCACGCCTAGGTTGGTGGTTGCATCCACCAGGTCCGGGTCAATCGCCAACGCCTTTTTATAGAGAGAGCGCGCGTCCTCTGCGGCGCCGCGCGTCTGTTCGCTGTACGCCAAAGCCGAAAGCAGTGCGGGATCATCCGGAGATTGCTTTAACGCCTTCGCAAGCAGGTTGCGGGCTTGGGGTTCAGCTACCGTCATCCCGCTCTCCACCAGCGACTCCCAAGCCAGCGCCAGGTCGCGTGGATCAGTTTCAGTCGCGCCCGTAGGAGGGAAGGGAATCAGGGTCGGTAAGGAGGACTTGTTTCCGGCATCTTCCAGCATCCCGGCCTCGATTTGCGGGTTTCGCAGAATCCGATGATCGGTCACCTCAGTATGCGCCACATCGCTGCTGGCGGAAGCCGGCATGTGACATGTCAAACAATTCGACTGCTCTGTGTGATGTTTGGCCGCGAAGGGTGCGCCATGGCAAGCCAGACATTTAGTTCGATAATAGGCGACGCGCTCACCGGCTGCGGGAGATCGGTGCGGATCATGACAGCTTATGCATGACATCGCATCGCCCGACTTTTTCTTGCACTGACTTTGCGCTAGCGCCTCCACCTGACTGACAGCACCGAGGTTGGAGGCTCGAGCATCACTCAACATGAAATATCGGACGTAATCGGTGAGTTCTTCGCCTGGACGGAATTCGTAGACGTGTCGCCCCGGGCGTTCAATCGCCACCTTGCCTTCGAGATGGCACTGCATACAAACTTCGTCGCGGCGAGCGGGAGATAACTTGACTGGATTGATAATCTGCCCGCCTCTCGAATGCGCGGTACCCGGTCCATGGCATCGCTCACAAGACACGCCGTTGTGCAGGAAAGGCGGCATCGGATAACGGTTGTCCGTGTCTTTCGCAGGAGCCTGCATTCCACTCACGTGGCAGTTCAGGCAACTCGTATACGCGGGAAGGTTCAACGGCATTTCGCGCGCCTTCTGGTACGCGGGAGCCATATCCCACACTTGTTTGTTCGCGTACCAGTTCACGGGCGACTCGAAGAGGAAGCCATCGGTCTCGAACAGGTAA
>DASRWO010000012.1:0-3366 GCA_035654555.1 Candidatus Deferrimicrobiaceae bacterium | reverse complement strand
TGATTCTCGATCTCAACGCCGTCGGAGGCATTCTGCCCCGCGGTGGCACCATCCTGCGTACATCGCGAACCAATCCTTCGAAGCGCCCCGATGGCCTTGACCGCTGCGTGGCAACTCTCGATAGACACAAAATCGATGCTCTTATTGCGATCGGTGGCGACGACACTCTCTCCGTCGCGCAAAAACTGCATGAGCGCGGAGCGAAAGTTGTCGGCGTCCCCAAGACTATCGACAACGATCTCGGCGGCACCGACTACACGTTCGGCTTCGACACCGCCTGCAATATCGTTTGCGAAGCCCTCGACCGCGTCCACACGACGGCGGAAGCTCATAACCGCGTCATGGTGGTGGAAGTGATGGGCCGCGATGCCGGCTGGATCGCTCTTTATAGCGGCATCGCCGGTGGTGCCGACGTAATCCTGATTCCTGAGCGGCCCTTTGATATCGATAAGGTTGCAGACTCCCTGCGCCAGCGGCACGCGCGCGGCCGTTATTTTTCCATTGTCGTCGTAGCCGAAGGCGCAAAGTTTTCTTCACAACCCGGCCAGGGATCTCCCGTTCTGCAAGACATGGGGAAAGACGAATTTGGTCACGTCAAACTCGGCGGCATCGCCAATATTCTCGCCCGCGAAATTGAAAAACGCACCGGCTTCGAGACTCGCGCCGTGATCCTCGGACACATCCAGCGCGGTGGTTCCCCCAGCGCGTTTGATCGCGTGCTGGCCACGCGCTACGGTTTGGGCGCCATCGACATGGTGCACCGCGGCGAGTTCGGATGCATGGCCGCGCTGCGCTCTAATAAGATCGTCTCGATCACCCTGAGCGAGGCCATCTCCAGCAACCGCGTGGTAGACAACGAAATGATTCAGATCGTTGACGGATTGTTCGAAAAGGCCGTCGATCGACAACCGGCTTAGAACAATTCCGAGTTGTTCCAAGCGATCGGCGCCGTCAGCTGGATTTGATTCGCGCCAGGACTGACTTATCGTAAGAGTGAGCCGGCAAATGCCCGGCTCGGTCACGATGCAGAACCTATACTTGCTGCTCGCCCCAACCCTGCTGACAATAATCGAAGCCTTCATTTTGGTCACGGGCGGCGCTTTGATCTTAATTTCCTCTCGAAGTAGTTCTCGCCAGGAACCGCCTGCAGTTTTTCGTCGAATCGAGCGCGCACTGAGCCGCCTGGCGCGACGACGACGGCTAGCCGTCACCCTGGTGGGTTTCAGTGTGGTCGCCATACGCGTTCTGTTGATTCCAATTCTCGGCATTCCCGAGCCCGGATACCACGACGAGTTTAGCTACCTGCTCGCGGCCGATACTTTTGCTCACGGCAAACTGACGAACCCGCCCCATCCCATGTGGGTTCATTTCGAAACTTTCCACGTCATCCAAAAGCCCACCTACATGTCGATGTATCCGCCCGCGGAAGGTTTGGTGCTTGCCGCCGGGCAATTGCTGGGCAATCCATGGATCGGGCAATTGTTAATAACCGCGCTCATGTGCTCTGCCCTGTGTTGGATGCTGCAAGGTTGGCTGCCCGCAACGTGGGCGTTTTTCGGGGCAGCGCTCGCCGCCCTGCGGTTGGGTATTCTCAGTTACTGGATGAACGGTTACTGGTCGGCCTCGATTGTCGCCTTGGGCGGCGCTCTCGTACTCGGGGCGTGGCCGCGCATTCGCAGGCATGCTCGAGTGCGTGACGCTTTGCTGATGGGTTTGGGCCTGGTAATTTTAGCCAATAGCCGGCCTTATGAAGGCCTGGTGTTCGCCATTCCCATTGCTATTGCGATGCTTTTCTGGCTCCTGGGTAAGCGGCGACTGCGATTCAGACTGTCGTTGGTTCGCGTCGTATTGCCGCTATTTCTCGTTCTTGCCGCCGGCGCTTTCGCCACCAGTTACTATTACCACAAAGTTATTGGCGATCCCTTTCGCATGACCTATCAAATGAACCGCGCAACCTACGCTGCCGCGCCCTATTTCCTCTGGCAAGCGGCATCGCCCGAACCCTCTTATCACCACGAAGTCATGCGCGAGCTCTACCTTTCAGAACGCGACGTGTTCGAGAAAAACTTTACTATTGCGGGATATTTGGAACGCGCTGTGGACAAAGCCGTTTCGTGGTGGCAGTTCTATCTGGGGCCCTTGCTGACCCTGCCTTTGTTGGGTCTTCCCTGGGTGCTGCGTCAGCCCAAGATGCGGCTTCCAGTTGCTATTTGCGTTGCTATGATCTTGGGTTTCGCCGTTCAAAGCTGGTTTCTTCCTCACTATTTTTCTCCAGCCGTTGGCGCCCTCTATATTCTCCTGGTTCAAGGCATGCGTCAGCTTTGGCACGGACGGCCGCTAGGCTCGCAAATCGGTCAGGCGTTGGTCCGCGCAATTCCAGTACTGGCGATCGGTATGATACTTTTGCGCCTGGTGGCGTCGCTGACTCACGTCCCCATCGAACCTGCATGGCCGCGTGGTAATTTGGCTCGTTTCACAATCCAGCGTGAAGTTTCTAAGTTTCCAGGTAAGCAATTGATCCTTGTACGCTATGGACCCCGTCATAACTTCGATCGTGAGTGGGTCTGGAACGAGGCTGATATTGATCGTTCCAAGGTGGTATGGGCTCGCGACATGGGAACAGCGAATCAGGAATTGCTGAGTTATTTCAAAGACCGCCAGGTTTGGCTGGTGAACGGCGACGCCTCGCCACCCCAGCTGCAGGCCTACGAGGCCTCGTCCAGATGAAACCACGACTCTGGCTCGCATTAAGCTTGCTGGCAGCCACCATTTCATTCCTCTATGCAGTGCGAGTGCTAGATCCGTGGGGACAATACCGGGGCGAGGCGCGCAACGGAATCAAGGCCCAGATGGGTGACCTCTATCCCCGGTGGGTTGGAACACGCGAACTTTTTCTGCATCGCCTTAATCCCTATGGTCCCGAAGTGAGCCATGAAATTCAGATGGCGTATTACGGGCATCCCGTGAACCAGGATTACAGCCTGCCTGTAGGCAAGATTGTGGACGAACAGCGCTTCGCCTATCCAGTGTATGTCGTATTCCTGATGTCTCCAACCATCCATACAGATTTTGCGCATGTGCGAACGTGGGCCAGGTTCGCTTTGGGTTTAATAACCGCCGTCAGCGTATTGCTTTCCCTAAGCCTTCTCGGTCAGTGTCCCCGCTGGGAGACGGTTACAGCAATAGTCTTATTTACATTGAGCAGCGCACAGATCGTTCAAGGATTGCGCTTTGAACAGCTAGCTCTCTTGGTCGGCTTCCTGTTGATCGCGGGGGCGTGGTGTACGAGCAGAGGTCAACTTAAGACTGCCGGCGTCTTGCTTGCGCTTTCGACAATCAAACCTCAGATGGCGCTTATCCCTCTAT
>DASRWO010000011.1:0-3534 GCA_035654555.1 Candidatus Deferrimicrobiaceae bacterium | reverse complement strand
CTCACACTGAGCGAGTCGATTCCCGCTATGGCTTAAGCTACACAGGCGATGTGGCTAGTACAATTCTTCGTAAGAACAAACGGTGATTACGACTTTAGTGGTAAGGAATTTAGTGGCAGAAAGATCCCCAGAAGCGGCGGCACCCACATTGCAGCCTTTCCTTGCCCCACTTACCTGCTCGATGCGGTGTTTGTCGCGTAGCTGCTTTGCAGAATCACACCCGCTTTGATGGTTCTGCCGTTCGCATCCACAATCTGCAAGGGCTTGCTGGTTCTGGGATTGACTAATTCCACGCGGACGCTCCGAGGCGAATTCATCTCTTGAGTAGACGATCGATAAGTAATTACATACCTGGTTTTAAGATTCTCCATCACGTCGTCATAAATTGGAGAAAGATCAATCGTATCTTGCGGAGCGTAGCTGCGACCGCCGGATGCCGTAGCGATTTCCTCGAGGTATTTGTCCAGCGCGCCCCAGTCAACCACTCCCACTGAAGCTGTCAAATCCTGCAATTGAACCGCCCTTTGCAAGTCTCGCGCGAGGCTGATCGAATAGATGGGAAAATCCGACTTCTGTGCGGCCTTCAGTGCATCCTCATGGCTAGCCTTACTGAAAGTATCCATACCGGAGGAAATCAGCACGAGAGCCTTTCTTCCTGCTACCCCTCGCATCTGTTGCAGAGTGAAAATGATGGCATCGTAAAGATTAGCTTCTGAAATTTCTGGCGTTCCGAGTGAATAGAAAATGTTGTACAGACCGGCTGCTTGGCTAAAATCCGAGAGTTTCTCTACTTTGCCGTTGTATTTCCATATCGCGACTTTGTCCTCATGCTCTAGCCTGTCCAGGAGCTGTGACCCTGCGCTTGAGACCTGCTCGCCTAGGAGGCGATTGAGTCCTGGCGAACGGCCGCCAAATTCCAGCAACAATCCCAGGGAAACCGGAGGGTGCTCGACTCCGACGTTCTCAATCTGCTGCCGGGCCCCATTGTCATAAACAACAAAGTTGTCACGCTTGATATTCGGAATGAAATAGCCATTTGGATCCTGTACCAACAGCTTCAGGGTCACCATTCCGGTGGCGGGATCGAAGTAAATTTCTGTTTTCTGTCTGCCTTGCTTTCCTTCAAATAGAGGATACGGAGCGCGATTCGGAATGTGGATCTGTTCCGCTTTTTGGTCTGAGTCCTGCCGATCAGCCGCAGAAGATTGCTGAGTTTGAGCAGCCGGCGTGAATACGAGGCCGATGAACAGTAAGACGTTGAGTTCCAATCTAAAGCTGTGTTTTGCATCTTTGATCGAGGGCATCAGCCTAAACCTTTGCAGAGATTCGTGGTTCCAAAATAGTCATCCGCTTGCTTCGCACAGAAGAGCCTGAGCGGCAAGTCTGGTCTCAGAATCGGAGGAGGCCAGAGCACATAACAGCTCCCACCCGGCATCATCGTCGCCGTTGCGCCATTGCAGCGCACGCGCAAACAAATACAAAGCGTCAAGTTCGCCAGGGTCGTTGTGGCTCTCGGCTCTAGCGTGCGCTCTTTCCGCGCTCATCAATTCTCCGCGCTCCCTCGCCTTGTTCCGGACGACTCCTCGAACAGCGCTGGCAGTGGGTATCTAGCACCCTCGGATGCTAGCGGTCGCGGCGGTGGATAACAATTCCTCGTAGGAATGAGGAAAATTTAGAAAGGCAGCATAGGACCAGCTGCAGCTTTCATCTGAAGCTGTTATACGACTTCGGGAGGAGGAATGAGTTCAAGCAGGTGCCAAGTTGCGCCCGAAGACATCAGGCTGCCGATGCGGACTTTGCAGATTTCAACCAAGACTCCAATTGTTCATGATCGACGAGTCCCGCCTGCTGCATCACCGGATGGCCAGCGCTGAAGACAATGAAGTTTGGGATGCCGCGCACATTGAACCGGGCCCCCACTTCAGGATAGCGCTCTGTATCGAGTTGTAGGACTAGAGCCTGCCCGGCCATATCGGTAGCCGCACGCGCCACTTCGGGCGCTGCCAGCCTGCAAGGCCCACACCACGCAGCCCAGAAATCCACGAGCACGGGAACACGGGCTTTTTGAATGATTTCATCGAACATGTGAGGATCAACTTCGAGCGGTTCATCCACCGGCGGCAGTGGAACTTTGCAGTTTCCACACCTTCCGGTGTCGGCGAGATGTTCCGTGGGCACACGGTTTTTGCGGCCACAAGATTTGCAGCTTCGAATTATGGGCATAGTTCCTCAGCCATTTCTCAATCGTACTCCGATCAGAGACGCAGAAAATCCCAGCCGTCATTCAATTGCATCATAGCAAGGTTGTCCATAGCGCCAAGGTCGTACGTCCGTATCTCGCGCGCGGCTATATAACCGATAGCCCTCCTCTCGCAAGTGCCATTCATTCTCACGACGAATTGTCCCAAAGGGCGCCTTTTAATAGCCTCCAGCCAGAGGTGCACTCGAACGCTTCGTTCGCGCACGGTGCTAGACGAGGCGAATTGGGTAAGGGGACAGAAAGACGAGCTCGCTGTCCCCACATCTCGTTTAAGTAGAGTGAGGGAACCTATGGTTACGACGCCGTTATCACTAGATTTTGAAAATCTTCGCTGGAAATGGGGATGGTTGCTCACTCTTGGAATCGTCATGGTGATTCTGGGGGTCGTCGCGTTCATTATCGCTCCCGCGGCAACGATCGGAACTGTTTTGGTCTTGGGTTGGCTGATTGTCCTGAGCGGAGTGATCGAAGCCATCCATGCGTTTCGAATGCGGAAGTGGAGCGTCATTTTTCTGCATCTCGTAGGCGGGATACTTGGAGTCCTGATTGGTCTCCTCATTGCCACCCATCCGGTGGCTGGAGCGTTGGTATGGACCTTGCTGTTTGCATCATTCTTTACCGTGATCGGCATCTTTCGATTATTGGCCGCGATCCGGCTGAAGTTTCCCAACTGGGGCTGGGCAGTTTTTGACGGAGCGGTTACGCTGCTGCTGGGAATTTTACTTTGGGCAGAATGGCCGTGGTCCGGGTTTTGGTTTTTGGGGGTGGCCGTTGGAATCTCTCTCGTCTTGCGCGGTTGGTCTTACGTGATGTTCGCCTTGGCACTCCACAGCCTACCGTTACCAACGCAGTTGAGGCAGGCGGCGTGATTCGATCGATGGGTTGATTGAGGACTTATGTCCGGGACAATCACGTGCTGGCGGATCTGCGGCGAGGTTACTAATTGAAAGAGCGTTTGCTTCGTCCCACCATGGATCGCCTTGCGAGAAGATGACCTGTTTCTCGAAAAAGTTGACGGTTTTCTTGCACGCGCTTCAACTCGCTAGGAACATTCTTCCCCACTATGGTGGAAGGTCGGTCGGTAAAAAAACATCCGAATCAGCTCCAAGGTCAGCTCAGCTCCGCGCCATTGCGGCTGATTCTCGAAGAATTGGGAGGTGCCTTTGTGAACACAAACAATCTCAGACTCGTGGGCAATATCAGTGACATTTCTCGGCCTGGCCTTTATCCAGATCATCAGGAGCGGGTGACCGTTTCTGTCGACGGAGCAGAGC
>DASRWO010000010.1:0-4578 GCA_035654555.1 Candidatus Deferrimicrobiaceae bacterium | reverse complement strand
GTTTGCGCGAGATGGAGTACGTTTCAATTCCATTTCTCCTGGTGTTGTGGACACACCAATGCACGGAGTAGAGGCGCATGAATTCTTGAAACAACTGAGTCCGCTCAATCGATTGGCCGAAATTGCGGAAGTCGTGGACCTGATACTTTTCTTGGAATCTGCTCCGTTCATAAACGGCGAAATAATTCATCTTGACGGAGGGGCACATGCTGGCAAGTGGTGATGTCGAATGAGGACAACGTTCTTCAGATGATCGCGTTTGATCGCGTCCCAGCTGCGACTGCATTGCATGGCGATTCGGTCAGCGCAAGTGTAAAGAGTGAAGTTGAGAGAGGAACAAAGTGATGTCGCCGGACTTTCGGATACAGAATCTCTTTGGGATTGAGTTGGGAGGAGCGCGGTGCCGATCGATTTCACGCTGACGCTGGAGATCAGGCTCCGCTATCTTTGCGCTTGTGTCACGAACACGAAGCTGCGGCTCATGTGAGGGGAAGAAGGAGAAACAATGAAATTCGGTTTTGTGAGTACGCCCGTGACAGGGCACCTGAATCCTATGACTGCGCTAGCACGCAAGCTGCAATCGCGCGGAGACGAAGTAGTGTTTATCGGCCTTCCAGATGTCGAACCCATCGTTCGCGAAGCGAATTTGAATTTCGTACCCTTCTGCGAAAAAGAGTATCCATTAGGTTCCGTAGCCAAGGGCTATGCTCCTTTGGCCAAGCTGCACGGCTTAGATGTGGTGGAACATTCGGCCAGGGAAATACATCCCGACCGCTGTAAATCGGCGTTGGAGCATTTGCCGGAAAAGTTAGCAGAGACAGGCGTCCAGGGGCTGGTGATCGACACCGCCCACTTTTTCGTCGAACTTGTGGCAATGCGCCTGGGCATTCCCTACGTGCACATTTGGAACATACTTCACCTTGATCGCTCAGGATCGAGCCCAGCCTGTTTGTTCCCGTGGCCGTATGAGGCGACACCCGACGCTCTCGCCAGGAACGTCGAGGGATTGAAGAAGTTCGGCGGACTCCTTGCTCCGGTTTTAGCGGTTGCCAAGTCTTATGCGGAGAAGAACGGACTACATATCGACTGGAACGATCCCACCGCAACTGTTTCCAAACTGGCGGTCATCACGCAGACGCCCAAGGAGTTCGATTTCCCAATCTCCAATTGGCCTCCCCAGTTCCACTATGCGGGTCCTTTTCACGACGACGAAGGACGGGCGCAAGTGGATTTTCCCTGGGAAAAATTGACCGGGGCGCCTCTGATCTACGCTTCCCTGGGAACGCTGGTGAACGGCATGGTGCACGTCTATCGTTCCATCCTTGAGGCGGTTGGGAGATTTCCCGAGACTCAAGTTGTGCTTTCGGTGGGAAAGAATATCGATCCCGCCGATCTTCGGCCAATTCCATCGAACGTAATCATCGTCAGCACAGCCCCACAAATTGAATTACTGAAGCGTGCATCGCTTTGTATCACCCATGCAGGACTGAATACAGTTCTAGAGGCACTGGCACAAGGGGTTCCCATAGTAGCGATCCCGATAGCGTTCGATCAGCCGGGTGTCGCTGCCAGGGTTGCATATCACGGAGTAGGCGAATTCGTGGAAGTAGGGGACCTTACGGCAGAACATCTCTCGTATTTGATTCAGAGAGTACAAGCGAATCCAAGCTATCGCGACAGAGCCCGTTACTTCCAGAGAGTGATTTCAAAGACGCGAGGATTGGAAGTAGCCGCCGATATCATAGAACGGGCATTTCACAAATATCAGACAGCCGCGACGCGTGACAGCCGTTGAACGGACTTTGTTAGCTTCCAGTTGATTGGACTGGCCGTTCTTCAGATGATCGCGTTTGATCGCGTCCCAGCTGCGACTGCATTGCATGGGGATTCGATCAGCGCAAGTGTAAAGAGTGAAGTTGAGGGAGGAACAAGTGATGTCGCCGAACTTTCGGATACAGAATCTCTTTGGGCTTGAGTTGGGAGGAGCGCGATGCCGATCGATTTCACGCTGACGCCGGAACAGCTGCGTCTGCGAGGGGACGCGCGCGCCTTCGCCCGCGATGTGCTGTCGAAGGTGGGAGCGGCCACGCGGGACCTGCCGACGCCGCTCGCCCGCTTTGCCGCCACCAGACCGTTCTATGAACAGACCCTCGGAGCGGGCTTCCTGCGCCGCGGTCGATCGCCGCGGACGGAAAAACCCGGCCCCTGTAAGCGGGCCGGCCGGTTCCGTCGAACCCCTGAGTGCGCAACCGTTTCAGCTGTGGAGGTGGCCCGATGCCCATGAATTGCAGCTTGGACGACCGGCAACGTGAACTCCAAACCCGTGCCCGGCGGTTCGCCGTCGACGTCCTGCGGGAGGCGAGGACCGTCGAGAACCTGCCGACCCCGGAGGAACGCTTCGCGGCGACCAAGCCGGCGTACGAGCGGATGGTCGCGGACGGCTACCTGCGCCTGTGCATCCCGGAATCGGTCGGTGGCGACGGCCGGTCGTTGGTGGACACGGCGCTGGTGTACGAGGAGCTGTACACGGAAAACGCGAGCGTCGCGCTGACCCTGCTCGGCACAATGCTGGGCCTGCAGCCGCTGCTGGTCGGGGGGTCCGCCGATCAACAGAAGCAGATGCTGGCCCCGTTCCTCGAGACCAGCGGCGCACCGCTGGCCGGGTTCTGCTCCAGCGAGCCGGGCGGCAGCGCGAACGCCGCGGCACCTCCGCCGGGCGAGGGTGTGCGGACCCGCGCCGTGCGGCGGGACGGGACCTGGGTCATCAACGGGCGCAAGAAATGGGTGTCCTCGGCCACCGGCTGGAACCGCGACGGCGCCGACCTGCTCTGCGTCGTGTGCCGGACCGACCCCGACGCGGCGCCCGACAAGGGCATCTCGATCCTGGCGGTGGAGAAGCCGTACGAGGGCGTCGTGTTCGAGCGGGCGATCACCTCGCCCGGGTACCGCGCCCACCTGCTGCCCGAGTTCAGCTTCCGCGACGTGACCGTTCCGGCCGAGAACGTGCTCGGCGAGGAGGGCGGCGGACTGCCGTTGTCCGCGGCGAGCTTCGTCGGCGCGGCCGCGTTGGTCGGCATCCTCGGGGTGGCGCTGATGCGGGCCGCATTCGAGCACTCGCTGCACTTCGCGCGGACCGAACGTCGCGGGGGCATCGTGCCGATCATCGAGCACCAGGCCGTCGGCTACGCCCTGGTCGACGCGAAGATCGCGATCGAGGCCACCCGCTCGCTGGCGTGGCGGGCGAGCGCGGCAATCGACGCCCGGCATCCGGCGGCCGCGGAACTGGCCAACCACTCGAAGATCTTCGGCTCGGAGACCGCGGTGCGGGTGATCACCGACCTGATGCGGGTGGTCGGGATCGACAGCTATGACGACGAGAACGATCCGCTCAACGGGTTGCTGCAGGACGCGTTGGCCCTGCCGATCTTCGCCGGCAGCAACATGGGCGTGCGTCGACGGGGTCTTCACGCGATGCTCGCCAACCCCGGCTACGACCCGCTCGCCGCCCTCGACCGGAGCTGATTCGAAAGGAGCACCGTGGACACCAGAACCGCGATCGTGACCGGCGCGTCCAGCGGGATCGGTCTGGCCCTCGCGCAGGCCTATCAGAGCCGACACCGGCGCGATCCATCACTGGATTTAGATGTCTTTTCACCCTGCAAAGAACCGAACGATTGGATACAGAAGCGAAGGATTTGACCCTTCGCTCATTCATTTTGCGTTTTCATCGACTTGCAGGTACTTGGACCATATAGGGAAAACAGAAGAATCCATAATTTCCAGCTTATTACTCTGTGGGAGGAACTATGCTCGATCGCCAAAGGAAAATTGTTCAGTCAACTGTACCAGTGCTCCAAGTACACGGGGAGACGATCACGCGGGTTTTCTATCGACGCCTGCTCGAAGAACACCCTGAGCTTGCGTCGATGTTCAGCGCTCGGGATCAGAGCGATGGAAGCCAGGCGAGACGTCTCGCGGCGGCCGTTCTGGCATTTGCCAGCAATATCGATCGTTTGCATACGTTGGAAAGCCCAATTACGAGCATCGGCCGCAAGCACGTCAGCCTCAACGTTCGTCCCGAGCAGTACCCGATCATCGGCAAACACCTTTTAGGGGCGATCAAAGCCCTACTAGGGGACGCTGCGATACCCGAAATTCTGGATGCATGGGCAGCGGCCTACGCCCAATTGGCAGACATCATGATCGCCAGAGAGAAAGACCTGTACATCGAGCGGAACGAATCGCGGGAGGAGATTTCGTCTTCGACGGGCGACAAGAATGAAATTGCGAATAGGGAGATTTTCTCGATGAACGCGACATCTGAAACAAAGACGGCCACCAGCAGAGGCGCCGACCAGGGGTTTGAACACTTGAATAAGTCCTCGAACGAGCAGATAGCTACGTTGATCCGGCCGCTCTCTTCAATTCAAAAGGAGAATTTGGTTGCTGATATGTCGTCTATCAAGCACATGCTCAGATCCGTTAAGCCGGCGACCCTTGAAAGAAATGATGTAAGCATTCGCACGCAATTGGTGCCTGGCGATCTTGGTTATATTGCCTGGTTACATGGTAAGGTAT
>DASRWO010000009.1:0-9465 GCA_035654555.1 Candidatus Deferrimicrobiaceae bacterium | reverse complement strand
CCCGACCTTGTAGTGTCCAATTACTGTCTCTCAAATTCGAGCTGTACTTACGGAACTGTCGATGTGCTCTTAGGCAATGGTGACGGAACTTTCCAGTCAGCTGTTTCTTATAACACCGGGGGTTATTACTCGAGATCCGTAACCGTAGCCGATCTGAATGGAGATGGGAAGCCTGACCTGATAGTGACCAGCCAGTGCAACAACAGCAATTGTAATCTCGGCAGCGTGGGAGTGTTGCTGGGAAATGGCGATGGTACATTCCAGGCAGCTTCCAGTTATTCGACTGGCGGCCAAGACGCTTATTCGGCGGTCGCGGCAGATGTAAACGGAGACGGTAAATTGGACGTGATCGTCGCTGACCAGTGTGATTACAGCAACGACTGCGGTAACGGAGTCGTTGCCGTGCTTTTGGGTAACGGCGACGGCACGCTGCAGACGCCATTCGTTTACAACTCGGGCGGGAGGGCTATCTCTTCGGTACTGGTCAACGATGTAAATGGAGACGGCAAGTCCGACATTCTGGCAACAAATGGGTGCGCCGACAACTCCTGCAGCAGCGGCGCCGTGGGGGTTCTTTTAGGCAACGGCAATGGTACCTTCGAGGCTCCAATCTCCTACAACCCAGGCGGCTCAGGTTCGTCCTCCGTGGCCATGGCAGATTTGAATGGAGATGGCAAGCTTGACCTGTTGGTCGCCAACGCGTGCACGAGCAACTCAAACTGCACTAACGGAACCGTGGGAGTGCTCTTCGGTAACGGTGACGGGACGTTTCTTCCTCCAGTGGCTTACGGCACCGGCGGCACGGATACTTTTTCTGTAGCTCTGGCCGATGTCAATGGCGATGGCAAGCTCGACCTGCTGGTAGCGAACACATGTAATAACAGCAGTAGCTGCAATAACGGTAGCGTCGGAGTGTTGCTGGGTAACGGTGACGGAACTTTTCAGCCCGCCACGGCTTACAGCTCGGCGGGACTCTATGCTGACGCGGTCGCAGTGGGAGATATAAACGGTGACGGCAAGCCTGACCTGGTAGTGACGAATGAATGTAACGGGAATAGTTGCACTAACGGTAGCTTCGGGGTCCTGTTAGGCAATGGCGATGGAACTTTTCAAGCCGCAGTCTCTTACAACTCTGGTGGCGTGACCGCGACTTCAGTCGCGCTTGCGGACGTAAATGGCGATGGAAAGCTTGACCTGTTGCTAACCAACCAGTGCGCTGACAATAACTGCACCACTGGCCAGGTCGCCGTCATGTTGGGCAATGGTGACGGAACCTTCCAGTCGCCAGTGACATATGGCACATCCGGATTGTACACCGGTTCATTGGCGGTTGCAGACGTAAACGGCGATGGCAAGCCCGACCTGATCGTGACCGACCAGTGCGAATCCAACTCGATCTGCAACAATGGTTTCCTGGTAGTCCTTTTAGGCAACGGCGACGGGACTTTCCAGGCACCTCTCACAACTGCGGTGCCTTCACCGCAATCTATCTCTCAACTTGTACTCGCGGATTTCAACGGTGATGGATATTTGGATATTGCCTCCGGTGCGGGAGATTTTCTCTTGCTAGGGAACGGGGACGGTACGTTCCAGCCGTTCCAACACCTCGGAAGCGGCGGACAAGGAATTGTGGCAGGTGATTTCAATGGCGACGGCAAGCCCGATGTGGCAGCCGGCGGCCTTACTGTGCTGCTCAACGTGGCCTCGGGTTTCAAGTACGCAACTACCACAGCCCTTGCTGCGTCGGCCAATCCCGCAAACGGCCCGGTTAGCTTTACCGCCACGGTTTCCCCGTTGTTCAACGCCGGCGCCGTGAGTGGAAGCGTCACATTCTACGATGGCCTAACGTCCCTGGGCAGCGTCGCGATCGGCACTAATGGACAAGCTGTGCTCAGCGGCATAGGCCTGAGTCTCGGGGCAAATTCCATTACTGCCGTTTACGGCGGAGGTTCAACCTACCTGGGCAGCACATCGCCAGTGTTGAGTGAAACTGAAAATCAGTGGACTACGACTGCAACCTTGTCGTCTTCGCAGAATCCCTCTGCCTTCAATCAATCGGTCACATTCACGGCCACAGTGACGCCAAATGGTGGAGCTGCGCTTACCGGAAGTGTCACATTTACGGATGGAGCCACCACCTTGGCAACGGTTCCGTTGAGTAATGGATCCGCCAGTTACACTACCTCTACTCTATCGATGGGTACGCATTCGATTACGATTTCCTATGGAGGTGCTTCGATCGACAGCGCCAGTTCTTCGCTACTGAGCCAGATAGTGCAAAAGGCGAGCACCACCACCGCGCTGACCAACAGTTCGCAATCGGGTAGCCTCATCCTGAACGCTACTGTAAGTCAGGCATCCTCAGGTACTCCCACGGGCACTGTCGCCTTCATGGATGGCACCACTTCGCTTGGTAGTTCCTCTTTGAATGGTAACGGTGGCGCAACGCTTTCCACTTCAGCGCTCACGGCGGGTGCTCACAATATCACTGCGATTTACAGCGGAGACAGCGACTTCAGCGCCAGCACATCAAGCCCGATGGCGGTTTCTGCCGACTTCGCAATTTCGGCCTCCGCGGCGTCGCCTGCTTCGGTGCCCCCTGGCCAGCCGTCAACTTCCACCATCACGGTCAGTCCAAAGAACGGCTTCAATCCCTCAGGAGTAACCTTTACTTGCAGCATCGCTCCCGCTGGAAATCCGTCACCGGCTTGTTCGTTCGGCACGCTGTCGGTGGCGAATGATGTAGGTAGCGCCACGATTACCGTAACTCCGGCAGCGACTGCGTCTGCCCATCTTTCTACTCCTTCCGGGCATCGTTCGCATGCCATGCTCATATTCGCGCTGTTGATTCCCGGAATGCTGTTTGGCGTGGTGGGAATCGTCAAGCAAGACCGTAATAAGTTGCTGGGGTGGGTAATCGCTGTCGCTGTGCTCGGCGCTTGCCTATTGCAGGGCGCTTGCGGCAGTGCAGGAAGTACAAAGACAAGCACCACTGACGGCGGTACGCCAGCCGGCTTGTACAGGGTAACCGTTGCTGGCAGTGCCAATGGAACCCAGCACACCGCTACGGTATCGATCACGGTGAATTAGGACGGTCCCAATCGCTGATGCGTCTGATATTACATTTTAGCTTTTCAATTTGATCCTGGGGGTTTTGGATTGATCCACGGTCCATCGCTTGCGATGAGTTGTTGAGCCTCATCGGGCCCCCAGGTTCCCGCTTCGTACTGATAGAACGGCGTTACGTTGCCGAGAATCGGATCGACGGCACGCCATTGCGCTTCCACCAGGTCCTGGCGGGCAAAAAGTTCGCTCTGCCCCCGCATGGCATCGCCCAGCAGCCGTTCGTAGGGAGGCATATCGTCTGCGGCCTGCTCGGTGAGACTGAGTTCTACATCGTTGCCCGTCATGCGTTCGCCCGGAGTCTTGACTCTCACTCCCATGCCGATGGCAATGTCCGGACTGACGCGCATACGCAGATGCGCCGAGGAGGCGGGTACGATTTCGCCAAAGGTCTCGATCGGCGGCCTCTTGAATTCCACGACAATCTCCGTCGCGGTGATTGGCAACTTCTTGCCCGCGCGGATGTAGACAGGAACGCCCGCCCAGCGCCAGGTTTCAATGAATAGTTTAAGGGCAACGAATGTTTCTACCGTGGAAGCCGCATTCACACCCGGCACTGAACGGTAACCTTTGTACTGGCCGCGCACCACATCAGCCGGGATAATCGGCCGGACCGCCTTCAGCAGCGCGGATTTTTGATCACGGAACGCCTCATGCTCTTCGCCGGTCGGCGGATCCATAGTAAGGATAGTGAGGATCTGCAGCAGGTGATTCTGCACTACATCACGAACCGCGCCTGTTTCGTCATAGAACTTGCCGCGATCTTCCACTCCAAACTTCTCCGCCATGGTGATCTGAATACTGCGAACGTAGTTGCGATTCCAGACGGGCTCGAACATTGGGTTTGCAAAGCGGGTGTAGAGAATGTTCTGCACCGGTTCTTTTCCCAGAAAATGATCGATGCGGAAGATTCGTTCCTCGGGGAAATAGCGGTGCAGAATGCGATCGAGTTCTTGCGCCGAAGCCAGATCATGCCCAAACGGCTTCTCCACCACGACCCGCGCATTCTCGGCGCAGCCCGATTTGGCGAGGCCTTCAGCGACAGTGCCGAATAAACTTGGAGGAATCGCCAGGTAGTGCAGCGGTTGTTTCGCCGCCCCTAACTGCTTGCGGAGTTCGATAAACGTGTTCGGGTCGTTGTAATCTCCATCCACATACCGCAGAAGATCCATCAACTTGCCGAAAGCATCCCGATCGAGACCACCGTTTTTTTCCAGGCTGTCCTTGGCCCGCGCTTTGAGTTGATCAAGATTCCAGCCTGCCTTGGCCACGCCGATGATCGGCAGATTTAGACCTTGATCGCGGATTAGTCCTTGCAGAGATGGAAAAATCTGCTTGTGCGCGAGATCGCCGGTGGCGCCAAAAAATACAAAAGCGTCTGACTCGAAATCCGGCATCAGGCTGCCTCCGGTTTTTCGGCGGCTTTTTCTTTGTGGCCGCCAAATTCGTAGCGCATCGCCGAAAGCAGCTTGTCGGCATATTCTTCTCGTCCGCGCGAAGCAAACCGCGAGAAGAGTGCAGCACTGATGACTGGCGATGGAATCCCTTCGTCCACCGCCGCCTGCACCGTCCACCGCCCTTCTCCAGAATCCGACACCCGTCCCGCGAAGTCTGAGAGATCGGGATTCTGTCGCAAAGCGGCGGCGGTCAGGTCCAGAAGCCATGAGCCGATTACGCTACCCCGCCGCCATACTTCTGCGACCTCGGGCATGTTCATGTCGTACTGATAAAGCTCAGGATGGCGCAACGGCGTGGTCTCGGCGTCGTCCTCGCGCTTCTCCTTGCCGACGTTGGCATTCTTAATAATATTCAATCCCTCGGACAAGGCAGCCATCATGCCGTATTCGAAGCCGTTGTGGACCATCTTGACGAAATGTCCTGCGCCGTTCGCGCCGCAGCGCAGGTAGCCGTTTTCTGACGTCGACGGCTCACCGGTTCGTCCCGGAGTCCGCGCTGCGGAGCCGACGCCAGGGGCTAGCGATTTAAAGATCGGATCGAGATGACTCACAATCGCTTCGTCACCGCCGATCATCAGGCAGTATCCGCGCTCAAGTCCCCACACGCCCCCGCTGGTTCCACAATCGACGTAGTGGACTCCCTTGCCTTTCAGCTGCTCAGCACGGCGGATATCGTCGTGGTAGTAAGAGTTGCCGCCGTCGATCACAATGTCGCCAGGTTCGAGTACCGGTACGAGCGAAGCCAGTACGGAATCGACCGCAGCCGCCGGAACCATCAACCACACGGCTCGTGGCTTGCTCAGTTTCTTTGCGAAATCATCGAGACTCGTGGACGACTGAGCGCCCTTCTCGACCAGCTCCTGCGTGGCCTGCGGATGCCTTGCATATGCTACGCATTGATGACCAGCTTTCAAAAGCCGCTGCACCATATTCGAACCCATTCGGCCCAGACCAATCATTCCGAGTTGCATTCGTCTACCTCCTCAGGAACCTTCATTATGTTCTACAAAAATCTGATTTGCTTGAATCCAAATAATGCTACTCTTTGTAGCTTGCTCCAATTTTAAGAGCAGGGGCTAACCCTCGCAATCCTTAACCACAATAATGGCGGAATCGGAGCGACGAACTTCTGAAACCCTCACGAATGTTGCTGCATTTTCGTCAAGGATTGAACGGGAACACACTTCTATGCAAGGCAGTTGAAGCTTTAGCCTCTTCTGCCCTTGCCCTCCGCATGATGACCGGCGGCGGGACAAGAAATAGGACAAGCAATCCAAGCAGCCAGAACGCGTTCACAAAGCAAGCACACTCGCCAATATAGTCGACGTGGATTTGGCAATCCTTGCTGTGAAACTGTTCCCTGAATTATTGCGTGTAAGCCGACCTGCAATCAGACCAGCACCCCGCCACTATCAACTACGACAACCTGTCCTGTGCTGTATCCCTCGTGCATGAGAAAAAGATAGGCGCGCGTAATCTCGCACGCTTCGCGCCTGCACTCCAGCCAGACGATCCCACAGAAACGATGTCCGCTCAGCATCAATCCGGTTCGCCGCGCCGATAGCAAGATCAAGATCGCTCGCTTTCGGTCGTGACTTGGTCCCCGCGGCAAACTGAGGCCTCGCCACTCTCGAAAACCAAGGGTCAGCGCAACTACGGCGCTGTCCGATGCGTTTAGATTTTGTTTCCGGTAGGACTTTAGCAGAGAGCCACGGGTGTTAAGCGACGATCGTACGAACCCGTCGGCGACGGTCGAGTCCTACAACGGACGACATGGAATATTTAGCTTGCGAATCCGATACGCCAACGTGGTCCGTTTCATGCCCAGCCTCGTGGCCGCACCGTTGGGCCCTCCAATGACCCAGTTGGACTCTCGGATCGCCCGGAGAACGTGTTCGCGCTCGACCTCTTCCAGACTGCTCAGCTTCGAACTTGGGGCCTGCACCGTCACCTGCTTCAGTTCGGCGAGAGGAGGCCGCAGGACGCTTCCGGGCGACAGGATCACGGCTCGTTCAATGAAATTCTGCAACTCGCGCACATTGCCCGGCCACGCATAGCCGGAAAAGATTTCCATTGCGTGGGTTGGTATGGATTCAATACGCCGGTTCATACGCCGGGCGTACTTGTCCACGTAGTGGCGCACGAGAATAGGGATATCTTCGCAGCGCTCCCGCAAAGGAGGAACGGGCAGAGGGAAGACGTGCAATCGGTAAAACAAATCGCTTCTGAACTCGCCGTCTTCGCACATCTGCTTTAAATCCCGGTGGGTTGCCGCGATGACTCGGACATCCACCTGCTGGGTTCGGTTGCTGCCCAACCTTTCAAATTCATGTTCCTGTAGAACCCGCAACAACTTAGGCTGCAATTCGAGTGGAATATCGCCTACTTCGTCCAAAAAAAGGGTTCCTTTGTCAGCCACTTCGAACCGGCCAGCCTTTCGCATGATGGCCCCTGTGAATGCCCCTTTCTCGTGACCAAAAAGCTCGCTCTCCAGCAAGCCGGAAGGGATGGCGGCACAGTTCAATTTGACGAACGGACGATCTCGACGAGAGCTCAGATTGTGAATGGCGCGGGCTATGAGCTCTTTTCCAGTGCCGGTTTCGCCCTGGATCAGCACTCCGGAATCGGTCGGTGCCACGACCTCGACCTGCCGCAGCACGCGCTGCAGCGGCACACTTCGCCCCACGATCTCCTCGAAGTTCAGTTCGCAGCCAAACTCCTCTTCGAGACACACCCGCTCTTCGCCAAAACTGTCTTTCAGTTTTCGCAATTCCCTGTGGACGATATCTTTCTCAACCGCAATCGCAACGTGGCTCGAAGCCTGCGTCAGGAAATCAACTTCGTCCTGGGTGTAGGCCGTGTCCTCGCGCTTGCTGATTGCCAGGAAGCCCAGGACTTGGTCCCGGCCCGCGAGGGGCAGGATGCAGATATTCTTGAAGCCGATTGAGGCCCAGCTCGTTTCGTCGTCATACATTGCGGCAATATCTTCAGCTCTCCCGATCAAGGACTTGCCAGTTGCGAAAACACCTGCTCCAATCGACGCGGCCAGTGCGTCTACTGCTCCGCCGTCCAGCGTGATGTCGTCTGGGACATCGAAAGCCTTTATTTGCAATCGGCCGCCTTCTGGATCGAATAGTCCTACCGTGGCAAAGTCTGACTGCAGGAGTCGCCTCGCGCCCATTGTCACTACTCTCAGAAGATCATCGAGTTCCAGATTGGCAATACCGTTAGTTAGGTCGGCGAGGAGCTTCAGCCGGGCATTTTGCACGTCCAGTTTGGATTGTGTGCAGCGCGACCTCTCAAGATGCAGCGCGCTGGCCACGGCCATCGCAACCTGGTCGGCCGCCAGCGATAAGAACCGCAATTCTTCTGCGGAATAATCGTGCGGTCGCAAGCTACCAACACTCAACACCCCTAGCGAGCCCGTCGCGGTGCGTAACGGCAGACGGCAGAGCGCGCGATATTCAAAACCGAGCTTTAGAGCCTCTCTTCGCACCGCAAATCGCTCATCCCGTCTCACGTCCGCGACGCACAGCGGCTGTTGCTGTTGATGAACCCACCAATACGTTGTCTCTTCCATCGGAACGTCGCAGGCAGGGAGTTGACCTGCTCCAACGGAGTGCCAAAGCACCTCACTCGTTCCTTCTTTGAAGACAATTAGATCCATAAGATCGAAGGCGAGCACGGGACGCAACACCGCGGCCAGATTGCGTGACAACTCCTCCGGCGAAAGGGATGCCAGCGAAAGGGAGAGGCGTGACAGCGCTTCGTACTGGTTTGCAAAAAGCGTTTCCGATCCCGGCAATGGCTGTTCCAATCTGATTTGGGGTAGGCTGCGCATAAAACTTGCTTGCGGTGTCAGTCCAAACTCAGCAACGCTCATGGTGTCCTCCTCGCGATTTTGGGACTGGTACTGCAGGACTTGGCGTCACTCCCGCCCAGGCTACATCCATAAAATTGGCGTGCGAGCTACTTCGGCGAACCGCTGACGTCTGGTCCCTGAACTTCCATGGTTCTGAATACCATCCCCACTTCCTTACCCGATTGAAGTGAGGTTAGCCGCATCCTTGGTTGCATGTCGTGATCCCACAGTCATGTTTTGGTGGAAAAGGAGTTGCCGATAGGTATGCTATTCGGGCAGGGAACAAATAATAGGCGGCCCGTCTAATTCTTGGGCAGAAGAGGTGTTTGGTGTTCGAGCCAGAGCATTCGGGCTCTCACATCACTATCCTGTTTCCGTTAGACTTGCGATCTCTTAGCAATCGGATGAAGAAAGGGATGATTAGAGTTCGCTTTCCGGGTTCCAGGCTCTCCGATAGCCTTGCGAAGTCGTTGCCGGACTGTGACCCGACCACGAGAAAGCTGTGCTTTCAGAGTTCCTATCGGAATGCCGAGGACCTGAGCCGCTTCCTTTGAGGAGAGACCATCCTGCTGGCGCAGTTGCATCGCCGCCCGCTGCGAAGCAGGTAGACTCTGGCTGAGCTTGATGATGAGTTCGCGTACTTGCCTATCTCCGAGAGTCTGCTCTGGTGTGGGCCTAGGGTCGGCGACGAGTTCAGAGAGAGTGTACCGTTCGTCCTGTTGAGGCTGATCAAGGGCGATGATTGGGCGCCGTGGGCGCCGACGTATCTTCATGCGAACCGCGTTAATCACAATTGCCGTCAGCCAGGTCGACATTTGCGCACGCCCCTCGAACCGCGCAATATGCTTGTATGCCGACAACATCGCATCTTGCACCGCATCCTCAGCGTCTTCTGGATTTCGGAGCCAGCGCATCGCTATTCGCTGGAAGCGTGGCAGGTTGCGCGACAGAACATCTTCGAATGCTACTCGGCGTTCCGGGCTCACTTCCCCGCTGAGTTCTTGCCCGCCAGCGACAGCCACC
>DASRWO010000008.1:0-6170 GCA_035654555.1 Candidatus Deferrimicrobiaceae bacterium | reverse complement strand
CCTTCGCCGGCGAAGTCACCCGCGTGGCTCGCGAAGTCGGCACTGACGGAAAACTCGGTGGCCAGGCGCAAGTCCCGGGCGTCGCCGGCACCTGGAAAGATCTCACCGACAACGTCAACTTCATGGCCAGCAACCTCACCGGCCAGGTCCGTAACATCGCCGAAGTCGCAACTGCTATCGCCAACGGCGATCTCTCGAAGAAAATTACCGTCGATGTTCGCGGCGAAATCTTGCAGCTCAAAGAAACGCTGAACACGATGGTCGAGCAGCTCCGCTCCTTCGCCGCCGAAGTCACCCGCGTCGCGCGCGAGGTCGGCAGCGAAGGCCGCCTCGGTGGACAAGCCAACGTCTCCGGCGTTGCTGGAACCTGGAAAGATCTCACCGACTCCGTCAACGCGATGGCCGGAAACCTCACCGGTCAAGTTCGAAACATCGCCGAAGTCACCACGGCTGTCGCGCGCGGCGATTTGTCCCGCAAAATCACGGTTGACGTGAAAGGCGAAATTCTCGAACTCAAGAACACCATCAACACCATGGTCGATCAGCTCAACGCCTTCGCTGCCGAAGTAACCCGCGTCGCCCGCGAAGTGGGCACAGAAGGCAAACTCGGCGGACAGGCGCAAGTCCCGGGCGTCGCCGGAACCTGGAAGGATCTTACCGACAACGTAAACGTCATGGCCGCCAACCTCACCGAGCAGGTGCGCGGCATCGTGAAAGTCGTCACCGCCGTTGCCAGCGGCGAACTGGCTCAGAAGCTCACTGTAAATGCCAAGGGCGAAGTCGCCGCGCTCGCCGAAACCATCAATAACATGACCAACACTCTGGCCACCTTCGCCGACCAGGTGACCACCGTCGCCCGCGAAGTTGGAGTGGAGGGCCGTCTCGGCGGACAAGCCAACGTCCCCGGCGCCGCCGGCACATGGAAAGATCTCACCGGAAACGTAAACCTTCTGGCCGACAATTTGACCAACCAGGTGCGTGCCATCGCCGAGGTCGCAACCGCCGTCACCAAGGGCGATCTCACCCGTTCGATTCAGGTAGAAGCCAGCGGCGAGGTTGCCGACTTGAAAGACAACCTCAATACCATGATCGACAACCTCCGCTTAACCACGGATCGCAACACCGAGCAGGACTGGCTGAAAACCAATCTGGCGCGCTTCACTGGAATGTTGCAGGGTCAACGCGATCTGGCAACCGTAGGCCGCATGTTGCTCTCGGAACTTGCCCCACTGGTGAGTGCGCAACAAGGCGTCATCTACCAGATGGGCGGTGAGGAATCGGCCGAGATGGTGCTGCTCTCAGCCTTCGCTGGCGACGGTGAGGATGGTCACCTGCGCCGTCTAAAGCTGGGCGAGGGCCTGGTCGGACAATGCGCCGCCGAAAAACGCCGCATGCTGATTTCCGAGCTTCCTCCAAACACAATTTCAATTCGTTCAGGATTGTTCGAAGCGGTTCCGCGAAACGTGATTGTTCTTCCAGTCCTGTTTGAAGATCGCGTGAAAGCGGTCATCGAACTTGCATCGCTGAGCAGCTTTACAACTTCCCATCTGGCGTTTCTTGAGCAGTTGACGGCCAGCATCGGCATCGTGCTCAACAGTATCGAAGCCACCATGCAGACCGAAGGCCTGCTGAAACAGTCTCAACAGCTGGCCACTGAACTGCAGATGCAGCAGAAGGAATTGCAGCAAACCAACGAACAGTTGGCGCAGAAAGCGCAGCAGCTCGCCGAACAGAACGTAGAAGTCGAACGCAAGAACCAGGAAATCGAGCAGGCCCGGCGTGCTCTGGAAGACAAGGCCAAAGAGCTGGCGCTTACTTCGAAATACAAGTCAGAATTCCTGGCCAACATGTCACACGAGTTGCGCACACCACTGAATAGCATTCTCGTGTTAGGACAGCAACTCAGCGACAATCCGGATGCGAACCTCACTCCCAAACAAGTCGAGTTCGCCCGCACCATTCACGGCGCCGGAACCGACTTGCTCAACCTGATCACGGACATTCTCGACTTGTCCAAAATCGAGTCTGGTACCGTCTCAGTCGAAGCTGAAGAAGTCTTCTTCGCCAGCCTGCTGGACGCGGTTGGCCGCCCCTTCCGTCACGAGGCCGAGAATCGCCGTCTCAGCTTCGAGGTGCACAGCGATCCGCATCTCGCCCGCAGCGTGGTCACCGACTCAAAACGTCTGCAGCAGGTGTTAAAGAACTTGCTCTCGAATGCCTTCAAGTTCACCGAGGTCGGCGGCGTTCGCATGTCCGTCTCTCTCGCCCGCAGCGGCTGGAGCGAAGATCATCTCATCCTCGGCAAGGCGGCATCGGTAGTGGCATTCGAAGTATCTGATACCGGCATCGGCATTCCCTTCGAAAAACAGCGCATCATCTTCGAAGCCTTCCAGCAGGCAGATGCCGGAACCAGCCGTAAGTACGGCGGAACTGGCCTCGGTCTGGCCATCAGCCGTGAACTGGCCAGCTTGCTCGGCGGAGAAATCCAGTTGCGCAGCGCGCCCGGACGTGGCAGCACCTTCACTCTGTACCTGCCGCAGACTTATGTGGGGCCTTCCACCTCAAACGCGGCCACCGTGGAAGCGCGAGTGTCCTCGGCGATCTCGCCAGCTCAACTGATGGTTGCCGGCATCACTGAGCACACGATCGAAAAAATTGAGGACGATCGTGACAACCTGCAACCCGACGATGCCATCTTGCTCATCGTCGAAGATGACGTGCATTATGCCCGTGTCTTATGTGATCTGTCTCACGACAAGGGTTTCAAAGTACTAATTGCCACGCGCGGCGCCGAGGCACTGGCGCTGGCTCACGAGTATCATCCGACCGCGGTATCACTCGATGTGTTCCTGCCCGACATGCTGGGCTGGACCGTCCTGAATCATCTAAAGCAGGATCCCGCAACCCGGCACATCCCGGTCCAGATGCTCACTCTCGACGAAGATCGCCACCACGGCCTGGCTCGCGGTGCTTTTGCCTTCGTCACGAAACCCACCACGCCCGAAGGTTTGGAGTCGGCCCTGTCTCGCATCAAGGAATACGCTACGCCCCGCAGGAAGCGTCTTTTGGTCGTCGAAGACAATCCCGGCGAACAACTCAGTATCAAGGAATTGTTGGGCTACAACGACATCGACGTTACCGTTGTTTCCACCGGCGCCGATGCCATTAAAGCTGTTACAGAACAATCTTTCGATTGCGTTGTTCTCGACCTCCGGCTTCCCGACATCTCCGGCTTCGACGTCCTGGAGCGTTTCGGAAATATGCCCTCCCTCGGTGATTTACCGGTCGTAGTCTTCACCGGAAAAGAACTTTCTCCAGAAGAAGACGCTCGTCTCCACTCCCTGGCACGCAGCGTTGTTGTAAAAGGAGTAGAGTCGCCCGAACGCTTGTTGGATGAGACCGCGTTATTTCTCCACCGCGTCGTCTCCGATCTCCCACTCGAGAAACAGAGATTGCTCGATCGCCTGCACCGCTCTGACGATGCTCTGGTCGGCAAGAAAGTATTAGTCGTCGATGACGATGTGCGCAACATTTTCGCTCTTAGCAGCGTGATCGAACGCCGTGGTATGACTGTGATCACCGCCGGAACTGGGCGCGAGGCCATTGCCAAACTTGAATCCACTCCCGACATCGCGATCGTCCTCATGGATATCATGATGCCCGAAATGGACGGGTACGAGACGATGCAAGTAATCCGGCAAAACGCTTCGTTCCGGCGATTACCAATCATTGCCCTCACCGCGAAGGCAATGAAAGGAGATCGTGAGAAGTGTCTTGAGGCTGGGGCTTCCGAGTATCTGGCGAAACCCGTCAATACCGAGCAACTCCTCTCCTCGCTGAGAATGTGGCTCCATCGCTAGATCGTGACGCACTGTTCCGTGAACGCGGAGACTATGAATGGGCAAGGACGACAAAGTAAATATCCTGATGGTGGATGATCAGCCCGGCAAGCTCCTCAGCTACGAGGTCATGCTGGGCGAGCTCGGGGAAAATCTCATTCAAGCCGCCTCGCCCAAGCAAGCTCTCGAAGTCCTGCTCAAAACCGAGATTGCCGTAGTGCTGATGGATGTAAGCATGCCGGAGCTCGATGGATTCCAATTGGCTGCAATGATTCGTCAGCACCCGCGTTTTCAACGCACCGCCATCATTTTTGTCTCCGCCGTTCACCTCACCGACCTCGACCAGCTCAAAGGCTACGAGCATGGCGCGGTCGATTACATTTCTGTTCCGGTCATTCCCGAACTACTGCGCGCCAAAGTCCGCGTGTTCGCCGATCTGCATCGCAAGACCCGAATGCTCGAAGCTCTCAATCGCGACCTCGAGCAGCGTGTTCTTGATCGCACCGAGGAACTGGCCGGCAAAGCCGAACTTCTCAGCCAGTTGAATGCCGAACTGGTGGAAAGAAATCAGGAACTCGGCGCCATCTTCAGCACCGCCCCCGATATGATCTTCAGTCGCGCCGCCGATGGCTCCGGGGGTTACGTCAGCGACCGGTTTTATGACTTCACCGGTGCGCCTCCTGACGCCGGGAACGGTTTCGCTTGGCTCGACTACGTGCATCCCGAGGACAAGGACCAGGTCACGGCGGATTGGATGCGCTGCATTGAATCCGGCGCGAACTACGAAGCGGAATACCGACTCCGCTCCCAGAGTGGCGCGTATCGCTGGTTCCGGGCTCGCGCCGTTCCCATTCGCGACGATGGCAGAATCGCCAAGTGGTACGGCACCTGCTCCGACATTCACGACAGCAAAATTCTGGAACAGTCCATTCGCGACAATGCTGCGCAACTGGAAAAAATGGTGGACAACAGGACCGACGAACTGCGCCGCCTTTCCGTCCGCCTCATGACCCTCCAGGATCAAGAGCGCCGCCGCATTGCCCGCGACCTCCATGATGGCCTGGGACAAGAGCTCGCCGTAGCCAAGATGGTGTTGGACAAAATGCTGCTCCAGAAATCGTCGCAACCTCCCGACGAAACATGGTCACAGGCTAGCGCCATTATTGACCGAGCCATCCAGCAGGTCCGCACCATGTCTCACCTCTTGCATCCGCCATTGCTCGATGAAGTAGGTCTACTTTCGGCGCTCGCATGGTACACCGACGGCCTCACCAAACGGAGCGGCATCCACACCTCTCTCGATGTACAGCCTCGAGATTTTCCCAGGCTGGCCAGCGAGGTTGAAACTGCGATCTTCCGCATTGTGCAGGAAGCTCTCACCAATGTCTTCCGTCATTCGGAAGCTCATCAGGTGTGGATTACCCTGACCCAGAATAATGGAGCGATTAGGGTCGCCGTTCGCGACGATGGCAAAGGAATCGCTCAGAAAGTTGCTGATCTGCGGCCGGATAGCATTGGCGTCGGCATCGGCGGTATGCGACAGCGTGCCCGGGAACTCGGCGGCGAACTCAAACTCTCCAACCTCGAGCCCGGCACGCTTCTCGAACTTCAGATTCCTTACAGTTCAGTAGCCCGCGAACCGAGCGTAGTTCTCAACGGGTTTGCCTCAAACTGACGCCGCACATCCCCTTCGCCGCTCAAATCTGCGCTGCCATACTGCTCACACTGTACGCCCTCAACTTAAATCCACTACAGCGCTGAGATGGATCGTATTAAGGCTTCCGACTCTCGGGCGCGCGCCGCGTCGAATTTACAGGTTCGACCGGATGGAAGCACCACTAAGGGAAAGTTACGGTTAACGTCGTAAGAATTCTAAAAAACCAGTTGCTCGCTTCGAGCACGGAAGAGGTCGGTTATGGCAAGAATCAAATCCACACTACCTAGATTTGTCCTGGTGCTCGGCGCAAGTTGCTTGTTGCTCGGCAGTCTCGCGTGGTCTCAGGACGATAAGGACGAGAGCAGCATTCAAAAGCGCATCGTAGCATCGGCCCACGTCCTCGACGAAATTATGGGCACGCCCGATAAAGCGATTCCCGACAAAGTAATGAAGGATGCCAAATGTATCGCCGTGATCCCTTCCATGGTGAAAATTGCGGTTGGATTCGGCGGCAGCCACGGCAAAGGCGTTGCCGTTTGCCGTTTGGCCAACGGTCGCTGGAGCGCTCCGGCGCCGATCACCATCACCGGCGGCAGCTGGGGTTTGCAACTCGGCGGTCAGGCCATTGATTTAGTGCTCGTGGTCATGAATCAGCAGGGAATGGATCACTTACT
>DASRWO010000007.1:0-7068 GCA_035654555.1 Candidatus Deferrimicrobiaceae bacterium | reverse complement strand
CCGATAGCGATGCCACGGTTCTGCTGCTGGGCGAAACCGGGACGGGCAAGGGTTTGGTTGCGCGCGCGATTCATGCCAGCAGTAAACGGAAGGACAAGAGTTTCATTACTTTGAATTGTGCTGCGATTCCTACCGGGCTGCTGGAGAGCGAATTATTCGGTCACGAAAAGGGCGCATTTACTGGAGCGGTCCGGCAGAAGCTGGGGCGACTCGAACTAGCTGACCAAGGCACTCTTTTCCTCGACGAGGTTGGCGAAATCTCCCCGGAATTGCAGCCGAAGCTGCTGCGGGTGTTGCAGGACCATGAATTCGAAAGGTTGGGTGGGATTCGAACCATCAAAGTGGATCTGCGGCTGATCACAGCCACCAATCGAGATCTGGCTCGAAGCGTGGCGGACAAAGAGTTTCGCAGTGATTTGTTCTATCGCTTGAATGTGTTCCCGATTCGGGTTCCTCCACTGCGCGAGAGACGAGAGGATATTCCCATTCTGGTCCGGTATTTTGTTCGAAAATTTGCCGCCAGGATGAATCGTGAGATCGAAACCATCCCTACGGAAACGATGGACACGCTGACCAATTGGCATTGGCCGGGTAATGTCCGCGAGCTGGAAAACTTTATCGAGCGATCGGTGATTCTGACGGAAGGGACGGACCTGCGATCTCCGTTGGCGGACCTGCAGGCAGCAAGCCACGTGGTGAAGTCTTCGCTGGAAAGCACGGAAAGGCAGCATATTATCCGGGTTCTTCGCGAGAGTGGGGGAATGCTATCAGGACCGAAGGGAGCGGCTCGCCGGCTCGGAGTTAAGCGAACAACTTTGCAGTCCAAGATGAAGCGGCTTGGAATTACTCGCAAGGAGTACACGGGACCGGCTGTGGAATAGATCAGGGTGAGAGGTTGTGCCTCGGCGTGCCGACGTATTTACAGGCTGCCGACCTATCGGCAGCCTGCAGAAAATTCCATGAAGCCTCATCTTCGAAGATCAGTTTTTTCTAATAGTTAGGTGTTGTTGGCGGGAGAGTCGTTCTGGAACGACAAGTGCTCTAGCATCTTTCTAATCGGGAAAACTAGAAAATTTTAGAGGTCTTCCCGAAGGCGGATGGACGAGCCGCGGACTCGTCGCAAAGGGCTCGCTTGGGGCGTGAACCTTGTTAGTCGCCAGGAATTACCCGCCGAACAATTTGGTCCGCTTGCAGCCGGAGCGCACCGCATCTTTGAAAAGTAGTCAGGACTTGCAGGTTGAGGTTTGGCGGGGGCGGCCACTGGCCCTCGAGGAAGATTGGACTTCCCGGGCGCCAGCTAACCCCGCTGCACCCGCACCGGGACAGTGGGTGGATGGCGCTCCAGCAAAGGGCACGCCGGAGATTGACCCCTTGTATTTGCTGGCTTGCCAGGCGGAATGGGAGTGCACGGCCGATCCATCTGCGGCATGGGAGGTCATATCCGCGGCGCGTAGCGCGGACTCGGATACGCGTGCGAATGCATTATCCCTGTTGGAGCGGACGCAGGAGCTGAAGCCACAATTTCCAGAAGATTTGGGTTACAGAGAAAGAGAGGGACGCAGTTCCACTAAGGAGGTAGACATGAGGGCTCCCTATGGTCTAGACGTAATCGAAAGTTGCATGGGTTGCAAGAGCAGCCGGGACGGTTATTTTTGCCGCTTTTCACAGTCAGTGTTGAGGTCGGTAGACGCCGCCAGCTACCACAGCGTGATGCCATCTGGGGCGCTGCTTTTCGTGGAAGGGCAGAGTCCCCGTGGAGTTTATGTTCTCTGCTCTGGAAAAGTGAAGCTGTCGACTACGTCGAAAGAAGGCAAAGTGCTGATCCTGAAGCAGGCGGAGTCGGGCGAGGTGTTGGGATTGAGTGCGGCTATTTCAGGGACGAACTACGAAATGACGGCAGAGACGTCTACGCCATGCCAATTAGATTTTATTGGGCGCCACGATCTGATGACCCTGCTGCAGAACGAGAGTGAAGTTGGAGTGCATGCCGCGCAGTCGCTGAGCCGTGAATTCCAAGGCGCATATCGAGATATTCACGACTTGGTGCTAGCCCGTTCGTCTTCGGGAAAGCTGGCGAGACTTTTGCTGTCGTGCGCACCGCGGGGAAGTCAGGAACTGAACGAGCAGAGGCTGCGTTCGGCGATGACCCACGAGGAGATGGCCCAAAGAATTGGTTCGTCGCGGGAGACGGTTACGCGATTGCTAAGTAATCTAAAGAAGAAGAGATTGATACGTCTGGAAGGAGCGACGCTTGTGATTCGAGACCGGACAGGGTTGGAGGCTTTAGCCGTCTAGCGATTCTTGCAAAGGGGGTGGGTTCGAAATTTCAACAGGTTTCCGCTTACATGCCCGGCCGATCTGGCTGCTTCGAGGTCGGGCAGAACTGAGCTGCACTTGTATACAGGCACGCTGATCAAGGATTTGTACGCAGCCGTCGAAAGAGCCGAGCACTCGGCCGGATTTTGCTCAGCCAGGAATTTGCGCTCGGTGGCGGGCCGCCCTGGCGAACGCGGCGTGGGCCCGAAGAAGTCAGAGCCCGAACAGCTCCCGCAAACGTTTGGTCTGAGCCCGACTGACTGGAATCTCGCTCTGCTTCTTATCGTCCATGCGCAACTGGTACGAGCTTTTGAACCAGGGCACGACTTCGCGAATGCGATTGATGTTCACCAGGTAGGAGCGGTGAGCTCGCCAGAACAGTCCCGCATCGAGGCTGGAGAGTAGTTCTTCCAGAGTCCGGCAATTGGACTGGCCTTCCATTCCTGACGGACCGGCCGTGACGACCGTTATTACTCCCTCTTCGATCCAGGCATAACAGATCTCCCGTTGATCCACCAGGAACATTCGTCCGACAGTCTTGAGGAGGATTTTCGAACTCTGGGTCTTGGGCGCTTGCAACATGCGCATCAGGGTATCGATTTTCTCTGCCGGTAAGCTCTCGGTTTCCTGCTGAAGGCGCGCTTTTTGAACCGCCTGGGCGACACGCTTTTTGTCGAAAGGCTTCAAAAGATAATCCACGGCATTGACCTCAAACGCCTTGACGGCATATTGATCAAAAGCCGTGGCGAAGACGATCTTGGGCAGAGGAATTTTCTTGTCGAGAAGTTTCTTGATGACGCCGAAGCCGTCCAGTCCCGGCATTTGGACGTCGAGAAAAACGAGGTCGGGATCGTGTTCTTTGATGAGGTTGATGGCCTCGAGACCGTTCTTACCCTGGGCCACGACATTCACTTCGCCGTCACTTTTCAGCAGGAAGGTAAGTTCGTCGCGGGCGAGTTGCTCATCATCCACGATTACCGCGGAAAGGGGCATTCTGTCTCCTGAGATCAGACCGTGAGAAAAGTATAGCGACCGCGTTTTGTGGGCGTCAACGCGAGCGCAGCGCGACATTCCATTGTGACAGCGAGCGGGTGAATCTGGCGGTTAGTGGGGCGACTGCATCATGCCGGGCATTTCCATTTTAGTGAAGCCAGCCGGAGGCTCGAACAAACTCTGGGGCTGGGAGCCTTCCTGAATATTACGGAGTTCTCCGCTATTGTTCTTGCCCTGCCACTTCACAGGAAAACGCAGTTTGGGATCCAGCCAGAAATGGTTGACGTCACCGTTGGCATTCGTTCCTTCGTATTCAATTGTCGTGCGTCCGTTTACTGTGTCGTTGCCGATTTTATGGCAACTTCCACCATGGGCGTGTTCCATTTTTTGCCAGTCGCCGCAAGCGTTCTCGACATCGCCGGTACGGAAAAACGCACTCGTGTAAGACATGTGCTGGCTCTGCGACTGGGCCGGCATCTCCATATACATGTGTTGCTGTGCCATGAGCACGATGGATGTTTGAGTGCCGAAGTTGACGATCACCGCGCCTCCGCCCCGCGCACTGCTGACCGCTGGTTCGATGCGCATCTTGTCTTTGGCAAAGTAAATCTTGGCCGTGCTCGCCGTAGTCGACTTTTGCAAATCGACGATGTCAGCGGAGAATTCAGTTTGCGCCAGCGTGAAACTGGCGGTGAACAATGTCGCGAAAAGCAGCGCGAGAAAACAGGAAATGCGAGCGACGCCTCGAAGCATGGGACTCTCCTTGGAAAGGATCACGCGCCGCCGACAGGGCGCTCACTGCTGTCCGCTAACGAAAAACGATGGAATGATAGCAGAAGGCCGACGGATTCATGCGGCATTTTCCAGCGCCAGCGCCATACCCATGCCGCCGCTCACGCAGAGAGTCGCCAGGCCGCGGCGCGTGTTTCGCTTCAGCATCTCGTGCAACAACGTGACGGTAATTCGTGTTCCGCTGCAGCCGATGGGATGGCCGAGCGCGATAGCTCCACCGTTCACGTTGAGCCGGTCGCGGTTGAAATTCAATTCACGGTCGCAGGCGATTACCTGGGCGGCGAAGGCTTCGTTCAATTCGATTAACCCGAACTCGTGCAATCTAAGATTGTGTCTGTCTTCGAGTTTGCGGATGGCCGGAACCGGACCGATTCCCATGCTGCGCGGATCGACTCCAGCGGAAGTGACGGCCGAGATGCAAGCCAGCGGGTTGAGATTGTTCGTCTTCATAAAATGCTCGTTGGCTAGAACCACAGCGGCGGCGCCGTCTGTAATCCCTGAGGAATTTCCTGCGGTGACGGTCCCAGTCTTCGAAAATACGGGAGCCAGCTTGCCCAACTTTTCCATGTTCGCGTCGGCGAAGGGATGCTCGTCTCGGCTGAAAGTGGTCGCTCCTTTCTTGCCTTCAACCGTGACCGGGACAAGTTCGGCGTCGAAGCGACCTGCGGCAATGGCGCGGGCAGCGCGGGTTTGCGACTGCAGAGCGTACTCGTCTTGTTCTTCGCGGGAAATTTTGTAATGTTCAGCCAGGAGTTCGGCGGTCTCGCCCATTACCATTTTTGCCATGGGACAGAAAAATCCGTCGCGATACATGCCGTCGACGAGATCCTGATTGCCCAGGCGATATCCCCAGCGGGCCTCGAGATAATGAGGAACGCGCGACATGGATTCCGTGCCGCCGGCCAGAATGCAGCTCGAATCGCCCAGCAGGATCGCCTGATAAGCGAGCGCGATGGATTTCAATCCGGATGCGCACGCTTTGTTCACAGTGAATGCGGGTACTTCCTGCGGGACGCCGCTGCGGATGGAAATCTGCCGCGCCGGATTCGGCCCGCCACCAGCCTGTCGAGCGCTGCCGAAGATGGTCTCTTCCACCTGCTCGGGTTGGATTCCGGCACGCTCGATTGCCGCTTTGGCGGCCACTGCGCCCATATCGGCCGAGGTCAGCGAGGCAAGCGATCCGCCGAACTTGCCGATTGGCGTGCGGACGGCGGAGAGAATGTAAACGGGTTGCAAAGCGTTTCCTCCAAACGTTTGAGTTTAGCAGGGCGGAAAAAGATGCGGGATGCAGCGGTTGAGCACGCACGAATTGAGCCAGCATTAATTGTCCATTCAGAGTTTGCTGAGAATCGTTCTGTCACCAGGGGTTACGCCCCCAATGGGCAATGCCGCGACGCCAGCTTCTTAGGGAGTCAGCACGATCCGGCCGGAGACTTGGCCTTTGCGCAACAGATCTAGCGCCTCGTTAGCTTGGGAAAGAGGGTGCGCAACCACATGGCAGCGTATTTTTCCTGCAGCAGCCATGGCGAGTACTTCGCGCAAGTCTTGCCGCGTGCCGACTGCGGAAGCCCGAATCCGCACCTCTTTAGCGGACATTAAAATCGGCGGGAAACAGATGTTCTCGGCCGGTAACCCCACGATGAGCAGAGTACCCGTGGGCCGCAGGCAGGCAAAAGCCGCGTCGTAAGCTGCCTTTGCGGCGGAGGTAACAAGTGCCACATGGACTCCACCTTTGCGGCGCAACTGTTTCGCCGCATCGCTGGCATTGAGCGTGTCGGAGGCGCCAGAAGATTTGGCGAGTTCCAGCTTTTCCTGGGAAATATCGATCGCTGTCACCTCCGCGCCAAAGGCCCGTCCGAACTGCACTGCAAGGTGTCCCAGGCCACCTCTGCCGAAAACAGCCAGGCGCTGACCGGGCATAATCCCGGCGCCCTTCAGCGCGCGATAGACCGTGAGGCCAGCACAAAAAAGCGGGGCGGCTTCGAGCGCAGAGAGACCATCTGGAATCTTCAGCGCATGAGTTGCCGGAGCTTTCACAAATTCCGCGTAGCCACCATCCACGGTGACCCCTGTGATCTTCTGCCGGCTGCACAAGTTTTCGTTGCCTTCGCGGCAGAATTCGCATTCACCGCAGCTCCAGTGAATCCAGGGCACGCCGACGCGATCGCCGATTTGCAAATCGTGCACCGCTTCGCCCTTCTCTACTACGCGACCGGCAATTTCGTGGCCGAGAATCAGCGGTCTCTTCACGATTCCCGCCAACTGTGTCCAATCTCCATCCGCCACGTGTAAGTCGGAATGGCAGGCGCCACAGGCTTCCACTTGGATCAAAACTTCATCGCCTTCGGGATGAGGACGTTCGACTTCCTCGATCGCGAGCGGCTTCTTGAAATCGTGCAGGATGGCGGCTTTCATTCACTCAGGCCCCGAGAAAATCGGAGGAAGCAACCCACGACTCGTCAAATACCCTATCTATGCGGTTAATGAGTGTAATGGCGATCCGTCAACAGCTATCTTGAAAACTTTCGCGCTGGACGAGTCCGGCGCTAGTAATAGGTCAGCATGCGACGACGGGTGAAGCTAGTTACAAACGCTCCGTCCGGGAGAGAGCGGCCGGCAGTGGTTTGCTCGGTCCAATTGCCAGATCCATCGTACTGGTAAGTGTATTGTGTTTCGTGCGACTCAGGTGCCTGCGCAGGTTTAGGCTGTCCCGCGGGAATCATAGTTCCGGCCTCGGAGAGGCTGAACTCCCGTCCTAACTCCCGATTCATGACCGTGGTTGTACGCTCCGAAGCCTTGTCACCGTGATCGTTGTACGTTGTGACCGTCACTTCGTCCTCAAAGGGTCCACCACGCCTGTGGCGTTCCGTCACGCGACCTTGGGCATCGTAAGAGTAGGAGTTAGCTCTATTCTGCATGCCGGCGAACAACGCGCCCATAGACTTAATCTGTTCTGGATTGAGCTTT
>DASRWO010000006.1:0-3705 GCA_035654555.1 Candidatus Deferrimicrobiaceae bacterium | reverse complement strand
TCGTAACCGGCGCTTCATCGGGCATAGGCAGCGAATTCGCTCGCCAGATTGCAGCTTCGGTCATCAACGTGGTGCTTGTGGCCAGGCGGGAGGCCTTGCTCGATGAGGTCGGAAAGGCGATAGCAAAGGACTTTAAGGTGCAGTACCGCACGGTCGTGGCGGATCTTTCGCAAGCGGGATTCCTGGAGAAGCTTGCGAAAGCCGCAGATGACCTCGATATCGGACTGGTCGTGTCCAACGCGGGCACCGGAAATCCGGGAGAGTTCCTCAAGATCGATCGGGAACAATTAGAGAGTCTTCTGCAGCTCAATACACTCGCGCATCTAGACATCGCGCATTACTTCGGGCAGAAGCTCGCTTCGCGTGGGTGCGGTGGACTATTGCTCGTGGGAGCGATGGGTGCGAGCAACGGTATTCCGCATATGGCGAACGACGGCGGGGCAAAGGCCTACGTCCATAGTCTCGGCGAAGCGCTTCACGTCGAGCTCAAACCTCTGGGTGTGCACGTTACGGTGTTGCAGCCGGGAATGACCGAGACACCCGTAATCGCGAAGTTCGGCCTCAGTCCGGACGCCCTGCCAATGAAGCCGATGAAGGTGGAGCAATGCGTATCGGAGGCGCTCGAGGCGCTGGAGGAAAACCGTTCCATGATTGTTCCTGGGCGTTTAAATAAGATGATGAATGCGGCGGTTCCCGCGTCGGCGGCGCGCGGCATGATGACGTCCATGTTGAAGAAGACGCTCGCAGGTCGGCCCGCAAAGGCACAGCCGCAAGTGAAGCCGCAGACCCAAGCGCAGCCGAAACCACGATGAATACGGAGATTGGCGGGCACGTCCCAGCCACCGCCAAGCGCGCGAAACGTGCGTACGGCGGCGCGTGCCGCGTCCGCTCGCGTGCTTTCTGGGCGACGCAAAGGAGGAACTTCGGTGATCGACAAACATAGTCTTGTTTCGGCCGATCGTCTCGATGACGATCAGTTCACAAGCATTCAAAGCCTCGAACATGCCTTGAACCAGGCCATGGTCCAGGCAGAAATTAGCGAGAGCTACGAAGAGTATCTCGATATCTTCGACGCCTTTTACGCGGACGACGTCGCGGTAACTAGCGACACCCTGCAAGACCCGATTCGTGGAAAAGCGAAAGTTCGCGCACTTGTGGCCAATTTTCTCGTGCCCCTTCATATACTGGCCGAAATCGGTGGTCTGATCGCATCCATCCGACAAACCGCAATCCCCGGAGATGTTGTTGCGGAGACCCATTCTACTTGGACGCTTGAATTGGTTGGGGTGTCAGGTAACGCCTGTACTCTTAGCTGGCGTGTGTTTCGGAAGTGGCGGGGTTCCCTCGTCGCCTATGAGCATCACTACGACTACGAGCAAAGCGGCGGCCCGCTTACATCGGACGACTTGTATTTCAACGCGCCTACTAGTGCGCCTGCAAAGAGGCGACCCTCATAGCACCAGATTCGCTCTCGGCACTTCGATGTGTTTGGCCCAGCCAGGATTCCCGAGGAAAGGTGGATAGCTCTCAGATTTTAAGATAAGTGCATATTCTAAGTTTATTTGTTGAAATCCAGTAATGCCTTCCCGCCTTTTTGAGTGTGCTCGATTGCTTCTCGAATCTGAGAGGGCTTGTAGACTGCCGTGGCGGATAATTTCAGTTTACCGGAGCCAATCACTTCCATCGCCTCGAGCGTAGCCGCCTGAAGCTTCGGCAGAAATTGGTCGTAGTACATCCAAAACCCGTGTACCTGAAGTCCCTTCACTATCATGTCAGCTTGCGAAATTTGGATCGGAAGTTCACCCAGCCAAGCGTAAACAACAAGGTGGGCTTTCGGAGCGAGAACGCTAGCAATCGTTGCCGTTGCCGGTCCGCCCACGGCATCAAGTCCGAGATGGATGGGCGTTCCGTTTGTTGCCGCCTGAATCTGTTTCGGAAGGTCCGGTGATTCAATACCAACGAAATCGGCTCCAAGTTGCCTTACTTCTGAAACCGCTTCCGGGCTTCTGACGATGGCGGCGACGTTGATGCCGCGAGCTTTGGCAATCGCAATGATACAGCCGGCTACTTTTGAATTTGCTGCGTTTAAAACGACCCAGTCTTTTGGCTTGAGCTTGGCAAACTCATTGAGAAGAAGGACAGCCGTCGTCGGATTAATGTTAAGCATGGACGCCGTTTTCGCATCGATCAACTTAGGGACAACGAGGAGCTCTCGGGCCGGAGCCAAAACCTTTTCTGCCCAGGAAAAAGTCTTGAACGGGACTGTTACGCGATCGCCAACCTTAACCTGAGTCACCCCAGAGCCCACGGCTTCGACAATTCCTGCGCCTTCTCCACCAATAACGGACGGAAGCGTAGGCCTTAGAAGGTAAATACCTTTCGCTAGGTAAAGGTCACTGGGATTAACCGGGGCGTATTCCACACGAATCAGCGCCTCGCCTGAAGCAGGCGCCTTTGGCTCGGGGGCGTCCACTAATTTCAGGTTCTCAACCGGATTACCGTATGCAGTAAGATGAATCGCTTTCACTTTAGTGTTCTCCTCTTTCAAAAAGATCTCGACCTGCGAGTGGGGCTCCGGCCTGTTGAAGCAGGCCAGGATGGACCAGGCGGCTGATCACCACGAGAAGCTTCATCCCTCCCAGGCTTCTCGCTCTTCAAAGGCCGCTTCGATATTCTCAAAACCTTTTCCGATCACCATATCGGGTTTGAACGATCGCCTTAAAGTCGGTCTGCATCTTTATACCTCTTTGTACCTCCTTTCAATTTCTAGGCTTAACGGCATAGGATTGTTTAAAGGTAGCTCCGGGGACTCAAGGCAGTCGCCTTTAGGTCGCCTGCCAGTAGTAAATTCCCGCGATACATCGGCGAGAATCTCCTCCGCGCGGATGCAGTGTTGGTACTAATCATAACTGGGATGATTTTCGCGCTTTGTATAGAACTGCGAATTGGAGGATGCCGAGAACGAGAGGACCAACGGATTTTCCTACATCGTGTTCATAAATGCCTATCGGAGCATCGATAAGTTGTATCAATCCAGCAACAAGACCAAGAACGAAGAGCCCCGGTCGCGAGCGTTTATAAATTACTCCCAAAGTGACCAATGCCAGTGGGACTATTCTCGCGACTGCATACATAGAAAAAATGACCGCAGCATCTGTCACAACTGCTTCTGGACCTAAAAACGACTTTGGACTGACAAAGCCCTGAATGGTAAATCCACTGGCTATCAAAACATTAAGAGCAGTGACCACAGCGGCGGCAGTTGGATATTTTTGTTCTTCTACGAGAGTCTTCATATTTGTCCTTTATATATGCATGGTTTCGTTGGTCCTTCATCGCCTCTGTCATAAAAGCTCCTGACTTACGCTGTTTGAAAAATATTTCCGTGCTGAGCTGAGTATTTCATCGGAAAGTTTCGGATCGCTTTTTCTCACAGCACGGGACAGCACCATTGCGCCAACTAAACCACTAAACAAAGCAATCGCTCGTTGCCTCGCTTCCTGCTTGGCACCATTCATTTGAGCAGCGATGAGATCGAGGTAGGATTCAATACCTTTGCCGAAAGCAGTTTGAACCGTCTTTCCATTTCGAGCCGCATCGACGGACAAGGCTGGTGCTGGGCACCCTCCGGTATCGGCGTCGCGATGTGGAGGACTGAGGTATCGCGCGATGAACGATGAAAGCGATTCTTGTGGATTTTCTCCG
>DASRWO010000005.1:0-5916 GCA_035654555.1 Candidatus Deferrimicrobiaceae bacterium | reverse complement strand
CTTGCGTTCTGGTTGCCGCTGGAGATTTATCAGATGGAGACGCTGGGGCATCCGACATTTGTGATTGCGCTGCGTTTCAAGAACATTGCGGCCTTTGCACTGGGCAAGATGGACGCCTGGGGATTGAACAATGAATCGATGACGCAGGATGCGTGGGATTACGTCCACATTACGACGTGGAATTTTCTGCCGTTCCTACTGCGCAGGGTTGGAGCGGCGCCGCGGTGGGTGGTGGATTTGGCGTTCGTGGTGTGGGGGGCGGGAATTGCAGCGCTGGCGTGGGTTTGCGCAAGATTGCTCGCATTTGGTAGAATGGTAGAACAATCAGGTAGAAGGTAGAACATGAGCTTAAACATCAAAGATGAAGAGGCACATCGCATGGCGCGGCAATTGGCCCGCTTGACTGGGGAGAGCATGACTGTGGCAGTTAGCCAGGCGGTGCGTGAGCGACTGGAACGAGTTCGCGGCAAGGCTAAGATGGGCGTGGCAGAGCGGCTTCTGAAAATAGGAAAAGACTGTGCGGCGCATCTGCGCGAACCTTACAAGTCAATCGATCACGGGGAACTGTTGTACGACGAAAAAGGGCTCCCGAAATGATCATGGACACCTCTGCCATCGTTGCCATCCTACGAGACGAACGAGAGGCCGCGGCGATGGCGAAAGCCGTGGAAGATGCGGGCAGTTGCCACGTTTCGGCGGTGAGCTACGTGGAAGCAGCAATCGTCATTGACAGCAACCGCAGCCCGGTGTCGAGCCGCCGCTTCGACGATTTCTTCCGCCAGGGGCACATCATGGTCGAGTCCGTGTCGCCCGCGCAAGCTCGGATTGCGCGTGAGGCCTATCGCGATTTTGGAAAGGGCCGCCGCCGGGCAGGACTCAATTTTGGCGACTGCTTCGCTTACGCCCTGGCTAAGGAAAAGGACGAGCCACTGCTTTTCAAAGGCGACGATTTTTGCCATACCGATATCGAATCCGCCATCGAGTAAATCGGCAGAGTGTTCACTCTCGCCTTTACCGTTAGTGCGACCACTTTCGACGGCTCGGCTTGGACCAAGAAGCGTCAATCGTACTTCTCATAACGGATGGACTTGCGATCCCAGCCTAACGACTTCAGCAATTCGCGATTTGCCTTCACCATTTTGTCTAAGCCACAGATATAGGCGTGCATGTCGAGTCGGCCTTGAGCAATTTCCGGCACGTGTTGTTGCACATAGCCGCGCAGGCCCGGCCAGATGTCATCGGCGCGGCTGAGCGTAGGCAAGTAATGAAAGTTCGGGTGAAGATCGGCCAGGCGCCGGAATTCGCCATGGTAATAGATGTCTGGTTCACGACGGTTGCCGAACAAGAGGAAGAGATGTTTCCCTTGGTGCCGCGATTCATCCGCGAGAAGCCAGTGGAGCATGGAGCGGAAGGGAGCAACGCCGGTGCCGGTTGCGATGAATAGGGTGTCGCGCATCGGCGGGTGAAGGATGAAGTCGCCGAATGGTCCCTGGCATGAGAGTTCGTCGTCTTCGTTCATGTCGCAGAGAGAATTTGACATGAAGCCATCCTGCACGCGGTTGAGACAAAGTGCGAAATGATTATCCTCGGCGGGCGGCGAACAGATGGAATAGGCGCGGGTGATTTCCTCTCCATCGGGCTTCGAATGGCGGAAAGAAAGCCACTGGCCGGCGACGAAGCCGAAGCGCTTTTCTCCGACCATCTCGAATTCGAGGTGCTTTGTGTATTCCGACAAGCTGTCGGAGGACACGAGGCGGGCGGTGAAGGTTTTGAACGGGGACATCAGCTATCTAGATGAGGTCGACCGGCAGAAAGTAGCGAGCTGAAGGCCCGCACAGAAGGCTCGACTATTCCACCGTCACTGACTTGGCCAGGTTGCGGGGCTGATCCACGTCGCAGCCGCGGCGGACGGCGATGTGATACGCCAGCAGTTGCAGAGGAACGATTTCGAGAATCGGCGAAAGGTTTTCGGGTGCGGCGGGAACGTAGAGTACGTGATCGGCGGATTCTTTGATTTCTTCGTCGCCTTCGGTGGCGAGCGCGATTACCACACCAGAGCGGGCCTTTACTTCCTTCAGGTTTGACATGGTCTTCTCGTAGCGCAGCATCGAGTCGGGATCGCTGACGTTGCGAGTGGCGATGATGACTACGGGAAGATTTTCGTCGATCAGGGCATTGGGACCGTGCTTCATCTCGCCAGCGGGATAGCCTTCGGCGTGGATGTAGGAGATTTCTTTCAGCTTCAATGCGCCTTCGAGAGCAATGGGATAGTGAATGCCGCGACCCAGAAATAAAAAGTCGTGCACGCGCTGGAAGCGTTTGGCTAACTCTTCGCAGGCTTCGTCGTGGGTGAAAACGGTTTCCAACTTGCCGGGGATGAGTGTGAGTTCCTCGGCTGCGCTGCGAATCTGTTCCGAGGTCATGGCGCCGCGTACTTGTGCTAGGTAGAGAGCGAAAAGATATAACGCAGTGAGTTGGCAGGTGAAGGCTTTGGTCGAGGCGACTCCGATTTCGGGGCCGGCGTGAGTATAGATGGTTCCCGCGGCTTCGCGAGTGATCATGGAGCCGACCACGTTACAAATCGCCAGAGTATGCGAGCCCTTGGCTTTGGCTTCGCGCTGGGCGGCGATGGTGTCGGCGGTTTCGCCGGATTGCGAAATTACCAGAGTGATGGTGTTGTCGCTGACGATGGGATCGCGATAGCGCCATTCGCTGGCGTAATCGACCTCGACGGGAACGCGGGCAAAACTCTCGATCATGAACTTGCCGGCTTGCCCGGCGTGCCAACTGGTGCCGCAGGCCACGATGTTAATTTTTTTAGCGGCGCGGAATTCGGCTTCGGTGATCTGCATCTCGTCGAGGAAGATGTGGCCGGTATCGAGAGAGACTCGTCCCAAAGTGGTTTCGCGGATGGCGCGCGGCTGCTCGTAGATTTCCTTGAGCATGAAATGCTTGAATCCGGCCTTTTCCGCCATGATGGGGTCCCAGGTCACGTGCTGCACCTGGCGTCGAATGGGTTTTCCCTCAAAATCCGTGAGATCCACGCCAGCGGGGGTGACGACGGCGAGGTCGCCATCGGCGAGGAAGAAAATGTCGCGCGTGTGATAAAGGATGGCGGGAACGTCGGAAGCGACAAAGTATTCGTCGTTACCGAGGCCGATGACGAGCGGAGGGCCGTTGCGGGCGGCGACGATTTTGTTGGGCTCATCGACGGAAATCACGGCCAGGGCGAAGACGCCGGTAAGCTCTTTCACGGTGCGGCGAACCGCTAGCTCCAGCGTGGGGTGATGGCCGTTGCCGGTTTTGAAAAGATGCTTTTCGATCAGGTGGGCGATGACTTCGGTATCGGTTTCAGTGGAGAACTTGTGGCCTTCTTCGATCAGTTTTTTCTTCAGGCTGAGATAGTTCTCGACAATGCCGTTATGCACGACGACAATTTTGCCGGTACAGTCGCGATGAGGATGCGCGTTTTCTTCGGTGGGACGCCCGTGTGTGGCCCAGCGGGTATGGCCGATGCCATATGTCCCCTCAAGAGGTTTCAGGCGAATGGCTTCTTCCAGGTTGCGCAGCTTGCCTTCGGCGCGGCGCAGTTGGAGTTGATCCCCGTTGCCAGCGACGGCGATGCCCGCCGAGTCATAGCCGCGGTACTCGAGCCGGCGCAGGCCCTCGATAATGATTGGAACTACTTCCTTTTTGCCGACATAGCCAACAATTCCACACATGCGGAGGCTCCAGGAATTCAGTCTGCGAGGGAGCAGCGAAACTCTTCGATGACCGGGTTGGTAAGTACTTCACGGGCAATGCGCTCAACCTCAGTCTGAGCGTCCTCGCGGCTTAATCCACCGTCGAGCGTGAGCTCGAAATACTTCCCCTGGCGCACTTCTTCCAAACCTTTATAACCCATTTTTTTGAGCGCGCCGTGGATGGTTTTACCCTGAGGATCGAGCACGCTCTTTTTGAGCGAAACATACACGTAGGCTTTCATGGAAGCATAATTATACGTCAGGTGCGAAGACGGTATTCCCAAAGTCAGACTGAGCAAATTGCAACACGTCTCAGCGAAAGGCGGCTAAGCTTCCCGATATCTTGTTACGAATAACGAAAAAATGCAGCCGAATCGCCGAACCTCTACGTGGGGCTGAGGTTTTCGATCCTTCGCTCCAAGTCAGACTTAGCACGCTCCAACATGTCGCGATGCTGAGAGTTCGAGCTGCCCTCGAGCTGCTGGACCACGTTTCTGAGGGACAGTTGAAGGCTCTCTTTTTCGCGGCGGCGATCAGCCTCTGCACGCGTCAGTCGCGGCTTTTTAAGCGCTTGTTCGCTGGCTGCGTCTTCCTGCTGCGCCTCAACCGACTTACTTTCCCAACCTCGGGCCATAGCTTGATTATAGTCCCGATCAAGGTATCGACTACGGCTGGCCTCAACGAACTCGAAGCCTCGATACATCTGTCTGTATGCGGTTTCTGTTACGAAAAACGAACTTAAGGGGCTGACTAGCTATCGGGCCGGAATTCTGACTATAATTCCGGGGGTTTAAGAAACTATGGTGGCTCTGCTGAGGGGGGAGAGCCGCGGGAGCTATTTCGTAGATGCCCCCATCGGATCTGCCTGGTTCTAATTTCTTTCTTCAGCGCTCGACGCTGCGGTTGAAGTCCCTGCCGTTATTCTGCTTCCGATACGGAGCACAGTGGTTGCTCTCAGTTTCAGCCCTTCTCCAGTCGACTACTCTTCCCCTTCCTGAATTCGAGTGGCTTCCGCACGGCCTTGAGCCGGGAATCTGCAAAAACGAGGTGTACGCGGAAGTTGGCTTATGACGAGCCAACCGGAACATCGAAGTGAAGATAGGAATAAGGAAAGGAGCAATGCGGCTTCGTTCGCGGTTCCAGAGTCGCTCAAAGAATGGGAAGATCTTTTACGGGTTCATTCCACGGCGCCCAACGTAGGTCTCTGCATTTTGGACATGGAACTCCGCTATGTCAGGATCAACGACGCGATGGCGGAGATGAACGGTGTGGCGGCGCAAGAACATCTGGGGAAAAGTGTTCGAGAAATCCTGGGCGATTTTGTGGAACTCATCCAGCCGCACCTGGTCAATGTAGCGACAACCGGGCAGGCTCTACTGAATCGGGAAGTTAGCGCCGTGTTGCCAACCAGGACTGAGCCCGGCCACTGGATTGAGCACTATGTCCCCATTCGAGACTGGAGAGGCCGGGTGGCACAGATCGGGGTTGTTGCCATTGAGATTACCGAACGGAAAAAACTCGAGGAATCCTTTCTGGGTATTTCCGAAAAGCTAAAGACGGAGAAAAAGCGGGGCCAGGTGATGACGGAAGTGAGCCGTCTGCTGGCGAAAAAGTGGGATGTGCAGGAGGTCTTTCCGCGGATATCCGCCCACCTGCGCCGGGTCTTGCGACAGGAATATGCGGCGCTTTCGTTGCGCGACGAAAAGAGTGGGGAACTGGTGCGGCAGGCCGTCGATTTTCCCCTGGCAAAGGATGTCAGTTCCGGTTCCGAAATCATCGCTCCGCGCGGCCCGGGAGGTAAAGCCTTGCAGAAGCGGGCAACGATGATCTTCACCAAAGAGGAGATGAAAGGATTCGATTCGGAGATTACGAATCACATTTTGACGGAAGGATTGCAGTCATTGTGTTGCGTTCCCTTGATCCGGCCCAAGGGACCTCTGGGCGTGCTGGTGCTGGGGAGCACACGAGCTGACGCCTTTCAGACGGACGACCTGGAACTCTTAAACCAGGTGGCCGCGCAGCTGGCGACTGCTCTGGAGAACTCGAGAATCGCCCGGGAGATCGAGCAATTGAAGAGCCGGTTGGGACGGGAAAAACGCTATCTGGAAGGGCACAGTCACCAGCGAGTTCACGTGGAAGGAATCGTCGGAGAAAGCCGGCCGCTTATGAGTGT
>DASRWO010000004.1:0-3574 GCA_035654555.1 Candidatus Deferrimicrobiaceae bacterium | reverse complement strand
GCACCAGATCTGGCACGGCACGCGACACAACCACGCCCGGACCCTTCGAAGCTCTTTCCACGCGCGCAATCACCACCCGCACACGCTCGCCAATGGCGAACGATTCCAGCCGCGACTGCTCCTTGCGCGGCATGCGCGCTTCCGCCTTGCCGATGTCGAAGATCACATCTGGACCTTCGACGCGCTTCACCGTGGCATTCACCACTTCGTTCACGCGTCCGATGTACTCGTTGTAAACGGTGTCACGCTCAGCTTCGCGCACCTTCTGGAAGATCACTTGCTTCGCCAGTTGCGCCGCGATCCGTCCCAAAATCCCTTCCGTGACTTTCGGGATCCGCAACTCGGCGCCAACCTCCAGGCTGGGATTAGCTTTGCGCGCATCTTCCAGCGTGATTTGCAACTGCGGATCTTCCACCTGCTCCGGCGTCTCTACCACCGTTTTCACCGCGAAGGCATTAATCTTGCCGGTCTCCTTATCCAACTCGGCGTGCAGATTTTCCTGCGACTTGTAATACTTTCGCGTGGCCATCACGATGGCGTCTTCCACCGCAGTGACTACAATCTGCGGATCAATCCCCTTTTCGCGGCTCAGCGCGTCGATCGTGTTGTAGAGCTCACTTGCCATAGGAAAACCTAACCCATTTGGTAATTTGGTAATTGAGTAATCGGGTAAATTAAAACGATCAGTTTGGTTTTAAACCACCCAATTACTCAATTACCAAATTACTCAATCCTTCTAAATTTCCGGCACCAGATTCGCCTTCTCCACATTGGCGAATTCAATCTGAATCCTCTGACCCTCTTCCGCCGCGGCGCCCATCTTCTTGCGCGACTTCTTGCTCGCCACACTCAAGTCCAGCGTCAAGCGTCCGTCGCGAAAACTCTCCAGCCGTCCTTCAAAATGCCGGTTATTGTTCACCGGATTCCGCGTCGTGAGTTTCATCCGGCTCCCGACGAAGCGCTCAAACTCAGCCGCCTTGGTCAGCTTCCGATCCAACCCCGGCGAAGAAACTTCCAGCGTGTAGCTTCCAGGTACCGCATCCTCGACATCCAGAATCGTGCCAAACTCGCGGCTGAAGTTCGCACAATCTCCGTGCGTGACTCCCGCCAGTGGATCGCCACTCGCCGCGCCAGGCTTGTCCAAGAACACGCGCAGCATGCGGGCATTCCCACTCCCGCGAAACTCCACTTCAACAACTTCCAGCCCGCCGGAGGCCGCTACCCGTTCCGCTATCTCTCGTACTCGATCGAGCTCAAGTGCCATACTTCCAATAACTTGCAGTCCGGCGTCGTGAGCAGATTTCTCCGCAACGAAAAAGTGGGCTTGCGCCCACTGGTGTGCTTCGCCAAATGCTGGTACTACACAACAGTTCTCAGTTTTCTAATATACGCCCCTGACGGGGGAAAAGACAAACGCCGGACTGGACCTAACGGATTGGCTTAAGGACCCGCGGAGGCGATATCTGGGCACAGGAACCATCTCAATTCTAGTTGCCAGATCCAATTCTTCCCGGACCCAAAATCGCACGTCCCGGAAACACATCCGGCACGATCTTGCCTTCGTCCACTAGCAGAGTCCCTCCCACCACCAAGTATTTGACACCCACGCTCGGCTCCATCGGCTTCTCGAAAGTGGCGCGATCCGTAATCGTATTTGCATCGAACACCACAATGTCCGCGTCTGCGCCCTCCTGCAGTCGTCCCTTTCGTCGCGCCGCAGGCGTCGACCGCTCCAGCATCTCCGCCGGCATAAAACTCATCTTGCGAAGCGCGTCCATTAGCGTGACCGTTCCTTTTTCGCGTACGTATTGCCGCAACACCCGCGAGTAAGTTCCGGCATTGCGGGGATGCCCTTCCGCACCATCACTGGCAATCATCACCAGAGGATTCGGAATCACCTTATCCACCACTTCCTGCGTATTGGCGTAAACCAGCACCCACTGCGTCGCAGTGGAATTATGCAGCTCGTCGAAACGCTGCTTGCTAAGATGTTCGCCCGTATTCGGAAGCACAAGATCGCTGTAATCGATTCCAAGTTTCTCCCGCCACCCTGGATTGAACAGAGCCGAGTTGATCGCCGTCATGCCCGCGATGTAGGGATACGCCTCAGTCGTTACATCCAGTCCGCGGGCGCGCGCTCCCGCCACCATCGACAGACATTCGAGCGAGTCGCGCAGGCACGTACTGTTGATGTGGACGACATGCAGCGAAGCGCCCGTAATGGCTGCCGCCCCGATCACTTCGCTCAACGCCTCAATCGCCGAGCCGGGCTCCACGCGCCCCGCGCTGCGCATGTGCGTATAAACCGGCAACCTTCTCTCCGCGGCGAGCCGGAACATATCAATCACTTCGAGCCTCGTCGCGCCCGGCGTGTATTGAATGCCCATCCCAATCGCCAAGCCACCGGCGTCAAGCTGGCTCCGAAGCCGCTGCTGGATCGCTTCGATTTGTTCCGGCGTCGCAGGCAGATCAGTCGCCGGGCCACTTTTCGGCAAGATCGTCCCCGCCGGCAATGGCGCGCCGAACACCTGCGCCCGAGCCGCCACATGACTGGCCGACGTCCCGTAGTGAATCAGCGAATGATTTTCTTTCGCCTTCAAGAATTCGGCAACATCCGGCGCTCCGATTTCCAGTTCCAACGCCGTAGTCACTCCATCCATTGCTTTCACTCGCTCGCTCGCCAGGTCTTGCGCATGCTGGTGCAAGTCAATAAACCCTGGGGCGACCACCAGCCCGTCTGCATGGATCACGCGACGTCCGCTCATCGCCTCCGAAGATATTCGGACAATCTTTCCCTCGCGGATCCCCACATTCCGTACCGCATCCAGTCCGGTCTCTGGGTCCATCACTCGCCCGCCCTTGAGCACCAGATCGTATTGCTGCGCCGCCGCGACGGTCGTTAACAAAACCGCGGTCGTTAACGAAGCAAGGAGACAGAAAGAAAAAAACGCTTTGCGCATATTTGATTCACCGAAGACAAGCGATCATAACAAGACTGAAATGGCTCAGGGCATTGTCATTCCGACCGCGCGTGCTTTTCTGCACGCGTGGAGGAATCCCAGTCGCCGCGGCTCGAAGGGCGTAAAGGATTCTACGCCGTAGCCACGATTTGCCTGAATCCCCGTGCCCTCTCTAGAATGAAGATTCAGCCCCACAGCTGGCATATTTCCGAGAACCTTATGATTCATTTTCCCGTACCGGAAGCTCTCACCTTCGACGACGTTCTGCTCCTACCCGCACGCTCAGATGTAATTCCAGCAAACGCGACTACCCAGACCCAACTCACTCGCAATATCCGTCTGAACATTCCTATCGTCAGCTCGGCCATGGACACGGTTACCGAATCGCATATGGCGATTGCATTGGCGCAGCAGGGCGGAATCGGCATTATCCACCGCAATCTGACCATCGAGCAGCAGGCTAACGAAGTCGACAAAGTCAAACGATCAGAAAGCGGCATGATCGTCGATCCCGTCACCATGTCGCCGACTGATAAAGTCAGCGACGCGCTCGAGGTCATGCGCAAATACAAGATTTCTGGCGTGCCTATCACTGAGAATGGCCGCCTGGTCGG
>DASRWO010000003.1:0-6364 GCA_035654555.1 Candidatus Deferrimicrobiaceae bacterium | reverse complement strand
GTGTTCGACGAAACATACGAAGGCTGATAAGCCCAATTATCGAAGTTGTAGTAGCTGAACAGGCCAATGTAAGAAAGGAAAATGCCGGCGTCCACGTTGATTCCGTCCAACGCATTAAAATGGTATCCGCCGTAGGCCTCTGCCAGGTATCGATAGGCGGTGTCCAGGTCCCACTGCCCCTTCGCCGGACTGGGGTCATTGCGCGGCGTCGTTTCGGAATACATGCCGAACTGGGTCATGAATCGAGCCCGGACGTTGTCGTAGTGAAAATCGCCGCCGATGCCGAGCTGCTCCAATTGAATTTCATTGGAGCGAAATATTTCGCTCGATCCGCTTATCGTGTTGTCTACTGGTTTGTTGAAATCGTAGGTGTAGGTAACATCGGCCCGGATTTCCGGCGTAAAGAACTTCGAATCGAAAGCTGCTTCTTTTGTGCGAGGATTGCCATTCAACCAAGTCCAATCCCAATCCGAAAACGGAGCGATCTTCAGCGTCTTGGTTGGCTCGGAACTGGGAGCAACAGCCACCGCCAGTTGGGTGGGCTGCTCGCTCGAAGTGCCAGATGGCACGATTGATATTGCGGGTGCCTTCACAACCAGGCCGCCACTGGGCGCACCCGTCTTCACTGGTGTCGCCGGCGCCGCGGCGACGTGCTCACCGCCAGTTTCAGCGCTCTTATTATGCTCAACCTCGAGTCGCAAGCGCTCTACTTCTTCCCGCAGCGCTTTCAATTCATCCCGCATTTCCTGTTGTTCTGTTCGTTGATCTGTGTCAGAGCGGTTCGCGGAAGAGCTAACTATGTCTGGTGTGGCTTGTGCGCCAGTCCTGCCTGCCAGAGTCAACACAAACGTTGACATCAATAAGACCTGAACCGTGCATGCCCTTCGCATGATTTTGGCCCTCCAATGATCCCTCAATCAAACTGCTGCGGCTGCGTCTCTTTGCGTGGCATTCGCCAACGTCATACGCGATCCTCAAAAACTGCAAATGTTCTATCTGCGGGTTTTGTCGCTCTGGCGCCGCCCAGTAGCGGGCGGCCGGGCCACCCTCGCGCAGCAATGCAAGCAGAAACCGGAGCATGAACACCGCCCCGCCAAAAGCAATGGCCCCAACTATCCAGGCCGTCCCCATAACCTGGCCTCCTTCAACCGGACGCGAAACTCCCGTGCAAACATTTTAGTGAACCATTTCATGTGTAAAGGTCGCTTAAGGAATTTCTAAAGAATTTATAAAGACACAAAATCCAGCCGTTTAGAGAGTCCTCCCAATTCAGCAAGACGAAGATGAGGTGAGTTCAGCAGCCCCATTCCACCTCACCCGGCTGCGCAAAATACTCACGCTTTGCACCGTCCCTTGTCATCGATTCCAATTCCAGCAAGGCCAGGCGCGCCGCCGAGATCAAGCGGCTTTTTTCCTGCTGTGGGACTTCCCCCCACGAGCCACGTCCTTCGCTGCCCTTCCCCGATATTTCCGGCATCAGCGCCTGATGATAGTGATGGAAAAGCTCGGCCAGCCGTTCCGGTGCAACTTCATTAATCCACATAGTCGTGATCCCCCGTGTTTGTATCGTTTTGAGGACTTTTTTTAGCCCACGACTATTGGATACGGAGATGCACAAAGTTCGAATAAAGGGTACATAAAATGTTCGTAAGGTCGAGGGAGGAACGCTAGCGGGAATCAGTAAAGGAAGATCGGTTTACAAGCCCGGTTCGAAACGGTATCCCACCCAAGGTTCGGTTAGCAGGTATTTCGGCGATGAAGGGTCGCTCTCGATCTTCTTGCGCAACTGTCCTACAAAGACTCGCAAATACTCAGGCTGCTCAGTACTATTCGGGCCCCAAATAGCAGCCAACAGCGTTCGATGCGTCACCACTTTGCCGGGACGCCGCGCCAGATAAACCAGTAAGTCGAACTCTTTCGGCGTGAGATGAATTTCTTCTCCTCGAACTTTTACCGAGCGTGCATCCAAATCTACGGAAAAATCTCCAACCAGGATCGTGCTGGATTGTTCTTCGGCCACCGGACTCCGCCGCAACTGCGCCCGGATGCGCGCCAACAATTCGTTCATGCTGAAGGGCTTGGTTACGTAGTCGTCGGCGCCAGCATCGAGCGCTTCCACCTTCGAACGATCTTGCCCCCGCACCGAGAGTACGATGATAGGCACCTGCGACATCTGCCGCACCTGCCGACAGAGGCCCACGCCATCGAGATTCGGCATGGCCAGGTCGGTCACCACCACGTGAGGCGTCCAGTTCTTCATCAACTCCAGCGCCATCTCGCCGTTGTTGGCGATGCGGACGTCGTATCCTTGCGCCGAGAGCGTAGTTCGCAGCACGCGTGTAATTTGCGGCTCGTCATCCACCACCAGGATGCGGCGGTGCTCGTTAGTCATTTCGTTCACCGCATTTCCTGAGTTACGATGTGTACATCCACTGCGGGCGTATCGCGCAGAAACTTATGAATCGCGGAAAGATAGAAATATCTCTTCCACCCCTTCGTGGCCGAACGCCCAAAAACAACTTGCGTAATATGATTCTCGCGCACGAATTCCGCCACTTTTTCCGCGACCACTTTGCCTTCTGCCTTCACCACTTTTGCGCCCACGCTCTCGGCGAAGCGGACATTGTCAGCCAGAGTTCGCTGGTTCTCGTCGCTCTCATCCGAACCAGTGTCCACATAAAACACGAACAGATCGCCATCCAGCGCCTGGGCCATGCGCGCGCCGCGAGCAATCAAATACTGCGCCGCCGGATTCGAGCTGATACAAACTGCGATGCGCTCCCGCACCTGCAGCAGTTGACCATCTTCGGTCTTCAATTCTGAAAGAGTACGGTCGACGGCCTGCGTCACCTGGCGCAAAGCCAGTTCTCGCAATGCGACCAGATTGTGATTCCGGAAAAAATTCGCCAGTGCCCGTTCCACGCGCTCGAGCGGATAGATGTCTCCCCGCCGCATTCGGGTCTGCAACGCCTGTGGCGTCAAGTCCGCCATCACAATCTCACCCGCCCGCCGTATCACCCAATCCGGCACTGTCTCCCGCACCTGCACACCAGTGAGAGCGCGAATCGTTGGCGCCAGGCTCTCAATGTGCTGCACGTTGAGTGTGGAGACAACGTCGATGGAGGCGTCCAGCAATTCGAAAACATCTTCATAACGCTTCTGGTGCTTGCTGCCTTCAATGTTCGTGTGCGCCAGTTCGTCCACCAGCACCACGTGTGGCCTGCGCGCCAGAATAGCGTCCACATCCATCTCTTCGAAGATAGTTGCTTTATATTCCAGCTTCTTGCGCGGAACCGTCTCCAACAGCGAAGAGAGTTCCACGATCGGTTTTCGGCCGTGCGTTTCCACCACTCCAATCACAACTTCTTCACCGCGACTGGCGCGGCGCACGCCTTCGCTGAGCATGGCATAGGTTTTTCCCACGCCTGGCGCATAGCCGAGAAAGAGCTTGAACACAGCCGGCCGCTGCGCCGCATCACATTCCTTCAGCCATTCTTCAGGACTCTTGGGCATCGCCGTTATTGTCCACGCCGGAGGAGAAATTGTCGAATGCGATAAAGCTCTCCACCACAAAGCCGCAGAAACAACCACTGGAAAAGAATTAGAGATTCTCTCTGTGCCTCTGTGTCTCTGTGGTGAAAAGCTTTCATCAGTTACAATCGTGCCCGTGAAACAGCACTGGCCGCAACACGTGTTTCGCTACATTGCTTGCCTCCTGGCCGCTGAATCCGTTGCGCAAATCTACCGGCACCTTGTCCACGTGAACCCGACCACAGTGGCGCTGACTTTCCTTCTGATGGTGCTATGGGTCGCCGCGTACTGGGGATTCCGTTTCTCCGTTTTTCTCGCGGTGTCGTCCACGCTCGCCTTCAATTATTATTTTCTTCCTCCAATTGGAACATTTACCGTCGCCGATCCCCAGAACTGGGTTGCTCTGTTCGCTTTTCTCGTCACAGCAGCGATCGCCAGCCAACTTGCGGATCGCGCACGCCGGCAAACTGCCGACGCCATCCAGCGCCGCCGCGATGTCGAACGCCTTTATGCCTTCAGCCAGCGATTGCTCGCCACCGACAATGTCGCCGAATTGTTGAATGCGATTCCGGCTTACGTGTGTGACGGATTCGGCGCGAAGGCAGCTGCGATGTATCTACTCAGTTCGCAGCAGGTCTATCGCACCGACCCCACAGCAACCTGGTTTCCGCTGCACGATCTTCAGATGGTAAGCTCGCGCGGCGAGCCGGTCATCGATTCGCAGCGCGGAATCTCCCTCACTCCTCTACATCTGGGTACACGCACCACCGGTGCCGTCGGCATCGCCGGACCTTCACTTTCCCGCGCCACTCTCGAGGCGTTGGGCAGCATGATCGGCATAGCCATCGAGCGCGCGGGAGCGATGGAAAAGCTTTCACAGACCGAGGCCGCGCATCAAAGCGAAACTTTGCGGTCCGTTCTGCTCGATTCGGTCACTCACGAACTGCGCACGCCGCTCACCGGCATCAAGGCTGCAGTTACGGGACTGCTCTCTGATTACAATCTCGATGAAGCACAGCGGAAAGAGTTGTTGACTGTCATCAACGAGGAAACCGACCGCCTCGACCGCCTGGTTGGCGAAGCCACGGAAATGGCGCAACTCGACGCCCACAAGGTCGAACTACACATCGCACCAGTAGATATCGCGACTGTGATTGAGTCTGCTGTCGAAGAAGCCAGAGCAGTTCTCGGCCGACATCCGCTGGACGTGCAAATCTCTGCCTCGCTGCCCAAGGTGCGCGTGGATCCCGACCGGATCGCCGAAGTCCTCAAGCAACTACTGGAAAACGCCTCCAAGTATTCACCACCCGACGCTGCAATTACCATTACCGCCGAGCAAAAAGGAGATCGCGTAGTTACTAGTGTTACCGATCACGGCAACGGAATCGACGATTTCGAGCAGTCGCTCGTCTTCGACAAATTTTATCGCGGACGCGACCAGCGCTATTCCGTGCAAGGCACGGGCATGGGATTAGCCATCGCCAAAGCCATTGTGGAAGCCCACAACGGCTCCGTCAGCGTCACCAGCCAGCTGGGCCGTGGCTCTGTCTTTTCCTTCGAACTCCCGATTGCGTAAATTGAAGAACTCAGTTCTTCAGCTTCGGCCTCTCACAGGTGTCCACAATCTTCGTCGGATCGACGGCATCCTTATCCACTTGCTCTTCCAGAATTGTTCCGTCTTTGCCAATCAAGAAATTTACTCGGCGTGCGGCTTTGTATTTGTCCACGTAGATGCCGTATTTGCGCGTTACATCCCCGCCCCAGTCGCTCAGCAGCGGAAACGTAACTCCAATTTGGTCGGCGAAGGCTTTGTCGGCAAAGGCACTATCCATGCTCACACCCAGGACCTGGGTATCGGTAGCTTCCAGCCTTTTTTGATCCTGCTGGAGAGCTTTCATTTGCGCGGTTCAACCACCGGTAAACGCAAAAATAAAAAATGCCACTACCACATTCTTCTTACCGCGGTACTGGCTCAAGGAAACCGATTTGAGGTCGTTGCCGTCAAAATAATTCAGTTTAAAATCCGGCGCTATGTCGCCCACCTTCGGCATAGATGGAGAACCGGCTTCTGGTTGCTTGGCCTGCCCCACGGCCGGAACTGCCGTCCCGACAGCCAAGACGCCTGCAAGCACTGACGTTAGCCATATGCTTCTTCCTTTTTTCTGCATCAACATTCCTCCTAGCCGAATGGTAACCCAATACCGGAAAGACATTGTAAATTTGACAATCGAAGCCTGAGCAGGACGCTGATCGGTACCCGGCCTCGCACCTTTCGCATTGCCGAATCAAGCCCGGAACCAGTAAATTCACTTCAGACCACTCCACGTCGATATGAATCTCGCCACGCTGAACGATGTTTTCTTCACTGCTGTCGAACGCAATCTCGACCGCGCCATGCTGCACCGTCAAGAGGGAAAGTGGCTGCCTGTCTCGTCGGCCGAGCTCCGCCGCAATGTTTCCGGAGCCGTCGGTGGACTGCAAGAATGGGGCGTCCACCAGGGCGACCGCATTGCGATTCTCAGCGAGAATCGCCCCGAATGGTCCATCGCCGACTTCGCCATTCTCCTGCTCGGCGCCGTCACAGTTCCGGTATATGCCACACTGACACCGAAACAAACTGCCTTCACCCTGCGCGACTCGGGCACGACCGTTCTGTTTGTTTCCACGGGGCATCAACTTCGCAAAGTCCAGACAATTCTCCCCCAAATTCAGGTCCAGAAAATCGTCGTCATGGATCATCTCGAGATCCCCAGCGAACTGGCCGCGAATTGCGTGCTCATGGATCGATTGATGACCCAAGGACCCCCGATCCTCGATCCTGCAACCGAAGCGT
>DASRWO010000002.1:0-4747 GCA_035654555.1 Candidatus Deferrimicrobiaceae bacterium | reverse complement strand
GGTCGGAAGCTGTATTTGGCATGATCGCAAGCGGAAAGCTCAAATTGCGTATCGGGCATACCTACCCGCTGGCCGAAGCACAACGCGCGCACCGAGAGCTGGAGAGTCGTAAGACGACCGGGAAACTGCTGCTGATTCCATAACTCCGGTCGATTTTCTCAATCGAATTTTTAGCATAGCGCTGGCATCTTGCCGGCGATCGCGATAGCGTCTCGCCCTCGGCGCGAGAAAGATGCGGCGGGTCGGCGTCGCTACTTAAGGAAAAAATGAAAGCAATCCGCGTGCAGCGAACGGGCGGCCCAGAGGTAATGGAACTGCTGGAAGTTCCGGTTCCGCAGCCGAAGCTGTCCGAAGCAGTCGTCAAGGTCTCAGTTGCGGGCGTGAACTCAATTGATGGGTATTTTCGCGACGGCAGGTTTCGCACGCCGCTGCCCTTCATCCCCGGGCAGGAAGGCGCAGGTGTGGTCACAGAAGTCGGTTCGCGGGCCAAAACGGTGAATGTGGGCGACCGCGTGGCGTGGAGCGGAGTGTTGGGTTCCTATGCTGAGTTCGTAGTGTCACCTGAAGAACATCTTGTACCCGTGCCACCTGCCATCAGCGATGAGGAGGCCGCCGCGTCGATGATTCATGGACTGACGGCTCATTACCTCGTAAATGACGCGCACAAGTTGAAGCCGGGCGAGACGGCGCTGGTCCACGCGGCGGCGGGAGGCGTCGGGCTATTGCTGGTGCAGATGGCGCGGGCTATCGGCGCGCGCGTGATCGGCACGGTTTCGAGTGAGGAGAAGGCCCAGTTGGCGCGCGAGGCCGGAGCGGACGAAATAATCGTGTTCACTAGACAAGATTTTGAAAGCGAAGTGAAGCGCCTGACAGACGGCAGAGGCGTCGAAGTGGTGTACGACGGAGTGGGAAAAGCGACCTTCGACAAAAACCTGAATGTCATGCGCCTGCGCGGGATGCTCGTGCTTTACGGTATGTCGAGCGGGCCGGTACTGCCCGTGGATCCGGCAAAGTTGTCGGAGAAAGGCTCGCTCTACATGGCTCGCACCACGCTGGCGCACTTCACTGCAACCCGCGAGGAACTCCTGGCCCGCACCAGCGCACTCTTCGACATGATCGCACAGGGCAAGCTCAAACTGCGAATTACCAAGACCTACCCGCTGGCTGACGCGCCACAGGCGCACCGCGACATGGAACAGCGCAAGCTGGTGGGTAAGCTGCTCCTAATCCTGTAAATGGTGAATATAACTTATGTGGGGACAGCCGCCGCCCGGGCCTGCCGAGCGAAGCTCGGCTTGCGGCAGTTAACGCCCCCGCGAGTAGTTTCGCGCGTATTCCGGCGCCGTTTGTCCGGGCAAGATTCGCGCATCATCAATTGGCGTACCCGCAACCGTCGTTAGCGGAACTATTCCCGCCCATGTTGGGAAAGAATAGTCCGCCTCATCATCCACAACAGGTCCGCTCCGAACCTTGGCCGAGAATTCCTCAATCGGCAGCCGCAGCACGGATGTCGCCTTAAGCTCGCGTTCATTCGGTTGGCGCGAGTCGGACCAGCGGCCTGGAATGATGTGTTCGGAAAGGAGACGCAGCGCCTCGATCTTCTCCGCCGGATCATCCACTAGCGTTGCCTTGCCGAGGACCACCACGGACCTGTAATTCATCGAGTGATTGAAAATTGATCGGGCGAGTACGAGTCCATCTAGCAAAGTAACGGTCACACACACAGGAACGCACTCTTTCATCTGCCGCAACATACGGCTGGCAGCCGAGCCGTGGATATAAAGGCTGTCGTCCTTGCGTCCGTAAGACGTCGGAATCACAAAGGGTTGGCCGTCTGCCACGAAGCCGACGTGGCACAAGAATCCTTCGTCAAGGATGTGATACGCGGCTTCGCGATCATAGACGGCGCGATCCGCTTCACGGACCAGACGGGTCCGCGGCGTAGGAACGTAGGGCTGGGACATGGCAGAACGAACTCCGGGCAAGCGCCAAGGATGGTGACGGGAAAGTGTAACACTGGCGCCTAAAGCGAAGTTTGCCCTGAGCGGGATCGAAGGCTTTCGGGTGCGGCAGCACCACCAGAAAGTCTGGACCCCGCCGCGCAACGGGATCCAGACAACTCAAGGTTCTCCAGGAAAAACCTACCAGTACACCTTCACCGCAAACTGAAACTGGCGCGGGTCATAAGCAGCCGTAGCCTGGCCGGCATTTGTGAACAGTGGGCTGACAGCGGCCACGTTGTATCGGTTGGCAATATTAAACATGTCGGCAATCAATTCAGTGTTAAAGCGCTCGCCGAAGTAAATCCGTTTGGCGATGCGTAGGTCATCGAAGACGGTCCAGGGCTGGACTGCTGCATTGCGGCCGAGATTGCCATCCAGCGAAAGTAGTGTCCCGTTGAAATCGGCGATGCAAGGCTCTTGAAAAACTCCGGTAGGCGAATACTTCGAGGCGACCGCCGGATATCCAAGCGCTGTGCAGCCCGGGTTGACGAAAGTGTTTGGCCGACCCGTCAGTGAAGACAATTGAAGATTGTCGTCGTTGCCGGTAATGATGTTGAAAGGCCTTCCCGAGCCGAACTCAATTAGGGGAGCAACCGTCCAATTGCTGAACAGCTTGCTGCCGAAGCCGCTGCCAGCCAGTTTGCCCGACTGATAGACACCACTGAATACAAAGCGGTTGCGCTGATCAAAAAGTGAAGTGGAACGATCCAGGTTGGGGAAGTAACTATCCTGTGGCGTAAGTGTAGCCTGTAAATCCGTGGAGTCGTCAATTGTGTGCGACCAGGTGTAGGAGGCCAACAATTCATAGTGCCGGTTGAAGCGCTTCCGCAAATTCGCCGTCAGGCCGTTATAGTTGGAGGTGCCATTGGAATAGTTCGCGTCCATGTCACCGAATGGAATGCAATTGGCTAGCGTGGCGGGATTGCAGTTGGCGTTGAATCCCTGAGTGGCCAAACCCTGCAAGATGGTCTGTGCTAGACCCACGCACGCGGCACCACCACTGGCGAGATAGGCGCCGGCAATCGATGGGTTCAAACCAGACGGCCGAAAGAAATTCATTAAAGAAGAATCAACATACGGCTTGCCCGTAGGGCTAACGCCGCACGCGCTCACAGTGAACGGGCTCGCCGGAGTTTGGCCAGCTGCGAGGGCTGTTTCATAATTCGTGATCATTAAGTCGCCGCGAATCGGATTGGCATTGATCGGACGATTCAGATGGCGTCCGCCATTGAAATTGTAGGCAAGACTGAAGGCATAACCGCCGCCCAGATCCTTCTCAATACTCAAGTTAGCTTGCTGGGAGTAGGAGTAAACAAAGTTTTTTGCCTGCGGATAGCCGAAAGGCTGAAAGGCAAGCGGCAGGAATGTTGATGGATTCAGATAGTTCTGGTTCAGGAAAACGGAGTTCGGCTGAAACGAATTGAACTGTTGCTGGTTGGGCAGGTAGCCGAGATTGGCATTCGCGGTAGCAGACAATGACGGCGCGCATTGCGGTTGCCCCTGGAGTCCCTGGAAGATGGGGAACGCATTTAAATTCGCCGGGTTTCCCGCGCCCGTACAAAGCCCGGTACCGGCAAAAACGAGTTGACCGCTGGTCGATCCGTCCGATGCATCGCCCAGGAAATAGAGTCCCAATAGAGGATGGTCGTAGAACAATCCATAGGAAGCTCGAATCACAGTCTTGCCATCACCCTTCGGGTCCCAAGCCATGCCGATGCGAGGAGCGACGTTATTGGTGTCGGTCTGAATCCCTTTTTGCAATCCGAGGTAGTTGTAGCCGGCTAAAGCCAGCGCTGTCGGAGATTTGAACTGTGGCGGGAATTCGATGTCATAACGCACGCCGTAGTTCAAAGTAAAGTTCGGACGAACCCGCCACGAATCTTGCCAGAACACGCCCAAGGGCTTGTTGGGGAACGAGTCTCGCGGGTTCCCGATTCCTTGAATGAAGTCAGAAGGCAATCCCGCCCCATAAGCTTGTACAGGATTCAGCAGGGGAAACGGCGAAGGGAAGGCTGCGATGGAGCCCACATCATACACACCGCCGTAGTTCACGGTAAAAGTGGCGGAGGTGGGAATGTAGTCGAAATCCACTCCGAACTTGGTATCGTGACGGCCAATGGTCCAGGAAAAGTTATCCGTGAACTGATAGCGCTGCTCCACGCGCTGGATATAGGAGTAAGGTTCTCGGCCGAAATACGCAAAACCCGGGATGTTCACCGCCGGGTCCGATCCTCCGGGAATCGAGGTGTTGTAAAAATAGGACAAGCCGCGCCGTGCGTATTGAAAGCGGAAGTCGTTCACTTTGTTATTTCCAATCGTCCAGGTTTCCTGCGCTACGCCGGCAACGTCGCGGTACGTCTGCTCGGAAGTTCGAGAGTACGCATTCTGTCCGAATGGTTGATCCTGGCCGCTGACTTCAATGCCAGTGACTGTGCTGGGGCTTACGTTCGCCCGGAGCATCAGGCGATGATTCGTGCTGATGTTGTGATCGATGCGCAGCGAGTAGAGACTCGTCCCCTCAAACACGGGAAAGTTTCCCGCCTGCGATCCCAACGTCTGATAGGAAGCGGGAACGAAACACGGAGGCGCCGCGCAACTGGTGGCAAAGCCGCTGATGCCTGGTAATCCCGTGAGTCCGGTCGGCCATACCCCATTCAGCGCCATCCCCGACGATGCCCCGAGAAGGAATTCGTAATTCGGCACGCTTGGAGCGATCGCTCCAAACGCCGCAGGATTAGTAGCAG
>DASRWO010000001.1:0-4550 GCA_035654555.1 Candidatus Deferrimicrobiaceae bacterium | reverse complement strand
TCTTACTTTGTGCAGTACGCGTTGCGCGATCATCAAACGATAAATGCGGTCGGTAGCCAGATCTTCCATATAACCATCGAGCAGGCTAGCGCCTTTCCCGTTGAGCACGCCATTGCGATAACGGATTACGGTACGCACGGCGGCTCGGGTTCCAGACAGCGTTGTTGCGCCAACCCCCTTCGGGGCTGGCCGCAGATCAGGGTGGGAATTCGGCAACTTAGGACGCTTTGCGATCTGATTGGGATACGGGAATTGCGCGACTGCGATTTCGTTCTGATCGGGATGTCCGGTCCAGGCTCCATCCATCAGGCAGTCCGCTTCATTCTTTTTGTCCTGCCTAAGCACTTTCAGCGCGCGTTCATTCAACTCTGCGTCCGTGCGGCTGGGATAAAGCGCGGTCATTCCGCCAATGGCGTGAGCTCCGTGCTTGTGGCAAATTTCCGGCATCAGCGTGCGAAAGTTTTGAAAGAACGCCACGTCGTGCGGGATAGTATTGCGATCCGGCAGAATCCAGTTCGGATCCTCGAGCATGAAATCGATGAGCGATGCCATGTAATCCCAGCGTCCCAGGTTTAATCCCAAGCAATGTTCGCGCAGATTGAAGAGGAATTCCTCCATCTGATACGCCAGCGGGTGCGCCTCCACCAGCGCCATGCATTTGACGTAGTTCTGCGGCAGGCCCTTTTGCTTGGCGAAAGCCTGAAACAGATCACGCCACCAGAATGCCTCTTCGGCAGATTCGCTCTTGGGAATGTATACGGAGAAGTTGTGCGGTAACCATGCAGGATCGATCTGGTACCAGATTAAACCCAGGTCGAACAGAGACGCGGACATGATCTCATTCTTGATCACCCCACCCTGGCTGACGTGCAAACCCCGGGGGCGCACCCATGTGACGGTTTTCGAGCGTTGGACGGTAACTTTTTTCTGCCGCTTCTTGTCCACATAGCCGAGTTCATACTTGTAGGCGGCGATGGTGTTCTGAATCGCCAGCATGATGTGATCCCATAAATTCGCGGTGGAATCCTCCATGTCGATCATGACGGCGGGGGATCCGGAGTTCAACAGTTTTACGGTCAACTCGGCATCATCCGCGGGGCCAGTCATCTGATTTCGTTGATCTGCGCACCATTCCGGCACTTCGATCTGCCAGCCGGAGGTAGTTGCCTCAGAAGCTGGCAAATAGTTCGGCGGGTTTCCGCGGTGCGATGCTTGCAATACCTCTGCCCGTTCGGCGATCAGCTTCTGCTGCCAGGGTGTGAATCGTTTGTGGAGAGGCAAGAGAAATTCGAGAAATCCCTTGGGAAGGTCTTTCTCGGGATCGAGATTCGCAGGCGCGTAGTTCATGCCCTGCGACTTTAGCTTTGCGGTATCCGTTGGCATAACTTATCGACTCGACGCTGGACCGATTATCCGCACGAAGATTATAGTCCCTACTATCGGACTGGCGGACGCTCCGATGCGCGCGATTCCCGCAAAGGTTGCTCAACTTAGTTTGGAATTAGCGGACAGTTACGAAGAAATACGCGCTCATCGCGACGCCGATGCCGATCACGACGATCCGCACCTTTCGCGGGTCGGCCCTCTGTGCATAATGCGCGCCAAACCAGCCTCCCGCCAGTGAACCGACGATCATCACGAGGCAATGCGGCCATAACACTGCGCCGGCCACAACAAACGTGACGACGGCGGCGGCATTGATGGCCGCCGCCAACAAGGTTCGGAGGGCGCCCATGGCATGGATGTCGCGCATTCCCATCATGGCGAGCATCCCGAGGGTCATGAATCCGATGCCCGCGCCAAAATATCCACCGTATATCGCGACTAATAGTTCGGCGACCGAGCTCAGCACGATCGCTCGCCATGACGTAAAACGCAGGTCGTCGCCAGCCTGTGTGTTGCCGGCAATATTTCGGATGGAATCGCCGAAGGCGAACAGCAACGTCCCTCCCAGCAGCAGCCAGGGGACGAGTCTGAGAAAAGCGTGTTGAGGAGTTTTGAGCAACAATATCGCACCCAGCCAACCTCCGCCGATGCTTGTAACCAGCAGGGGAATCAAGACGCGCGCCGAAGCGTTCAGCCTTTTCAGGTAAGCGGCCGTGCTCGCCCCGAGGCCGGGCCACAGCGCGACTGTGTTCGTCGCGTTGGCTAAAACGGGTGGAATTCGAATAAACAACAACGCCGGAAAAGAGATGAAACTTCCACCGCCGGCCAACGCATTCAGCGCGCCCGCGATTGCTGCGGCGAACAGCAAAAAAACAGCTTGGCCGAAGTGGAGACCCATAGGCAGCAAACGAATGAGTATCAGGAAAAATTACTGCTCGGTGCGAATCAAACTTGCCAACAATTTATCAGGATTTTCCTGTCCGGAAATTTGCGCTGTCACTATCATCACTTGCAACGTATGCGAGACAGTGAAAGTTATATCTCTGGACGTGAAGCGTAGGTTCACGTTTGTGACGAGACTGCATGCGTGCTCGTTCCCAAAAATAGCTTGACAGTAAATGCACCGTTGGTGTAATAACTCGCGCGGTGGTAATTGGTCCGCTTTTCAGACCTCTAGTTCGCACTATCGCGATTTCTCGAGCTTTCGGCCGACCGGACGAGGCGGCGCGTCATCAGTGTGCCTGCTCTCTACGAGGGCTGGGCCTTTGCAAATCACGTGGGAGAGGAAACACATGCGCTCGTTAATAGCGTTTTTCGTGCTTCTCGGTTTCATAGCGTCCAGTGCGCTCGCCCAAACTCAAGGCACGGAACCCGCAACTCCAACCAGCGGTCCTGCTCCGGTGGCCGCCACGAAGGCCGAGGTGGATCAGTTACGCAGCGAAGTCGCCGCGCAGCGCGAAACTATCGAGGAACTGAAAGTCCTGGTCGAGAAGCTGGCAGGTGTAAAGACCGCAGCGGTAGCCGGCAGCTCGCCACAGATTCGGCCGGTAGCAGATGCCCCTATGGCCGCAGCGAATTCGCTGCCCGTCGCCAGCAACACCGGCAGTGCTCACCTGATGAACGCGATTCTTCTTGAACCCGATCCCGATCCTGTTCCAGCAGCAGTTCTCGGTCAAAATGCGGCGAGTGCTCCTAAGAGAGATGCTCCGCTGACTGCGGGTTGGAACGGCGAACACTTCTTCATCCGCAGCCTCGACGGACAATTCAGCATCAGCCCGTATGGCTATGTGGATAACGACTACCGCGCCTACAAGGGCGATGGCGCTCCGGCTGACACGTTTATTTTGCGCCGCGCCCGCTTTGGCTTCCAGGGCAACTACGGTTCCCACTTCGATTTTGCACTGCTCACCGACGCAGCTTCGACTACCGGGTCGGTCGTCCGAGACGTTTATCTTAACGTGCGAATCCGGCCCGAGATTCAATTCCAGGGCGGCCAGTTCAAGGTGCCATTCGCGCAGGAAACCGGAACTGGTGCCACTAACCTGGACTTCATCGAGCGCGGGTTCCAGGCAATGTTGTACCCCTCGGCGGCATCGGCGTTCCGCAGCCCGGGCATCTCAGTGCATGGCGACATCGCCGGGGGCGTGATGCAGTACTGGGTAGGGGCGTTTAATGGTAAAGGGTATGCAATCGCTAATACGACCAATCAACCGGAAGTCATCGGGCGGCTTCGCTTCTACCCCTGGCGCAGAACCAACAACAGCTGGCTGAAGTATTTTGCCTTTGGCGGATCAATTGACCATGCGCGCTCCCGCGGCCTTTCCGGGGATTTGAGCTTTAGCGGAAACCTGCCCGACGCCGCTTACAACTTTTTCCCCCAGTTCAACATCAACGGACCGATCCAACGCTACAACGGCGAATTTACCTACATCAAGTCGGGATTCGCGCTGCGCGGCGAATACGATCAGGCCAACATGTCGCGTAACAATACTGGCTCGGAGCAGGTTGGGGGCCTTGGCTTCATCAGTCTTCCGTCCATCATCGGCAAGGCGTTTGATATTGACGCGACCTACAATCTCACCGGTGAGAAACAGCCCGAAAATGGCACACCGCGTGTTAAGCGCCCGCTTTTTGGACCCGACACTCCGGGCGGCAAAGGCCGCGGGTTAGGCGCGTGGCAAGTCGGAGTAAGGTACATGGGCATTCATGCCAACGAGCCCGGCGCGAATCTTCTGGACTATTACACCCCTGGTTTTGTTCCAACTTACAACTACCACACCGACGAAATTACTCTGGGTCTTAACTGGTATCCCAATTATTGGGTTAAGTACTCGGTCAATCTGGGTATCGATCAGTTGAAGGAGCCCAGCACTATAGGCGCTGTGCCGCAAAATTATTACGTAGTTCTGCAACAGCTCCAGTTCAGGTTCTAATCCGCCCGATGTCGATTGCGGGTGGAATGGTCAACAAGTTCGGTAAAAGCGGGGGCTGGCCGCAACCGGCCCTGAAGGGAAATCGCAGGAGGACACGATGAAGTTCAGGATTTTATTCAGCTTTCTTCTTACCGCTCTTTTTGTGCTGGCCAGCAGTTGCGGCACAACGCCGAATTGTCCTGTTTGCGGTACCACGGTCAATGGGGCTTACGCCGTGATTAACGTCATACC